>JAAYIY010000069.1 GCA_012523185.1 Clostridiales bacterium
GTCAGATTGTCTAAAAAGCGCAGGCAATACTTTGTGTATTGCCGAGCATTTTTGGGCGATATGACGGAAAAGATGCAAGCAAGCATGCAACAAAGGCTTCAGCCGCTCATTGCGCG
Organism: Clostridiales bacterium; assembly: GCA_012523185.1. GTDB lineage: Bacteria > Bacillota > Clostridia > Oscillospirales > Acutalibacteraceae > UBA1425. Next base: position 117 of record JAAYIY010000069.1, read on the forward strand.
GTGTTGCCTTAAAACATAAACAAGACTACCGCGCGTTATTCCGCTTTTGGCGGCAGCTTCGCAATGTCTCTCATTGTTTTGTTTTACGGATTTGTCTTGCTTAATCAAGGTCTGAAAGCATATTGAGAATTTCTGTATAGAAATTATGCGTTTGCGACTTGTCTTTAACTAAAAGCCCGATAGCTGTTCCGTGGTCTCCGACGCTTACCGGCATAACATTCCAAACACCCTTTTCAACACCTGCCGCGCCGCCAAATTTGACGTGCGCCTCGTCAAATGGATATGTTTGAGAAAAAGTGCTGCACAGCCCGTCGTTCGCGCGCCATTCGGGACCGCATTTTTGACCTGTGTCGCTGTCGGTAACCGTTCTCATTATCCCCATCACAAAAGACGGCAAAAACAAAAGCGGATTAGTCGACTTTATGGGCAGCTCAATTTTCAGTATGGGAATCGTTCTAGTTGTCTTGAATGAATATGAAAAGTGGTATGCGTTGCTGTTTGTTTCAAGATATTCGTTTAATATCTGTGTTCCCTTCGGAGTTATGTCAAATTGCGCCATATCGTCGTTGCTTTTTAAAAGCCTTCTGACTGATCTGAGATATTCGTCGGCATTTGTTTCGCCGGGAATATTTGTCAGGCCGAACTGCTCAAGGTGAAAGTCAAAATATGTGCCGTTTAAGATTGACCTGCCGGCAATCCCGGCATATAAAATGCTTATGTACTGAAGGGACTTTGTAATCTTCAGCTTTTCAGCGGGATAATAAAAAGTGGAGCTGTTATGCGGTGTGCATATTGTCGTCACGCTTTTTATCATGTCCCCTTTTCCGCCTGTAAACAACGGTGAAATGTCCGTCTGATCGGCTTTTATCTCGGCGTCGTCTCCGTATTCAAGCAGATGAGACAACATTCGGATTGCCGTTCCGCCGAAGCTGTGTCCGATAAAGTGGACTTTTGCTGTTTCACCCCCGTCAACATCTCCCCAGTTTTTAATGAGAGGCTCGCTGTATGTCCTTCCGAACCTGAGGTGATTGTGACCCTCGGAATGTGCTTTGCCGTAATCGACAGTCGAACCGGTCAGCTGTGCGTAAAGCTCGCAAGCCCTGTCCCAAGCGCTTGAAATCGGACCCACAGAGGCAGAGTAACAGTCGAAGCCTTGTGAGCGGAGATACTCCATGAGATCTCCCGTTGACGCGCCCCAATACGGCAGTATACCGTTTAAACCTTCGTCGCCGCCCCAACCGTTGAGTCCGTGGACAAAAACAAAAACGTCTCCCCCGACCGCTTGCCGCGAAAGCCGTCCCGCCGCTTTTGCTGACACAGGCAAAAATACGCCGCAGGATAAGGATGCAAAAAGTGCAGTAATGAAAACGATTGCCACTCTTTTAAATTTATTCAATTTTAATACCCCCGCTATCCTTTCTTTTAAAATCCTATCATTTCACACTGTTGCTTACTTGAAAAAAACCCATTAATCACTTAAAATAATACCATTTTTATTCATTTGTGTCAATCTAAATAAGTTTTAATCGAATTCTTTGTTAAGCCTTTATTAAGCGCCCTGCGCGGCGGCAGGTTTGTCAGCCTTATCCTATGCCTTAAAGTTTGGGAGAAAGGCGCCAAGGCTTAAAAGCGCGCGCTGTATTTCAGTTATGTCGGCGTCATGGACATCGCTGTTATCAGCGGCGCAGATTGCCGCCGCCGTCCCTGCTGCCTGACCGGTAATAAAACATCCCGGCATTACGCGCAGTGATGACTGCATGTGCCTGTCCGCTGAAACGCACCTCCCCGCCACAATCAGATTTGAAAAGCCTTTTGGCGTAAGCGTGCGGTAAGGAATACCGTAGCTTTCGCCCTTTGAATATCTGTATCCCTTATGCTCCCTTGAAAAAAGTTCGAAACCCTCCTTCGTGTTGACGGCGGAGTGTATGTCGATATTATAGCAGTAACGCCCGATTTCATCGTCAAATATTGCCCGGGAAATAAAGTCGTCAAGGCAAAGTGTATAGTCGCCGATTATCCTGCGCGTTTCTCTTATCCCTATTTGCGAAGCGGAATAAACAAGCTCGGCTCTTTCAAACCCTGTCAAATAATTTCGGTAATATTCCCTGTATTCCGCAAGCTGCTTCCTTCCGCTGATAATGCCTTTTGTGAGTGAATCGGCATCGCATCCGTTTATATCGTAAATATGCCCGGCGTTTGAGCCGCCGATTCCGTCGGCTATGCGCCACATACCCGGCAGGTGCCTGTCCTCGTTTGTGAACAAGCCGTCCTCGAACGCTTTGTCAAGCATGCGGCCGTCGTTGCCTTTGACGTCGCCCCAAGATATGCCCGCCCAAATCCCGCAAAGCGTGGAGGCCATCAATTCGCCCTGCTCGTTTCCCAGCGTGTATTCCGCTCCGGCATAAAAAGCAACGTCGCCGTCGCCTGTGCAGTCAACATAAACCTTTGCCTTGACGGCAAAAACAGAGCCTTTTGACGCGCATATGACAGCCGAAATGCGGCCGTCCTCCGCGCAAACATCTATTACGTTTGTGTTAAAGCTGAATAAAGCGCCTGATTTGACGACCATGTCGTCATAAATGATTTTAAGTGTTTCGACAGGTATGGAGTGAGGACAGTATTTTTGAAACGACGGATAGCTTTTTTCTTTGATTGATTCAAAAACCTCCGAGCCGATTCCCGCGGCAAGAAAGTTTTCACCGTCCCCAAACTGCATAAACGCCGGAACAAGCATTGTAACGGCCGCTCCGCCGAATGCCGTAAAGGACTCGGCGATATAGACAGATGCGCCGCGCCTTGCCGCCGCGACGGCTGCCGCCACGCCTGCCGGACCTCCGCCCGCCACAAAAACATCCACATTGTGTTTTACGCGCAAATCTTTTTTGTAAGTGTATCTTTCCATTTCGCCGCTTCCTTTTGATTGATTATTTTATGCCGCTCCATAGCGATTGCCGCTTTGCGGATTGTTCATAGCGCAATGTCCAGCATTGCAGGCGAAGCCTGTCTGACAAAAAGCTGTCACAAAAGCTCTCAGCGTGGCACCATTGCCCGTTCATTTTAAAGCTTTTCAGCTCGCACAATTCATCTGATTTTACAAGCTGCTCCCTCGGCGTGATTTTAATTCTATGTTCGCTTGAAGTCAGCATTTCCAGAGCTGCCATGAGAAAATCCGCCGGACCTATTTCAATTCCGTCCACCGTTATATATTCTGGAATAAATGTGTCGGTCCTGATGCGCGCGGCGGCGTTTCGCAAGCCCTCCGCCGACACAACACGCTCCTCGCGCAGTCCGCGCGGCTCTGACAAAAATCCGTAAGTCAACGACGGCACACAGCGCCCACTGCCGTTGATAATTCCGACGACGGCAGAAAAAATCTCCGACAGTGAGAAAGGCATGTCCTTGACACGGCAAAGCCCGCCGCTAAGTTCCCGCCTTATTTTCGGCAGCATACCGACCGTCGGCAAGACGCGCGGCTGTCGGCGCTTTAATACCTCGTTTAAGTCGGTGATAACAAATCGTTCGTCTCCTTTAAGCTTTCGGATAAGCTCCCTCATGAGACGATAAAACTTTTCAGTTTCTAAAGGCTCTCTGTCTTTTGCCTCAATCCATTCGCCAAACTTGCGCAAGTTTTTCTTGTTGTAATTTAAAGCGTCCCAAAACTCTGTTTTAACCGCAATATTTGGGTGAGTGTATATAATCGCTCTGTCCCTTGCCGCATGGAGTTCTTCGATAAATCCATCTAAATCAGGCTCACTCCTGAAAAAAAGGCTTTCCATGGATTTGAAATAGTCTATATGCTCCTGGTTGCAATAATGCAGCGCCGATCCGCGCCCGTCGCAGACAACTGTGTCGCAATAAAAAGGAATGCCGCGAGCGGCATAAAAGTACATTGCGGCATAGCTTTTGCTGTTTCCCGGCGGGCACGCGAACATAATCTTTTCGGGGGCAAAAACGCTGTTAATCATGTCGAGCGCCATGTCCTCATATTTCGCGACATTTTCAAAAGCTTGTTCAAAATCAGCGCAATCGGAAACCTCACAGATATTCGGGTGAAGCGTGTGCCCGTATGTGTGGGTTCCTATTATGTGCGGCTTGAGGGAGTTGATTATATCACGGCGTCCCCAAGCCTCTAACTGCTGCGCCAAAAGTCCGACAACGGCAAAATGCCCCACAACGCCCTCTGACGTGCATATTTCGGCCTCTTGCTTGATTGCTTCGGCGCTTCGCTCCGACGTGAAATCCTCGGTGTCAAAGAAAAACATAACCTCTGTTTTGCCGTCTCTTTTTAAGTCGGCAGCTTTTGATGTTTTTATATGACACGCCCCCTTATAAGGAATTTGTAAAGAAATGATTTATAAAATCACAAAAGCCGCGTTGAACTTTGTGCGAGACTTAATCGCCCTTTCTCATCAAATTTATATTCTGCGAGGAATATATAGTTTGCAAAAATGAGCCGCCCCGCCGAGCTTAACGCAGCCTGTTTTTCTGTCTGCGGAATTGCCGCGCTTATCCGTAAATATAGAGCAAAAATCCCGCCGCGACAGCCGACCCTATGACACCGGCGACATTCGGACCCATCGCATGCATCAGCAGGAAGTTTGACGGATTCGCCTTTTGCCCCTCAATCTGTGAAACACGCGCCGCCATCGGCACAGCCGAAACGCCCGCCGAGCCTATCAGCGGATTAATCTTTCCTTTTGAAAGACGGCACATCAGCTTGCCGAAAAGAAGTCCGCCGACTGTGGAAAATGAAAACGCGAAAAGTCCGATAAAAATAATCTTAATCGTGTCGAGCGAAAGAAAACGGGAATAAATGGCCGTCGCGCCGACTGAAACACCCAAAAATATGGTGACGATATTCATCAGTGCGTTTTGCGCGGTGTCGGACAGCCTGTCTGTCACTCCGCACTCGCGGAAAAGATTGCCGAGCATCAGACATCCGATTAAGGGAGCAACGGACGGAAGAATTAAAACAGTGAAAATTGTAACAGCTATGGGAAATATAATCTTTTCAAGCTTTGAAACCTCGCGGAGCTGATCCATTTTGATTTCCCGCTCTTTTTGTGTCGTCAGGGCACGCATTATGGGCGGCTGAATCAGAGGAATAAGCGCCATGTATGAGTATGCCGCTATCGCAATCGGCCCTAAGTATTCGGGCGCCAAAATCTTTGTGACGTATATGGCTGTCGGACCGTCGGCACCGCCTATGATTGCTATCGCGGCGGCGACATTGCCGGGAAATCCAAGTACAATCGCGAGGATGAGGGCGCAATAAATCCCAAGCTGCGCCGCCGCTCCCAACAAAAGCGATTTGGGGTTTGAAAGCATCGGACCGAAATCTGTCATGGCGCCGACGCCGAGAAAAATCAGCGACGGGTAAATCCCTGTCTTGACACCGATATATAAAAAGTCGAGCAGACCGCCGCTGTGGAACACGTCGGAATAATTAACTTCCGCCAAGCTCCAAAACTCGGGATGATACAATCCCGACATCGGCAGGTTTGTCAAGAGCATTCCAAAAGCGATTCCCACAAGCAGAAGCGGCTCAAACTTTTTCTTTATGCCGAGATAAAGCAGGAAACACGATATCAAAATCATAATAATCTGGCGCGGGTCGGCAATTCCCGCCAATCCGGAGCTTTCCCACAATCCGAAAATAATATCACGGATCATATGCAATAGCTTTCCCCTCCATTAATCTATTATCAAAAGAGCCGCGCCCGAAGCCACTGAATCACCGCTTGAAACATATATTTCCGAAATTGTCCCGTCCTCCGGGGAAAGGATTTCGTTTTCCATCTTCATCGATTCGATTACGACAAGCAGCTGACCCTTTTTCACGGATTGACCCTTTGAAACATCAACGGATATGATAGTCCCGGGAATAGGCGCGGCAACAGCGTCAGCGGCGTGAACGGGCGTTCCGACTGCCGAAGGAGCAGCGGCAGGCTCGGCAGACACGGTTGGCGCTGCGGGCGGCGGCGTTGACGGCGCCTTAGCTTCATATTCATCAAGGAGTATCGCATTACCTTTTTCTACCTCGACTTCATACGTTTTTCCGCGTAAAGTCACCTTATATTTCATATATTTATTCTCCAATCATCTTAATCGATATAAATCTCAGCTCGTTAAGCGGTGTTTTGAGTTTATCCGCCACAATTGCCATAATCATTGCGGCATCTTTGTCGGGCACGTTATGCAGCTTTACATCTCCGCAGGAACCTTTGGCATATGCCGCCAATTTGTCGGAAGCGGCGGGCGTGGCGGGCTTTTCTTTGCCGCCAGCAACCCTTGACACAAAGGTGATGACCTTGATAAAAAGCATAAGCACCGCAAGAACAATGAAAACAGCAATTATGCCGAGAACTGACAACAAGATTGTTTCCCAAATTGAATATTCGACCATGACGTCCCTCCGTTCAATCTATTGGCTCGATGGTGTAGGAGGCAAAGTTCTCCTCCTTTTTGAGCCGATTTTCAAAAAACTTTTCAGCGACTGACGGAAAAGCGATGTACGAAAGCACATCTTCGTCACTTCTTGCCTTGCCGCCAAGCTCCGCTTTTGTCTTTTCAAAAAGAGGTGGCAAGGTTTCGGCAAACCTGCCCTTGACAGGCTCCTCGCCGCCAAGAATCATCTCCCTGATTTCCTCGTCAATCTCGCCCGGCGCTCTGCCGTATTCTCCCTTGAGATAAGATCTGATCTCGCTTCCGACGTTTTTGTACCTCTCCCCCGACAAAACATTTTGCACCGCCTGAACTCCGACCATCTGGCTCATGGGTGTTACAAGCGGAGGATAGCCGAGATCCTTCCTGACTTTTGGAGTTTCCTCAAGCACCTCGTTGAAGCTTTCCAGTCGGTTATGAGCTTTTAGCTGTGAAATGAGGTTTGAGAGCATTCCGCCCGGCAATTGGTAATTAAGGCAGTCGGAATCAGTCGTCAGAACCATTGGGTCAAGCAGCCCATTTTGAAGGTATTCGTTGCGCGTCGGCAGAAGGTAATCGTTTATCTCTTTTACCTTGTCAATTTTCAGATCGGTTTTAAATCCCATTTCGTCAAGCGCGTAAAACATTGTCTCTGTCGCGGGCTGTGAAGTCCCGCCGGAAAAACACGACACTGCCGTATCTATGATGTCAGCGCCCGCCTCGGCGGCCTTGAGACAAGTCATATACGCAAGACCCGCCGTGCAGTGCGTGTGGACAATAACGGGCAGATTCACGCTTTCTTTTATTGCCTTAACAAGATTAAAGACCTGTAGCGGAGTCATTATGCCCGCCATATCCTTTATGCAAATGGAACCGGCGCCCATGCTCTCAAGTTCCTTTATTGTTTTTACATAGTTCTCAAGAGAGTGTACGGGGCTTGTCGTAAAGGATATCGCGGCGGAAGCCGTGGCGCCGCATTTAATCGTTTCTTCCAAGGCGACACGTATGTTTCTTGTGTCGTTCAGCGCGTCAAAAATCCTGATGATATCTATACCGTTTTCAACCGACTTTTGCACAAACTTGCGCACAACATCGTCAGGATAATGCTTGTAGCCAAGCAGGTTTTGACCGCGCAGAAGCATCTGAAGCTTTGCGTCGGGCATCTTTTCCCTCATTGTTTGCAGGCGCACCCAAGGATCTTCATCAAGAAAACGAAGGCAGCTGTCAAATGTCGCGCCGCCCCAGCACTCGACTGAATAATAGCCTGCTTTGTTGATTTTTTCAAAAACCGGTTCAAGCTCCTCCAGTGTCATCCTTGTCGCAACAAGCGACTGATTGGCATCCCTTAGAACAGTTTCCGTAAAGTTGATTTTCATCTGACACACTCCAAAAAGAATATATGTTGAATTATTTGTTTATCACTTCTTTTAATATATGAATCGCCTTTTTAAGCGCGGCGTCGGGGATGTTAAGCGCCGGGAGAAGCCTTACTTTGTCTATCGCCGTAAGACAGACGACTCCCCTTTCAAGACACTCGCCAACAACCTCCGCGGCAGGCCTTGCCGTTTCAATGCCAAGCATAAGCCCGAGACCGCTGATGCTCTTAACACCCTTTTGTCCGCTTAAAGATTCGACAATATAGGCACTTTTAGCTTTTATATCACGCAAAAGCGCATCGTCAATCCTTGAAATCACATTTAAAGCGCCTGCCGCGCAAACAGGATTTCCGCCGAATGTCGAGCCGTGACTGCCCTTTCCAAAGACATTTTCGACTTTTTCGCCGAGCATTGCGCATCCTATCGGCAGACCGCCGCCAAGACCTTTTGCGGTCGTCACAATGTCGGGCATTATGCCGTAATTCATATAGCAGTACAGCTCGCCTGTTCTGCCGTTGCCTGTCTGCACCTCGTCAATTATGAGCAAAAGGTTATTTTCGTCGCAGATTCTTGAAACCTCCTTGACAAACACCTTGTCAAGAACGGCGACGCCGCCCTCTCCCTGAACAAGCTCCATCATCACGGCGCAGCAGCCGTTTTCCTTGACAAGCTTTTTAACGCTGCAAATGTCGTTAGGCTCCGCGTGAAAAAATCCTTCGGTAAAAGGCGCAAAATCCTTGTGAAACACATCCTGACCTGTCGCGGCAAGAGTTGTTATCGTCCTGCCGTGAAAGCTGTTTTTCAAAGTTATGATGCTGTTAAACTCCTCGCTTCCGCCGTGTTTGTCTGTTGAATATTTGCGTGCCGCTTTGATGGCCGCCTCGTTTGCTTCGGCGCCCGAATTGCTGAAAAACACTTTTTTCATGCCTGTGCGCTCACAAAGTGTCCGTGCAAGGAGTGCCTGCGGCTCGGTGTAATAAAGGTTTGAGGTGTGCTGGAGCTTTGAAAGCTGTTTCGTGACAGCCTGCGCCCATGAGTCGTCCGCGGCACCGAATATGTTGACAGCAATTCCGGACCCGATATCTATATATTCTTTACCCGACTCATCATACAAAAACGAACCACGGCCCTTTACAAAAAGTACGTCGTTTCTTGCGTATGTGTCGGCTATAAACTCCCTGTCAAGCTCTTTAATGTTCATCTTTTACCTCTGTTTCACGAACATGGTGCCCATGCCCTCGTCTGTTAAAACCTCGATTATTATTGAATGCGGTATGCGCCCGTCTATAATAAAGACTTTTTTAACTCCGCACTCCACCGCCTCGGCGCAGCAGCGGACTTTTGGTATCATTCCGCCGGAAATTATCCCGCTGTCAATCAGGCTCGGTATCTCGTCTATTGCTATTGTCGGAATCAGCGTGGACGGGTCGCTGACATCACGCAGAATCCCTGCTATGTCGGTCATATTAATCATTGTCTCGGCGCCCAGTTCACCGGCAATCCTTGACGCGGCTGTGTCGGCGTTGATGTTGTATGTGTTTCCCGCAGCGTCACACGCGACAGTCGATATGACGGGGATATATCCCTTGTCAAGTATGTCCGTTATTGGCGAGGAGTTAATCTTTATTATGTCGCCGACAAAGCCAAGTGCTTCATCGCGTCTTTTTGCTGTTATCATGTGTCCGTCTATTCCGCTAAGCCCCATAGCTTTTCCGCCGACGCTGCCGATTTTATTTACAAGTGTCTTGTTGACTTTTCCGGCAAGCGCCATTTGAACATATTCTGCCGTTTCCGCGTCGGTGACGCGCAGACCGTTGACAAACTTGCTCTGCTTGCCGACTTTTTCAAGAAGATCCGAAATCTCAGGGCCGCCGCCGTGAATCAAAACAACTTTTATACCCACAAGCGAAAGCAGAACAATGTCGCACATGACGGATCTTTTCATCTCATCATTCAACATTGCGTTTCCGCCGTATTTCACGACAATTATTTTGTTTGTATAGCTTTTTATATATGGTAACGCTTGAATAAGGATTTCTGCCCTCTGGCCGTTTGTGTAATCCATTTTAATAACTCCGATCAAGTGCGGTAATCGCCGTTAATTTTTACATAATCATAAGTGAGGTCGCAGCCCCACGCAGTCGCCTTGAAATCGCCTGACTTTAAGTCTATGATAATCTGTATTTCGTCGCGCAGGAGTATCTCTTTTGCGTGTTCCTCGCTGAAATCAACTCCCTTGCCGTTTTTGCAGACAAGGATGTCGCCAACGACTGACTTGAACGAGATGTCGACCTTTTCCACATCGACATTTGCGCCGCCGTAACCGATAGCGCACAGAACTCTACCCCAGTTTGCGTCCGCGCCGAACATTGCCGCCTTTAAAAGATTTGAGCTGACAACAGATTTTGCGGCTTTTCGCGCAGTTCCGATATCGGCCGCCCCCTGCACTATGCATTCAAGCAGCTTTGAGGCTCCTTCGCCGTCCTTTGCTATCATCCTGCTCAAATATGACGTCAAATGGTTTAAAGCGCTGCAAAAGGTGTCAAAATCTTCGCCCTCGCCGTCTATTTCGTCGTTTTCTGACAGTCCGTTCGCAAGAATAACCACCATGTCGTTTGTGGATGTGTCGCCGTCGATATTTATCATGTTAAAAGTGTCCGCGGCGTCGGCTGAAAGAGCCGTCCGCAGCGCCTGCTCGCTGATTTTGACGTCTGACGTTATAAAAACAAGCATTGTCGCCATGTTGGGATTAATCATGCCCGAGCCTTTTGCGATGCCGCCCATGCGGCACTTTTTGCCGCCGATATCAAACGAGACGGCGGCTTCCTTGAGGACTGTGTCAGTCGTCATAATGGCGTGGGCCGCGTCCTTGCTGTTATCGCCCAACCGCTCCACAAGGCGCTCCATGCCGTCGGCTATCGGCTCTATGTTTAAAGGCTGACCTATTACGCCTGTGGAAGCGACGACAACGTCGCCGCCTTTAACGCCTGTGTGACGCTCCACAAGCTCGCAC
>JAAYIY010000070.1 GCA_012523185.1 Clostridiales bacterium
TTTGGAAAGAATATAAGCTCACGGGGTTACATCCCATATATGCCGGCAAAGACTTCGGAGGAATATAAGACGAAATATATTACCATATTTTTTTAGGTTGATGTAACATATGTTTGACAACTGTAGAAATTTCTTAAAGAATGTTTCATGGTTGTTATTGCATAAAGTATTAAACTATGTTATATTATTTTATACAGTTTCAACATAAAATATGGTGGTGTTATAATTGTCTGAAGACAAGAAAAAAGTCACTTATGTTTCTGACGACGATTTCACGGAGGAGCAGATAAACTACGTTTATCAAGACAGGCGATATGTCGGGACAAAGGAAACAGCCGGATATGTGTTGTGGGACATGGCTCAAAGCTTCAACATAAACAACTATTCCGGCAGATTTGTCAACAATATTCTTCAGATTGATTTTGGTCTCCAGCAGGTTTTATCTTTTATTAACGGTATTTGGGATGTCATCAACGATGTTTTTACTGCGGCGATAGTCGATAAAACGAGAACGCGGTGGGGGAAGTTTAAGCCTTATCTCGTCATTCTTGCGCTTCCGGGCACTTTGGGCACGATGTTTTTTTGGATGATGCCGTTGTTTTTTCCCGGCGCCGCGCCTGACTATATGCCCAAGTTCATCACATATTTCATTCTGGCGATTTTGCGTGAGGGCGCTGGCACCTTCAGGGGCATTGCCCAAGGCGGCCTGCTTGCGACAATAACCCCCCACCCTGTTGACAGGACAAGGCTGATAACGCTTGCGAACTTTGCCTCGGGCGCATTGGGCGAAAAGCTGCCCGGTCAGATAATGACAGTTATAATTGACCTCATCGACAACGGCGTCATCAAGCCGAAAAGATCGGCGGGCGTGACAGGGTTGTATACAAAGCTGTTTGTCTGGATGGGTGTCGGCACGACGATTGTGGGCGGAGCCGTCACTCTTTGGTTTAACATGATTGTTAAAGAACGTGTGGCGCAGTCGATAGAGCGGCCGAGCATCATTCAAGGCATACGGTCTATCATAAACAACAAGCCGATTCTGCTCATGACGCTTCAGCAAATTCTCGGCTCTTTTTCAATCGGCGGCAGCAAATCCGACTATTATATTGACGTCCTGCATTTTGCTTCGCTTGAGCTGATAGCAGGCATACCCGGCGCTTTTATGCATCCCGTAAGCTACATGATTGTTCCGTGGTTCAGAAGGCGTTTTTCAACAAAGTTTCTTTACATATCCGGTCAATATATATCTGATATTCTGATGGTGCCTGTTTTTCTCATAGGGTGCATAGGCGGCAAGAAAAACGGAAAATATAAAAACAAAGTGTTTATGGGCATCGTCATGGCTTTGGAAGAAACAATTTTCATGATATTTTACGGCGTCAGAAAGGTTATTCCGGCCGAGATGTCAAACGAGGCAATGGACTACTGCGAATGGAAAAACGGCTACAGAACAGAGGCGATGACATCTGTCGCGAAAGGGCTTGCGAGCAAGCTGGCCGGCATTTACACAAGCATCGTTCAGCTTCAAATCAAAAAATGGATTGGCTATGATCAGACAAGATTTATTTCAGGCTCCGACCAGTCAGACGACACAAAATTTTGGCTTTTCGCGTCGTTTGCCATTCTTCCGTCAATAACGGGGGCAATAAGCATTGTTCCGATGCTTTTCTACGACCTGTCAGGTAAAAAGCGCGAAAGAATGTATGCCGAGCTTTTGACGAGACGAAATGAAATGTCAGCCAAAGCCTCGTCCGGCGATGTCGAAACAATGAAGGAGATTGCCGCGGAGCAGATGGCGATAAGCGAAAAAAACAAACATAAAAAGCTGTGATTTCCTTCGTAAAACGCGGAATTTGACAATTAAGCAAAAATAAAAGAGGGCATATCTGCAATCCTTAAAAACGGTGCGTGACAGCTTCCGTTTTGCGTGAGAATTGCCGAATATGCCCTCAAGTTTTTTAAAAAGGCTCGAACCCCCGAAACACGTCAAAAAATCAGCGCGAAAAAATCAAAGACCGTATTCGGCGGCGATTTCAGACGTCTTAACGGGAGCGCCTGTGACAAGCGATTTTTTTGCCGCAAGACCGATAAGGACAGGCAAAAGCCCGCAGTCAATGCCAACCTTAACAGGCGTGTCTTTTTCTATGCAGTCTATAAACTCTGAAACCTCGGCGACATATGAATCCATATATCTTTCAAGGAAAAACAGCAGCGGCTTCTCGGCGTGGACGCCGGATGAATCGGAAATCACGGCGCTTGACTCGGTGTCGTTTGAAATAGCGACTTGCCCAAGGCTTCCGAAAGCCTCGACTCTCTGGTCGTAACCGTAGCTGGCGCGGCGGCAGTTGTCGATAACCGCCAAAGCCCCGTTTGAAAGCTTCATGGAAATGACGGCAGTGTCAATATCTCCGGCGCTGCCTATCTCCGGATCCACAAGAACGGCGCCGTAAGCAAAAACCTCCTCAATCTCCGCTCCCGACATAAACCTTACCATGTCAAAATCGTGAATCGTCATGTCAAGGAAGATGCCGCCGGAGACTTTTATGTACTCGACAGGCGGCGCGGCGGGGTCGCGGGAGCAGATTTTAAGCACGTTCAGCTCACCGATTTTTCCCGATGCGACAGCGGCTTGTGCTTTTTTAAAGTTGTGGTCATATCTTCTGTTGAATCCGACTTGATATTTAATGCCGCCGCCCTCAAGCGCCTTTTTAACCTCAAGGATTTTTTTGACGTCATGGTCGATTGGTTTTTCGCAAAAAATGTGCTTGCCCGCCGAAATTGCCTCAAGTGATATTGACGAGTGAGTGTCTGTCGAGGAGCATATAAGCACTGCCTGAATCTCTTTGTCGTCAAGTATCTTGCGATAGTCTTTGTAAACCTCGCATATACCGACACTGTTTGCCCATTGCTCGGACTCAGGCGTCATGAATGGGTCGGCGACAGCCTTTACAGTCGCCCCCTTGACATATCTCATGATTGACTCTCCGTGGACTTTCCCGATGCGCCCCGCGCCGATTATTCCGACATTTATCATAAGAATTTCTCCCCTTTTTTAATATCGTGTACAAAAAATCAGATGGTGCCGTCCCATGTGGAAACTTTTGTTGACTTCATCTCATGCTCGTCGAACCAGTGTGTTGTGACACTTTTTGTCTCCGTGAAAAAGCGGAAGCCATCCTTGCCGAGAGTGTGGAGGTCGCCGAAAAACGAGTCTTTGTGACCGCAGAAGGGGAATATGCCGACAGGCACAGGTATCCCGACATTGATGCCCACCATGCCGCCGTGCGTGTTCCTCGCAAATTCCCTTGCGTAATAGCCGCTTTGGGTGTAGATTACGGAGCCGTTCGCGAAAGGACTTGAATTGATAAGCGACAGCCCCTCCTCAAAGGACTTGACCCTTTTGACGCAAAGAACAGGGCCGAATATTTCAAATGTGCCGACAGTCATTTCAGGCGTAACTTTGTCAAGGATTGTGGGTCCTAAATAAAACCCGTTTTCATAGCCCTTGACCTTCACGCCGCGCCCGTCAAGCACAAGCTGTGCGCCCTCTTTGATGCCCTTTTCAATCCAATCAATAACACTCTGCCTGTGCTGTGCCGAATAAACAGGGCCGAGGCTTGTTGACTTGTCGTATGCCGGGCCAATCTTCAGATTTGAAGCTATATTCTTAATTTTCGCCACAAGCTCGTCGGCAATCGACTCCTGCGCCACAATGACAGGGAGAGCCATGCAGCGCTCACCGGCACAGCCGTATGCCGCGTTTACAATGCCGGCGGCGGTTCTGTCTATTGCCGCATCCTCAAGTATGAGCGCGTGGTTTTTTGCCTCGCAAAGCGCCTCAACTCTTTTTCCTGCTTCGGCGGCTGTTTTGTAAACATATTTTCTGACCGCGGTGGAGCCGACAAAGGACACGCCCTTTACGGCAGTGTTTGTGAGCAGCTCCCTGTTGACGGTTCTGTCGCAGGTGATGACATTTAAAACGCCGTCCGGCAAACCCGCTTCTTTGTAAAGCTCGCAAATCCGCAAAGAGGTGAGGGGAGTGGCGCCCGCCAGCTTCAGCACAATCGTGTTGCCGCAGGCAATGCACATCGGCGCCATCCAACCCATGGGAATCATCGCGGGGAAGTTAAACGGAGCCATGCCCGCAAAAACGCCGAGAGACTCGCGGTAAGTGACAGTGTCGTATCCGCTCGAAGCGTCCATGATGGAGTTGCCCTGCATAAGAACGGGAAGATTGCAGGCGACTTCGGTGCCTTCTTTCGCCTTGAGGATGTCTCCTTTTGCCTCGTCCCAGCACTTGCCGTGTTCACGCGCGCAAATCTCCGTCAGCTCGTCCATATGCTCTATGAGAAGGTCGCGAACCTTATAAAGAATCTGGATGCGCTTTAAGACAGGCACATCTCTCCAGCCTTTGTAAGCCTTTTCCGCGTTTGAAATGACTTCACGAACCTCATCAAGAGTTATTTTCGGGCTTTTTGCTATCAGCTCGCCTGTGCTTGGGTTGAAAACCTCGTAAAAGTCCGCCGCCGCCGACTCGCGAAAAGTGTTGTTTGTGAAATATTTTACAAGCTCCATTTTTCTCTCCTTATATTCCCGCGGTATCCGCGATATATTTTCTTGCTGACTTCGCATATTTGAACGGATTGGCGACAGCCGGATCCTGCTCCGCCTCGACAAGCATCCAGCCTTCGTATCCGGCCGCGTCAAGTATATCAAACACAGGTTTAAAGTCAATCGCGCCGTCGCCCGGCACAGTAAACGCTCCGAGGCGGACACCGGCAAGGAAGCTTAACCGCTCATCCTTGACTTTTTTGATTATTTCAGGTCTGATATCCTTTAGGTGGACGTGCTTTATTCTTTTTACGTATTTTTTCAGCACCGAAATGTAATCCTCGCCGCAATAAGCAAGATGCCCCGTGTCATACAAGAGGAAAACATTTTCGCTGTCGGTTGTTTCCATCATTTTGTCTATTTCCGACTCTGTCTGAACGACTGTTCCCATGTGGTGGTGATATGTCATCGTTATGCCGTATTCACGGGCTATTTTGCCGAGTCTTGAAAGACCGTCTGAAAATTTTTTCCACTCGCCGTCGTCCATGACATATTTCTTTTCAAAAACAGGCGTTCCCACCTGCCCCTGAATGCTGTGGCTTTGCTCGGAAACTCCAATCCTTTCGGCTCCGACGGCGCGCAGAAACTCGCAGTTTTCGCGGAAATCCTTTTCGACATCCTCAAAAGAGGATGTGAGTATAAAAGATGAAAACCAGCGGTTTGCGATTTGCAGACCTCTAATTTCAAGCTTTGCCAGAAGCTCGCCGACATCTTTCGGATATTTGTTTCCGATTTCGCACCCCGAATAACCGGCAAGCGCCATCTCCGACACACATTGCTCGAAAGTGATTTCGCCTCCGAGATCCGGCATATCGTCGTTTGTCCAGCCGATTGGGGCAATTCCAAGCTTAATTTTTTTTGAATCCATCATTTACACCCCGCTGTTTATTTTTAAGAAATCAATATTTCCTCGCCCTGTTAAGGCGGGTTATTTTTTCATCAAGCGCCTCAACGCCGCGCTGTGTCCTCGGCAGCATCGAGCAGCCGACATTCCACCAGCTTTCATAGCCGCCTGTCATTGTCTTTGGCAGTGTCTTAATGTCGATAAGAACGCTTTTTGTCTGCTTAAGACTGTCGGCAAGCGCCGCCTTCAGCTCGTCCGCTGTTTTTGCCGTGTATGTGACAAAACCATATCCCTTTGCGCACATCGCATAGTCTATATTCATAAAACGCCCTTCCCTTATCGGGTCGCCGCCGTTTCTGTACCGTGTTTCCGTGCATAAGGAATCGACACCCTGCTCCATTTGAAGATTGTTTATGCAGCCGAACGAAGCGTTGTCAAAAAGAAGTATGTTGATTTTTTTGCCCTCCTGGACGGCTGTTATCATTTCGGAATGCATCATGTTGTAGCTGCCGTCGCCGACAAAAGCGTAAACCTCGCTTTGCGGGCAGGCAAGCTTCGCGCCGAAAGCGCCCGCGATTTCGTATCCCATGCAGGAGTAGCCGTATTCCATGTTATATGAGCCGACGGCGTCTGTCGTCCACATTCTTTCGAGACAGCCCGGAAGGGAACCGGACGCACCCACGACGACAGCATCGTCAGGTATGGCGCCGCGGATGATTCCTATTGCCGTTGTTTGGCATATGTCGCCTCCTGTCGCCTCCTTAAAGGCTTTCAGACTGTCGGGCATATGTGCGCTGTTTTCCGGCATAAAATCGTCGCCGCTGTATTCAAGCGCCGTCAAACGCTCCATTTCCTCCGCCCAAAGCCGCGCGGCGTCTGATATTTCAGATGTGTATGAGCTTTTATAGCCCTCAAGATGCATTTCAAGAGCCTTTATGCCCTCTGCCGCGTCGGCGACAACAGAAATGCTGTCAAGCTTTTCCGCGTGAAAGGGGCTTGCGTTGATTGAAGCTGTTTTTGCCTGTGAAAAAAGCCATTTTGACGATGTTGTAAAGTCAGAGAAACGAGTGCCTATCCCGATTATCAAATCAGCTTTTGCGGCGATTGTGTTTGCGCTCAAGTTGCCCGTGGCTCCTATGCCGCCAAGGTTGAGAGGATGGCTTGATTTTATTGTGCTTTTTCCCGCCTGCGTTTCGGCAAAAGGAATGTTGTGACTTTCGCAAAAAGCGGCAATATCGCCGCCGGCAAAGCTGTAACGCGCGCCGCCGCCGACAATTACAAGCGGTCTTTTGCTGCTTTTGATGGCTTTTGCAAGCTGCGAGACTTCATAATCGTCGGGCTTACGGCGCCTGATATAGTGAACTCTTTTCCTGAAAAAGTCCTCCGGATAGTCATAAAATTCGCCTTGAACATCTTGACAGACGGCGATAGCCGCCGCTCCCGTGTGAGCGGGGTCAGTCAGCACACGCATCGCGTTTGTCAGAGACGACATAATCATTTCGGGGCGCGTTATCCTGTCAAAAAAACGGGTCACCGCTTTAAAAGAGTCGTTTGTCGTCACCGTCGGATTATACGGCTGTTCGATCTGCTGAAGAACGGGGTCGGGCTGGCGTGTGGCGAAGCTGTCGCCCATAAACAGCAGTAGCGGGAGATTGTTTACAGTCGCCGTCGCCGCCGCCGTGACCATATTTGCAGCGCCCGGCCCGATGGACGACATGCAGGGGATTATCTTCATCCTGTCGTGCATTTTTGAGTAGGAAATTGCCGCGTGCGCCATGCCTTGCTCATTTTTGCCCTGCATCACCTTTATTGAGTGACGAGCCTGCGAAAGAGCCTCGCCGACACCGAGGACACAGCCGTGACCGAAAACCGCGTAAAACAACTCGACAAATTTACTCTCGACGAGCTTTCCGTCCTTTTCGATTGCGGCATATTGATTGTCAAGATATTTGACAATAGCTTCGCCCACAGTCAAGCGGATTGTTTTTGTGTTGTTTTCCAAAGCTTATCACACCTTTATGTTTAAATATCGAAAATCTTCCGAGCAGCTTTAGTCACTGTTTAAAAGCCATGAATACCTCGGGTCGTCTATGCGGTCTGTCCAAGGGTTGCCAGGCAAATGACGTATCATCCAGACATTATACATCGGGTATCCCGGCGCCGTCACCTGCGGGTGGTTAAGCCCGCCGGGGAAACATCCGCAGCTTCCGTCTTTAACAGTGTGGGCGACATCGCCAATAAAGCACGCGCCGAAGCCCTCGGGTCGCTCAAACTTATAATAATAGACCTCCGGCTGAGGGTGACTGTGCGGGATATAGCTCCACCAGCGCCCCTGACGCGCGTACACCTCTCCGAGAACCATATTTGAATAAGGGGCGTTATTGTAATCAAATATCGTAACGACATCACGCACGGCGGTATTCTCCCACTTGCCGTCACAGGAAACAACCTTGGCGCAGTCTTTCGGGAGATAAAGCCGCGGCTGAAAGGTCTTTTCGTTTTGTGTGCTTTGGACGATTATTTCACTGTCCGCAAGAGCGTTTACGGCGACCTTGACACCTTTCGGCACATGCAAAGCGGAAGGACCTGAGCTGAACATTCCATCCCGTTCAATTTTTTTTGTCACACCGTCATAATTGAGAACAATTTCACCCTCGACAAGGAGAATCGCCGTCTCCTCCTCGGGCAAAAAGAACAAAAGGCTTTCGCCGCCGTTCATTTTATAAACGGAAATGTTCATCATCATATCGCTGTTTATGCCGTCAATTTCTGAAAGCACTTTTTTGCCGCCGACAAACTCCGGATAAAAAAACATTGCGATTTTCCTTTCGTTTTTATATCGTTTTGTTAACCTCTCGCCACCATATCGCCGTGCTTTTCTTTGCTGTCTTTTATAAACGCCTTTACTTCTTCAACTGTCGGCATAAATAACGAGCAGCCGTGCGCGGCGACAAGCATGGAGGCGGAGGCGCTGCCCATCTCAAGGCAATCCATAATATCCCATCCCTCCAGCAGCCCGTATATGAACGACGAGCCGTAACCGTCGCCGCCGCCGAAGGACTTTAACGCCGTGACGGGGAAAGGCTTTATAGAATAGCTGCCGTCTTTTGTGTATGCCGTGGAGCCTTGCTTGCCGTGCTTTATTATGACAATCTTATTCCCTTTTGAAAGCCAATAATCAGCCGTTTTCCTGTCGTCGCGCCCCTTTTCGGTTATTGATTCGGCAAGATTAAACTCCTCGCGCGAACCCATTACCATGTCGCTGTTTTCAGCGACGATTGAGTAATAAACAGCCGTTTCATCGCTGCCTTTCCAGTTGTAGGGGCGATAATCTATGTCAAAAATAATCCTTGTGCCAACCTTTTTGGCAAGCTGCACAGCTTTCAGGCACGCCTCCCTTGAAGGACTTTGCGAAAGCGCAGTTCCGCTTATCAATATCGCTTTTGCCGAAGCTATGTATTGTTCGCTCACATCGTCGGTAGACAGTGTCAAATCGGCTATCCCGTCACGATACATCAGGATGCTGCTCTCTGTCGGAGACAAAATCTCCGTGAAAGTCAGACCTATTTTTTCGCCGTTTTCGGCGCGTGTGATATGCGAGGTGTCTACGCCCTCATTCTTGAAAAAGTCTGTGACATAATCGCCGAAACGATCGTCTGAAACCTTGCCGATAAATCCGGCGGCTTTGCCGAGACGGGCAAGCCCGACAGCAATGTTGGCGGGCGAACCCCCGACATACTTTTTGAATGTGTCGCTTTCGGCAAGAGTTTTGAAGTAATCGACAGGGTTAAAATCAATGGCGACTCTGCCGACGCAAATCACGTCAATTCGTCTGTTTTTGTCAAAATCAAGATAATTCATAAAGAGTCCTTTCATACAGTCTTTCCGCAGCTTTATAATTCCGCAATTATGCAACATAAGCACTGTGCGGCATTTATCGGAAAGCTCGGAAGTTTTTCACGGAAAGGTTCGGAAGCTATTCAACGACAACGCCGCGTTCTTTCCTGGCCGCCGCAAGTCCCACCGTAACCTTTTCACGTTTTTCACCTACAAGATCGTAAAAGAAAATTGGTATCGAGCAAAGGAGCATGCTCACGCCCGGAACAATCGACACAAGCGAAAACATCGCAAAACGCTGACCCACGGCAATCTCTGTCGCGGCGACAATAACTTCGCTGCTCAGCATTTTGCTCGGGTCAAGTCCTATCAGCATATACATAAGAATAATGCCTGTCGTCGCGAGCGCGTTGTCAAGCTTGTTTACAAACGATTGGCAGGCGGAGCCGAGGGCGGTATCACGAAAGCCCGTTTTCCACTCCATGTAATCAAGGCTGTCTCCTATCATTGCGTATGAAGCGATATTAAGAACGCCTATCGGTATGCTTGAAATCAGTATAAACGGAATGCACGCGTAAAGGCTCACGTACCAGCCGACAAGCGTCGTGACAATGCTTGCGGCAAAGCCGGCAATGCATGTAAAAATCACAATCTGCTTGTAATTGAACCTTTTTGTAAAAATGGGCATACAGAGCATCGCTCCGAATGATCCGACAGCCGCGCATATTAAAAATATTGTGTTGACAGAGGCAATGCTTTTTTCAATGTTGGCAAGTCTCATTTCAATGGGCATATCGGACGTAAGCTTTGGGCCTATATAAAATGAATAACGAGCGACATGGAGAGACGCGGCCTGAATCATATATCTCCCGCTGCTTAAAACTCCCGATATGACGACGAGCATAAGAGGACGGCATGAAAAAATCCTGCCAATCCTTGATTTTTCGCCGGGAACTCTTTTTTTGGCGGGGATAACAACTCTTTCTTTAATGTGGAAGTAAGAGTTTACAAAGAGAATTATGCCGATGACCGACGAAACAACAGCAATGCAAATATATTTCAGCTTGTTCATTTCGATGGGGTTTGCGTTTGCCGCGACCTTCGGAAGAACAAAGCCGAGTATAAAGAAAAGAAGCATCGGCAAGGCCGAGCCTATGCCGTTGAGCGTCCTGCTTGTCGAGATAAGAGATGAGCGCTCGTCCGGGTTCGGCGTCATGGCATTTGGCAGGCTCCAAAAGGGGACGTCGCTGACTGTGTAAATCATCCCCCACAAAACATAAACCGCGGCGGCGTATATCATCAGGTTTGTCCTGCTGATGTCGGGGTAATAAAACATCAGAAATGTCAGCACGCCGATGGGAATCGCCGTAAAAATTATGTACGGCTTCATTTTGCCCCATTTTGTGGTTTTAGAGTCGACAATCATGACCATCATAGGGTCGTTAACGGCGTCCCAGATTCTCGCGAAAAGCATAAGCAAAAGGACAAAAAGAAGCGGAAGCTGGAGGACATTGGTGTAAAAGTCGCTGACATATGACGACATTGTGGAATAAATCATGCCCTGCCCCAGCGCACCGAAAGAATAAAGCCAATACTCCTTTTTTGGAATGTATCTGTTTACGGGAGGAAGCTTTTTAGCTGTTTTTGTTTTCACAAGTTACGCTCCGTTCTTTATATTTTATTAACACTTGCCTTTACATTATGTGCGTCAAGGTCAAAGCTGACAAAATCTTCTCCGGCATGTCCGTATGACAGGCTTTCCGCCAGCAGCTCGGAGCAGATGAATGACATATTAGCGTCGATGATGCTTTTTATCCTGTCGTCGCAGTCGATTGAAACGGATATGTGATCCGTCACGCTGAAACCGAGTGTTTTGCGGAGATTTTGAAGCTTTGAGACAATCTCGCGCACATAGCCCCTTTCGAGCAAATCCTCGTCAATGACTGTGTTCAGCGCGACAGTTATGCCGAAATTACTTTCGACGACATATCCCTCGCACGCCTTTTCAGTCACAAGGAGGTCGTCGGCCGTAAACTCCACCTCGATGCCGCCGATGACGTCTTTATAA
Organism: Clostridiales bacterium; assembly: GCA_012523185.1. GTDB lineage: Bacteria > Bacillota > Clostridia > Oscillospirales > Acutalibacteraceae > UBA1425. The sequence continues at coordinate 11,361 of JAAYIY010000070.1, forward strand.
ACGCCGTCCGCCGCGATAGCTTCCATAATCCTTGTGTTGATATCCTCGTTGAAATAGGAGCGAATGGCATTCAGCGCCTTGCCGTATTTCGGACCGAGAGTTTTAAGCTGCGGCTTAATCTCATAGCGCACAAGCGATGAAATATCACAGCCTGTCCGAACCTCGTCGACATTAAGCTCCTCCGCTATCGTCCGCAGCTCCTCGTCGCCCAAGGTGACGCCGTCGTCCTCAAAGCTCACGATACAATGCCCTAAAGGCTGACGGATGCGGATTTTAACAATTTCGCGCAGCTTTCGTCCAATTTCCACAACCTTGTAAGAAATGTCCATCTGCTCCTCAAGGCGGAGATTTTCCCACGAGGGATTGTATTCGGGATAATCGACAAGATGAACGCTTTCCGGGACATCCGCAAAATACCTTACGACAAGGTTGTGGTAAACTATTTCCGTAACAAAAGGAATTATCGGCGCTGAAAGCCTTGTCAAGATATCAAGGACAGTGTAGAGGGTCATGTAAGCCGCGATTTTGTCGTCGCTCATCTCGGCGTTGAAAAAGCGGCGGCGGTTACGCCGTATATACCAATTGGAAAGCTCGTCGATAAATACGTTGATTGCCCTTGTCGCCTCAAAAATATGGTAAGCGTCAAGCTCCGCCGTCACCTTTTTCACAAGCGAATTTACTCTGCTTAATATCCAGTTGTCAATAGAGCGAAGACTGCACAGCTCAAGCGAATATTCGGCGGGATTAAACCCGTCTATTTCGCTGTAAAGCTCAAAGAAATAGACAGACGCCCAAAACGTGCCGATAAATTTATTTTGAAACTGCGAAAGGGTTGTTTTGCTGAAGCTTGTGGAGACCCAAGGCGAATTAGCTATGCAAAAATAAAGCCTTGTCGCGTCGGCTCCGAACATATCAAGGACTTCCCACGGGTCAACGACATTTCCGATATGCTTAGACATTTTAATCCCGTTTTCATCGTTTACAAGACCGAGCGCAATGCAGTTCTTGTACGGTGAAACGCCGAAAATGGCAGTTGAAAGGGCCTGAAGCGCGTAAAACCAGCCCCTTGACTGATCGCTTCCCTCGCTTATGAAATCGGCCGGAAATTGCTGCTCAAAAACCTCCTTGTTTTCAAACGGATAGTGGTGCTGAGCATAAGGCATTGCGCCGCTGTCAATCCAGCAATCGCACACTTCGGGGGTGCGAAGCATCGCGCCGCCGCACTTTTCACATGGGAATTGCAGCTCGTCCACCTGCGGCTTGTGCAGGTCAATGTCCGCCGCGGCGCCCGTCAATTCGCAAAGCTCCTTGACGCTGCCGATTACATGAGTGTAACCGCAGTCCTCGCAAACCCAGAACGGCAGGGGAGTGCCCCAATATCTGTCGCGCGAAACTGCCCAATCAATGACATTCGCGACAAAGTTGCCCATCCTGCCCTCTTTAAAGTTTTCGGGAAACCAGTTGACGCTGCGGTTGTTCGCGACAAGCTCGTCGCGCAGCATTGACATGGCTATAAACCATGAATCCTTTGCGTAATATATGAGCGGACTGTGGCAGCGCCAGCAGTGGGGATAGCTGTGTTCCATTTTCTTTGTTTTTAAAAGGAAGCCTGTTTCACGCAGCTCCTTTGAGATGTTGTCGTTGTATTCAAAAACGCTTTTGCCTGCATATTCGCCGCACTCATCTGTAAAGCACCCGGCAAAGTCGACAAGCTTGACACACGGCAGTCCGTATTTTTTGCCGACCTTTGAGTCGTCCTCACCGAATGCCGGAGCGATATGAACAATGCCTGTGCCGGCGTCAAGCGAAACATATTCGTCGGCTGTGACATAAAAAGCTTTTTCAGGGAATGTGCCGACGGCAAAATCAAAAAGCGGAATATATTCTTTGTTTACAAGATCTGTGCCTTTAAGCTTTTCGACTGTTTCATATTCGTCAAACAGCTCGCCTGCCAACTCGGCCGCGATGTAGAAGTATTCGCCGCCCGCCTTAATCTTTAAATAGTCAAAATCGGCATTGACACAAAGCGCTACGTTTGAAAAAAGAGTCCACGGCGTCGTCGTCCAGACTGCGAAATATGTGTTCGGCTCGTCCTTGCAGGCAAACTTCACAAAGATTGAGTCTGTTTTGATATCTTTATAGCCCTGTGCCACCTCATGTGAGCTTAAAGCCGTGGCGCAGCGCGGACAATAAGGCGAAACACGAAAGCCTTTGTAAATCAGTCCTTTTTCATCAAGCTTTTTAAAGCCCCACCAGACAGATTCGATATAGCTGTTATTGTATGTGATATAAGGGTTTTCAAAGTCGCACCAAAACCCGATGCGCTCCGACATTTCCTCCCAAAGCTCCTTATATGTCCAAACGCTTTCCCGGCATTTGTCGATAAATTTCTTTACGCCGTATGCCTCTATATCAGCCTTGCCGTTTGTGTGAATCTGCTTTTCCACCTCAAGCTCCACGGGCAGTCCGTGCGTGTCCCAGCCCGCCTTGCGCTCGACATGAAACCCCTTCATTGTTTTGTATCTTGGGATAACATCCTTTACGACTCTTGTCAGAACGTGTCCGATGTGCGGCTTGCCGTTAGCGGTCGGCGGACCGTCGTAAAAAACATAGCTTTTGGAGACATCTTTTTTAGACAATGTCTTTTCAAAAATCTTGTTTTCATTCCAAAAGTCCACCACGTTTTTCTCGCATTCAAGAAAATTGTACGTCCTGTCAATTTTGTTTAACATATATATAACCCTCCTAAATTGCTTCAACTATGAAGTGTGTCCGTTTCAAGTCACATCAGCTCTGAAATACCGCCGTTAATGCCGCTAAGCTTGGAGAGAGCCGCTTCAAGCTTTTCTTTTTCGGCGGCGACGACTTCGGCGGGAGCGCGGCTGACAAAGTTGACATTTGAAAGCTTTGTGTTGAGCCTGTCTATATCGGATTGAACCTTTTCTCTTTCGGCTTCAAGCCGCACAATTTCTTTTTCGATGTCTATGAGCTCGCTCATCGGTATGAAAATGCTGACAGAATCTGTGACGACTGTTATAAGCTTCTGCCCGCCTAGCTCAAAATCCTCGGCGCACTCAAGGTCGCTCGCAAGCCTTGAAAACATAAAGACGCAAGCTTTAAATATGTCCGGCTTATCCGTCTTTATATATATCTTTGTCTTGACGGACGGTGAAATTTTCATCTTTGAGCGAATATTTCTGATGGCTGTGATAGCCTCCGTCACCATGGTAAAGTCGCGTTCCTCACGCCTGAACTCAAAAGCTTCATCGTGTCGCGGGTATGGTTCGAGCATGAGCGGCCTGCCGCTTAAAGAAACACTTTGCCATATGCACTCCGTGATAAAAGGAATAATCGGATGAATAAGCTTTAAAAACTGCATCAGCGCATAAACAAGAATGTCAAGAACATCTTTTTTAAGCTCTTCGGAAGAAAGCCGCGGCTTTGCTATTTCGATGTACCAGTCACAGTAAGTGTCCCAGAAAAAGCTGTAAAGCTTCTGAGAAACAACTCCAAGCTCCATTTTTTCAAAGTTTTCATTGACCTCTTTTGTGACGTCGTTAAGGCGGCACAGCAGCCATTTGTCCTCAATTTTGAGCTTGTCGGGAATCCTTGAAAACTCGTAGCCGTCGGGCAGGTTCATTAAAACAAAGCGTGATGCGTTCCAAATTTTGTTGTTAAAGTTTCGGGATGATAAGATTCGCTCGTCACGGAAAAGAATGTCGTTGCCCGGCGATATGCCGTTTATAAGTGAAAAGCGAAGCGCGTCGGCTCCGTAACGCTCGACAACCTCAATGGGGTCAATTCCGTTTCCGAGGGACTTTGACATCTTTCTGCCGAGGGCGTCACGGACAAGGCCGTGGATTACGACAGTGCGGAAGGGGACGTCGCCCATATGCTTCAGCCCTGAAAACATCATGCGCACAACCCAAAAGAAAATAATGTCATATCCTGTGACGAGTGTGCTTGTCGGATAAAAATAACGCAAATCTTCAGTGTCGTCCGGATATCCGAGTGTGGAGAACGGCCATAAAGCGGAGGAAAACCAGGTGTCAAGCGTATCCTCGTCCTGATGGATGTTTGCCGAGCCGCACTTCTGACATTTTTTCGGCTCATTTTCCGCAACGGTTATATGACCGCAGTCTCGGCAGTGCCAGGCGGGAATACGATGACCCCACCACAGCTGGCGCGAAATACACCAGTCGTGAAGCTCCTCAAGCCAGTGGTTGTAAACCTTCGCAAATCTTTCGGGAATAAAGCTTGTCCTGCCGTCGGCAACAGCCTCAAGGGCGGGGGCGCAAAGGGAATCCATCTTTACAAACCACTGGTCAGATATCCTCGGCTCAATTGAGCTGCCGCAGCGATAGCAGCAGCCGACATTGTGGGTATAAGGCTCTGTCCTTATAAGCGCGCCTTCGGCATCAAGATCCTTTACGATAGCTTTTCTTGCCGCATATCTGTCAAGTCCCGCGTATTTTTTGTATTCATCAATGATTTGCGCTTCGTCCGTAAAAATGTTTACAGTCGGGAGATTGTGGCGCAAGCCGACTTCATAGTCGTTGTTGTCATGCGCAGGCGTAATTTTTACGGCGCCCGTACCGAATTCCATGTCAACATAATCGTCGGCGACTATCGGTATTTCACGGTGAACAATGGGAAGAATGACAGTCTTGCCGATGAGATTTTTGTAGCGTTTATCGTTCGGATTGACGGCAACGGCGGTGTCGCCGAGCATTGTTTCGGGGCGTGTCGTGGCAAGCTCGATATATCCGCTTGAATCGGCCAACGGGTAGCGAAGATGCCACAAAAAGCTTTCCTGCTCCTCAAAATCAACTTCCGCGTCCGATATTGTTGTTTTACAGTCGGGACACCAGTTGACAATCCTGTTGCCCCTGTAAATTATGCCCTCGTTGTAATATTTGTTAAAAACAGTGTTGACGGCACGGCTGCATCCCTCGTCAAGCGTGAAGCGAAGCCTTGACCAATCGCAGGAGCAGCCGATGAACTTTAACTGCTCTATGATTCTGCCCGCGTATTTTTCCTTCCACTCCCACGCACGCCGAAGGAAAGCCTCGCGCCCTATATCCTCTTTTGTGATGCCTTCTTCTTTCATGGCGGCGACAATTTTTGCCTCCGTGGCGATAGACGCGTGGTCTGTGCCGGGAAGCCACAGCGCCGAGTAGCCCTGCATACGCTTGCGGCGGATGATGGCGTCTTGCAGCGCGTTGTCAAGGGCGTGTCCCATGTGGAGCTGACCTGTTATATTGGGGGGCGGAATGACTATCGTGTACGGCTCTTTTTCCGGATCAATCACAGCGCGGAAACAGTCGTTTTCTGTCCAATAATCGTAAATGCCCTTTTCGATTTTCTCCGGCGCGTAAACCTTGTCAAGTTCTTTCATAAAACGGCTCCTCTTTTACTTATGTACATATAAACTCATCTTCACATTTTACCCCACTATCTGCTAAAAATCAAGTCATTTTCAGACTTGAAATGTGTTTTTAACTGTATCGGCAAGGTATTAAAGCCCGATTTTCAAAAAAAGACTGTGCCGTCACACAAAAACTGATTTTAAAAGCCTCAAATCAGCCTGTGCGCGGCACAGCTAAGCGTGCGAATATTTGTGCTTTATAAATTGGCGCGGAGCGGGCTATATCTGCCCTTAAACCTCGGAGCGGTTTATATCACCTTTGAACCCTGGCACAGGCGCCGCTTAATAAAGAGTCAACTTCTTTTTTTGAAGCCATTGACGTGTCACCGGGTGTCGTCATTGCCAAAGCACCGTGAGCGACTCCATAGTTTACGGCGGTTTGCGGACAGCCCCCCGACATCAGACCGTAAATAAAGCCCGATGCAAAGCTGTCTCCGCCTCCCACGCGGTCATAAACTTCAAGCTCCGGAAAATCAATGCCTTTATAAACCTTGCCGCCCGCGCAGCAAAGCGCGCTCCACCCATTTAATGATGCTGATTTTACTGTGCGCAGCGTGGCGGCGGCAATTTTTATGTTTGGAAATTCAGCCGAAACCTCCGCGAGCATTTCACGATAGCCGTCGATGTGCAGTTCTTTTAAGTCCGAGCAATTGCCCCTTATCTCAAAACCAAGGCAGGCTGTGAAATCTTCCTCGTTTCCGAACACGACATCAACATATTTTGCAAGCTCGCGATTCACTTCACGAGCCTTTTGGAGTCCGCCTGCATCTTTCCAAAGCGAAGGCCTGTAATTAAGGTCGTATGAGACGACGGTGCCGTGTTTTTTTGCCGCTTTTGCCGCCTTGACGGCAGTCATTGCCGACGACTCTGAAAGAGCTGAAAAAACGCCCCCGGTGTGAAACCACCGCACGCCGAGAGTGCCGAAAATATGCTCAAAATCTATGTCCTCGGGCTTCATCTGCGAGGCGGCGGACATTCCTCTGTCTGACACGCCAAGCGCGCCGCGGACGCCAAAACCCCTCTCGGTGAAGTTCAGCCCGTTCCTCACACTCCTGCCGACGCCGTCGAAAGGCAGCCAGTTTATGAACGGCGTATCAACGCCGCCCTGCAATATGAAATCCTCAATAAGCCGCCCGACATCATTGTCCGCAAGTGCCGTAATAACGGCTGTTTTCATGCCGAAGCAACGGCGAAGCCCTCTTGCGACGTTATATTCTCCGCCGCCTTCCCACGCTTGAAAGCTTCGCGCCGTCTTGATGCGGGAGTGACCGGGGTCAAGCCTTAACATAACCTCGCCAAGAGATATTTCGTCATATGCGCAGTTTTCACGTGATTTAATTTCAAGCATAACGCCACAACCTTTTTATTTTAATTCCCATAAGCAATACCTGATAATATTATACATTTTAAAAGCAATGTTTCAAGTCTTAATAGGCAATGTTTCGGGTCTTTATTCGGGTCTTTAAATGTAATTTCAGATTAAATCACAACTATTTAAATGGTAATATCGTTAAAGCTATGTACATTTGCATATTAATGATGTAAAATGATATCGGTTTTTCTCTTAAAATTGTATTGTGAAAGGAGCAAACAAGTTTGGATAAAGTCATAAGCTATAAATGCCCAAACTGCGCCGCGCCGCTTGTTTTTGACAGCAAAAAGCAGCTTATGCTTTGTGATTCGTGCAAAAACACTTTTACAACAGAGCAGATAGACAGCTTTTACGGCTCGGGCGATGACAATGCTGATAAAATTGAAATTAAATGGACAAATGAAAACAACGACGATGTGCTTGAAAATGTCACGGTATATTCCTGTCCGTCTTGCGGCGCCGAAATTGTAGCCGATGAAAACACGGCGGCGACAGAATGTCTTTACTGCGGAAATCAGGCAATTATCCCGCAAAAGCTTTCCGGCGCCAACAAGCCTGATTACATCATTCCGTTTAAGCTTGGCAAGAACGACGCGCGGAACACGCTCAAAAATTTTTATAAAAAAAAGCTGCTGATTCCGAAGCTTTTTAAGGACGAGAACAGAATAGACATGATAAAAGGTGTTTATGTGCCTTTTTGGCTGTTTGACTGCGATGTCAGCGCTGACATGCGATTTAACGCTAAGCGCACTCACGCATGGAGCGACAAGTCATACAACTATGTAAGGACAGACCACTACATTGTCGAACGCTCCGGTGAAATGTGTTTTGAAAAGATTCCCGTTGACGGCTCGTCAAAGATGCAGGATGCATATATGGACGCGATTGAGCCGTTTAATTACAATGAATTAGAGTCTTTCAGCCCGTCTTTTTTGTCCGGTTATCTTGCAGACAAATATGATGTCGGTTCGGAGGAAAGCTCTGTGAGAGCCAATGCCCGCATAGACGAAAGCGTCAGGGACGCGTTTACAAGAACTGTGACGGGTTACAGCAGCGTCACGCCGAAAAGCTGTAGTATCAAAACGACAAACGGCAAGGTGCGTTACGCTCTTTTCCCTGTCTGGATTTTGAACACAAAATACAAAGACAAAATGTACACATTCGCCCTAAACGGTCAAACGGGCAAAATGGTCGGGCGGCTTCCTGTGGACAGGTTGAAGTTTTGGGGGCTGCTGGCAGGCGTTTTCGCCGCGTTAACCGCAATAGGTCAAATTTTTGTGTTTTTAAATTGAGAAGGGAGGGTGCAGCATGAAAAAGGCGATTTCCACGGCCGCGGCAGTTGTGCTTGTTTTTCTATTGTCTGTCTGCGCGTTGGCAGTCGGTGAAGAATATATTCATGATAACGCGGGGCTTTTAAACGAATCAAATAAAGCCGGCGTCACATCATTTCTAAAGCAGCTGAACATAAATTACGGCGTAAATATGTATATCGTCACAAGAAACTCAAAAAACGAAAAAGGCAGCTTGAGCGCGCTTCAATATTCCGAAAACTTTTGCGCTGAAAACGGTTTGGAGGAAGACGGCGGCAAAGGCTTGCTTGCTGTTTTTGACGCGGGCAATCAGACAAGCTTTTTTTACGAATACGGCGGGGATATTTTTACTGATAGTTTCATCAGCAAGCTCTCCCTTACTGTAGAGAGCTTTTATCCCGAAGGCGATTTCTATATGATGTGCCGCGAGCTGGCCGCTCTGACAGACGATTATCTTTATGAGGAACTCGGATTTCAAAATCTTCCAAGGGTAGTTGACAACGCGCAGCTTCTGTCAAATTACGAGGAGGAATCTTTGCTTAAAAAGATTGGCGAAATCAGGAGCAAATATGATTTTGAAGTCGTTATAATCACCACCGACGGCATCGGAAACAAAACAATCGAGGAATACGCTGACGACACATACGATTACGGAAATTACGGCTGCGGAACAGATAAGGACGGGATGTTGTTTGTTATCAACATGGGCGAAAGAGATTATTACACATCGACTTGCGGATACGGAATAACAGCGTTTACGGATTACGGAATTGAACAGCTTCACGAAAATGTCGTGCCGCTTTTGACAGGCGGAAGCTACTTTGCGGCATTTGACGCTTATCTTGACAATGTTTCTATTTTTCTTGAGCAGGCCAAAAAAGGCAAGCCCTTCGATGTCCCCGCCAATCCGAAAAAATCAGACGGCGACGCCTTCGGCTCACATACACATAAAAAAACAGCCGACGAATACTTAAAGGCCGAGGCTGTAGTTGTCGCGATTTCACTTGCGGCGGCTGTCGGCATCGCGCTTTTTGTCAGAAGCGGGATGAACAGCGCCGTCATTAAAAGATCGGCAACCGACTATATAAAAACAGACGGCGCAAAAGCACGGAAATCAAAGGGTTCGGACTGCGGAGTTAACTTGAGAAAAAGCGCCGACATCTTTATTTACAGCACAACAACAAAAACAAAAAAAGAAACATCCTCGTCCTCCGGCGGAGGCGGCAGCAGCACACACATCGGCAGCAGCGGCAGAACTCACGGCGGCGGCGGAGGCAAGTTTTAAGTTTTGACATGTCACGCGGATTTTAAAGCGCGGACTGTCTCAAGCCTTTATCAACACATAAAATCGGCGCCGTATCGCTGCAAGACGATACGGCGCCAAAACTTTAAAATTATTTTGTCTGATTTTTTACGGCGGTGACTGTGTTTTTCATAAGCATCGCCCGCGTCATGGGACCCACGCCGCCCGGCACGGGAGTTATGTACCCCGCCACCTTTTCAACCTCGGCATAATCAACATCGCCGCAAAGCTTGCCGTCGTCGTTTTTGTTCATGCTCACGTCAATGACCACAGCGCCCTCCTTTATCATGTCGGCTGTTACAAGGTTTCTCATGCCTGCGGCGCTCACAAGAATGTCCGCCTTTTTTGTTATTTCGGCAAGGTTTTTTGTCCTCGAATGGCAAATAGTGACTGTGCCGTTGTCGGCAAGAAGGAGAATTGACATCGGTTTGCCGACAATGTTGCTGCGGCCGATAACGACACAGCTTTTCCCCTCTGCGGATATGCCCTCGTGACGCAGCATTTCCATTACACCGGCAGGCGTGCAGGGCAAAAAGCGGCAATCGCCTATCATGATGTGACCGACATTAACGGGGTGAAAAGCATCAACATCCTTTTCGGGATTGATTGTGTTGATAACTTCTTTTTCGTCGAGGTGCTTTGGTATGGGCGACTGGCAAAGAATGCCGTGGACATTTTTGTCGTCGTTTAACTGCTTGACAAGCCCAATCAATTCATCCTGCTTCGTTTCTGTCGGCAGGGCATATTCAAGAGAACGTATGCCCACAAGCTCGCAGTCCTTTTTTTTGTTTCTGACATAGACCTGCGAAGCCGGGTTGTCGCCGACAATTATTACAGCAAGACAAGGAGTGATTCCTTTATCTTTAAGAGCCTTGACTTCTTTCGCGACGCCCGTCAGCACCTCTGCCGCAATCTTTTTGCCGTCAATGATTTTTGCCATTAATTTCTCTCCTTAAATATCGTTAAATTATTAAAAAACTCATATAACTTTAACGGATTTTAAAAATCCTCCGTCCGACGGCACACCTTCTAATGGGTTTATTTCGCCTGAAATGATTTTTGATTTTGCGTCGCCGACAGCCGCGCTCAAGTCGTCTCCGTCTGTTCTTATTTTTGTGATGTCAACAAGACCCTCCGCCAACCCGCCATCATATGGAGTTGAGCTGAAGCTGCCTTCCGTTATATCTTTAATCATTTGCTCAAAAAAGACATCCCACTTCCAAATCACTGAAAAGACATTATATTCCTTTGCGTCAGGCGACATATCGTATCCGAATCCAAAGCAAAAAACTTTTCCCGATTCGGCGGCGACCTGCGGCAAAGCGGTTATGACGCTTTGCGCGACAGATGAGCATTTGTGTTCGCTGATGAGACGCTCCGTGAGCGTCCGCTCAAGAACAAGGTCAAGCCTCACGCCCGTTGAAGCAAATATAACAGACGATTTATCGTCCTCGGCAGCCATGCCGTTTGCGAAAGCGTTGACATAATCCTTGACATATGAGTTGTTTTCGCCGCATATAAATCCCGCTGTTTTTTCATCTGAAGCTTTTGCCGCCGCCACACCGGCAAGATAAAACGCTTCATAAATCCTGTCAGAGTAGCTTTTTAGGTTTGGCAGCTCGGCCGCGCTTTTACCGTATTGCAGGAAGAATGTGTCAGAAAGGTTTTCCGCAAGATATTCCGTCAGCTCGGCGTAAATGTCAGAGGCGGCGACAATGACGTTGCAGCCGTCGGACACCATGACCGCCGCCGCTTCCAAAGCTGTCTGTTTTTTCGCCGCGTTCCTGCTTTCTTGTGTTTCGCTTTCTTTTGTGTTCTCAACGCTTTGCTCGGTGGAAGGAACGGAAATGTTGAGCGAAAAATCTTTTTGCGCGTCGAAACTGACGTCTGAAACTGACCTTTTGACAATGAGCTGACTTTCAACGTCAAGCCCCGCTTTTTCCATTGCGGAAGTGATTCCCTTAAGCTGATAATAATAGGCGGAAGCCGCGTTTGCCGAGTCGGGGAACAAAAGCCCTATTTTAAGCTCATCGGCGGCAATCGCCCCGACAGCCGACTTTGAAGGATCTTCGTTTTTTCGCCCTTTGCAGCCGCCCATGCTCATAACAACAGCCGACATCAGCATCAACGTCAGCAGCAGTGAAACAGATTTTAAAACATATCTCATGAAAATACCTCCGATTAAAAAGTGAAAATTAAAAGACAAGATTAGTATAAACAATTTGCATGGCAAAATCAAGCGATTTTACCTTTATATAATACCTTGCATTCAGATGTTTAAAATGTTATTATTAAATGTGAGTAAATATGATTGTAAGGATTGACTTTATGCATTTTGTCCTGATTGACCTTGAGTGGAACAACACCTACGGCAGAAAAACCAAACGCTTTATTAATGAAATTATCGAGATAGGCGCGATAATGCTTGACGGGGATCTAAAAGAGATTTCACGTTATTCTTGCTTTATAAAGTCGCAAATCGGCAAAAAGCTTCGCGGCAGTGTTAAGCAGATGACACACATCACAAAAGAGGATCTTGACGGGGGCATACCCTTTACAAAGGCTTTGTCGGAGCTTCGGCGCTGGATAGGCGGGTGTGAAAACACAGTTGTAACGTGGGGCGACGGCGATATCAGGGTGATGATTGAAAATTACCGCTACCTGAACGGCCTTGAGGTGATACCTTTTCTTTCAAACTACGCAAACCTTCAAGGATATTTCCAACGTGTTATGAAAACATCGCCCGCCCGCCAGGTGGGGCTTGGGGCTGCCGCTGAAATGCTCGGAATAGACACTGGGGAATACGCCCTTCACAGGGCAATTGACGACTGTGAGCTGACGGCGGAATGCTTCAGAAAGATATATGACAAAGACCTTTTTCGCGAGCATATAATAAAGTGCGACAGTGATTTTTACGGCAAGCTGTCGTTTAAGCCTTTTATTATCAACAATATAAACAGCCCGCTTATCGACAAGTCAAAGCTTTCGCACAACTGCGAGATTTGCGGAGCGCAGGCAAAGATGTTGTCGGAATGGAAATACACAAACAGATATTTCAGGGCATTGTTTTACTGTCCAAACTGTGACAAAACAACAAAAGTCGGCGTGAGCTTTAAAAAATTATATGACGGTGTCGAAACAAAAAAATCATCTGTCGCCGTTTCCGTCGTGCCTGAGGAAGACTCCGCCGCTAAGGTAATGTGACTTTGTCAGGAGGTTTTAAGATTGAAAAAGTTGGCCATCGCTTTTTTGACATTGCTTATTTCGTTCTGCCTTATAGTCGGAGTGTCGGTTTTTATAAAAACCGGCAAAAGCGAATTGACGGGCGAGCGGCAATCCGCCGCGCCGGAAATAACATATGAGGTCGCCGACAACAACAACGAGATGCGCGCCGTGTGGATAAGCTTCACGGAGCTGTCAATGAAAGGCGCTGACGACAAATCGGAAAAGGCGTTTTCCGACAAAATAGACAATATGTTTTTAAACATATCTGAAAATCATTTTAACACGGTATTCCTTCATGTGCGTCCAAATTCAGACGCTTTTTATTATTCCGAAATTTTTCCGCACACATCCTATCTTATGGGAGAGCAGGGCAAAGACCCCGGATATGACGCGCTGAAAATTGCCTGTGACAGCGCGAAAAAGCATGGCATTGAAATTCACGCGTGGATTAATCCGTTCAGGGTGTCCGGCGACACGGATTTGACAGTCCTGTCAGAGGCAAACCCCGCCGTCGGGATTATTAACGATGAAATCAAAGAAAATGATTCGTGGGTGTGGCAGCTTGACAACGGCATTTTTTATAATCCCACTGTCCCCGAAATACACTCCATGGTGATTGACGGCATCAGGGAGATTATAAAAAACTATGATGTCGCGGGTATACATATAGACGATTACTTCTACCCGTCGGGCGACACGGACGCCGACAGCGGGCAGTACAGTGTTTATCTTGCAAAGGGCGGGAAGCTGCCGCTTGACGAATGGAGGAGGGCGTGTGTCAACTCATTTGTCAGCGCGGCATATTCCGCAATAAAAGCTGTCGACAGCAACCTTGTTTTCAGCATAAGCCCTTCCGCCGACATTGACAGGAACCACGGCGTTTATTATGCCGATGTCAAAAGCTGGTGTTCCGCCGAGGGATATTGTGACATTATCATCCCGCAGGTTTATTTCGGGTTTGAAAACGATTCATTTCCGTTTGCCGACACTGTTGAAAAATGGTGCGAGATGGCGACTTGCCAACATGTAAAGGTGATTTACGGACTGGCGGCATATAAAATCGGGCTGTCCGACAAAAACGCCGGCTCCGGCGCCGATGAGTGGCTTGACGGCGGCGACATTATTTCAAACCAGGTGCGAAATGTCAGGCAGCTAAAAAGGTACGACGGATTCTCCCTGTTCTCATATTCATACGCATGGGGAGACAACGTAAGCGACGCCGCGGCGGCGGAAATGGAAGCATTGCGTAAAATTATAGAATAGTTACAAAACTGTAACATATCTGCTAAAATGTGTGCTATAATTTCATCAGACATCAAAAGAAACGCGCTTAGGGGAAAGATATGGACAAGCTGTCAAAAAAATTATTAATATCACTTTCTGCTGTGATGCTTACTGTTTCATGTGTTATCGGAGGGCTGTTTGCAAGCGGCAATTTTGATTCGTTTATCAGCGCTTTCGGGCGTGAAACAGAAACAGGCGCGGCGGAGGAATCGACCGATGTGTTCATCGAAAAGTCACAGCGCCCCGAGACTCTCCGCGGCACAAGGATAAACATTAAGACAGACCTTGCCGACGGACTGCAAGAGACCGCCGAAAGACTTATCGACAGCATTGCCGAGTCGGGCTTTAACTCTCTGATGTTCGCAAACAAAAACGAGGATTATTTTTTTAACACCGAAAACATAACAAGCGTCTCCGACACGCTTGCGCGCTCCGTTGCTTACGCCAAGAGCAAGGGACTTTACACAGCCATGTTTGTTGAAATGCCTGCCGCCGATGGCGCGGTTGGCTTGGACGGCATTAAAAATATTGTTTCAGTCATTCCTGTCGACGCGTTAATTTTGTCAGATGTTTACGAAGCCTGCAAATCATGGACGGACGTTTCTGATTTTGCCGGCATTTTTTCTGAATTTAAGACATATTTGTCGGATAAAACCTCCGTAGGGGAGCTTGTTTTTGAGTGCCCGTTCGAGATTATCAAGTCAGACGATGACAACAGCTTTTTTAAAGCAATGTCAAGTCTCATGGAAAACAATGCCGCGGACGCCGTCTATGTCGAGCCGACGCCAAAGGACGCCGATGACAAGGAGTCTTTTGAAATTTGTCTTTCCGATTGGCTCGAATACACAAAGGCGTCAGGCGGAGATCTGATTGTTTCGCAAAACAGTTCCCTCATAAACAGCAAGGCGGAGGGCTTTGAGCGAATTGAAAATGTCCTGTCACATCTTGCGGCGGCAGACAAGGCAGGGGACGGCCGCCCCGTTTCAACAGTCACTTGCGCATTTACCGATTTTTCCGCGGATGAGCAGTCGCTCGATATAATCAAAAGCTGCATTGACGGCAGCGTTTTCCCCGCCGGTTACTTAAAAACCTTCAAGATATCAAATCACAAGAAAACAAGCATCACGACAAGCGAGTCTAAAATTTCGTTCACAGGCGAATGCAATCAGCTTTACCCGCTCAAATGCAACAACGAACAAGTTGATGTTACGGAGGATGGCGACTTTTCAATAGAGCTTCCGCTGAATATCGGAAAGAATGTTATCGTTTTTGAGCACAGGGGACAAAAATATCAATATACTGTAACATACGCAATAAAAATCATCAAAAGCATCTCTCCTTCGGGCTCGCTCAAAACCCCCGGCGGCAGCGTGCTTGAGATACGCGTGACAGCACACAAAAACGCCTCTGTTTACGCAACGCTCGGCAGCTCGAAAATAACGCTTCAAAGCAGCGGCGCTCTTATCTCCGGAAACGAGGATGAGTCAATGGACACAAACTCCGATTACGTCACATTTACCGGGAAATACAGCCTTCCGGCAGGCAAAGAAAAAAGCGTCAGCCTTGGCACTTTAAAGGCTTACGCAAGCTATAAAGGCATATCCGATTCTGCGACGGGCGCCTCCGTGACAATCACCGCGGATCAGACGATTGCCAATCTTTCTGTAATAACATACACTCCGCCCGCCACAACGACAGAAAAGCCGACGACGGCGACAACAATAAAGGTTTCCGAAACAGAGCCGCTGACAGACGAAGACGGCTCGGAAATACAGCCGTCGGAGGACGACACCTCCCAGACAGACATGACGACGGAAACGCCAAGCTCCGAAACAACACCTCCCGAAAATTTGCCCGCTCTTTATACTCCATACAAATACAATGGAATAAGCGGCACATACCGTATGTGTGTTGTCAACACCGATTATGCCGAAACAATGCCGCTTTCGCCGCTTAACGACCTATCCAACCCTTTGACAACACCGCTGCTTGCCGGTACATTTGAATTTATCACAGGCGAGTCAAGCTTTGATACATATACTTATTACAACTTAGGCTCCGGACGGAGGGTTTACAGGAAAGACGTAACAGTAATCGAAAGCGCTTACGCACTGCCTGCAAACAGCCTCACAGCCGTGGGCTCCGGCACTTCGGCAGGACAAACATACATAAATTTACACCCTTCCTGGAAAGTTCCGTTCAACGTCGTGCTTAAAGGGCAAAAATATATAAACGACCCAAAGAACAGCAGAGAATACGCGGTCACCTCACTCGGTGCGTCAAGCCTTGACATCACTTTTTATCACACCGTCAATGCTAACGGCTCTATAAATGTCAACGGCAGCAATGTAATCAAAAGCTGCGAATGGGTAAAAAATTCAACCAGTCAGACAACCACCTTGAGGCTTTATCTTAAAAGCGCGTCAAGGTTTTACGGATATTCTGTCAAATATAACAGCAGCGGCACATTGATTGTTTCCATTAAAGAGGGAAAAGGCTCCTCTGTGTCCGGTCACACCATAATGCTTGATCCCGGTCATGGCGGCAGTGACGCGGGCGCGCCGTGCGCGGCGAATTCAAGCTTGTTTAATGAAGCGAAAATAAATCTCCAGCTTGCCGAAAGGATAAGGTCAAAGCTTCAAGCTTTGGGCGCTACCGTTTTGATGACAAGGACGTCGAACACCGACTTGACACTTGTTCAAAGAAAGGCAATGGCAAGAAAAAATAACCCTGATATTTTCTTGAGCATACATTGCGACGCGTCCGCGTCAAGCAGCGCATACGGCACGACAGCATATTATTACAAGCCTTATTCATACCTTCTGGCAAAAAACATCCATACAAACCTTGTTTCAACATACAAAAACACAATTTATAAACAAAACCTTGCCACGATAGACAGGGGGACTGTTTTTTATCCCTTCAGCGTGACAAGGATAGAGGAGTGTCCCTCCGTTCTCATCGAATACGGCTATGTCTCAAATGTTTCTGAATGTAAGATTTTGGAGGATCCGTCTCATCAAGACAGCCTTGCGGCCGCCACTGTCAACGGTATCGCCGGATACTTTTCCGAAAGCTGATATAAACCCAAGCTTTTTGCCGATATACAGGCTTATGCCTATCGCGGGAATGCACAAAAAGAACCATATCACGCTGAAAAGAGGGCAAACCTGACCAAGGAGATTAAACGGCTTGTCAGAATAATCCCAAACATCCATTTTAAGCCACAGGTTGACAACGCACCCCACGGCAAATTCTATAGCGGTTATAACGGCGCTTCCGGCGGCACACCTTAACAACAGGCTTGTGCCGCTCATTCTTTTATTAAATGAATATATAATCAAAAAGACCGCTCCGCCCGTCAATGTCATTGTCCAGTGCGTATAACCCCTGAAAACAATCTCTATAAGGCTGTAAAGCACGGCGCCGAATACAAACATATAAATTGACGCATAAAACTTTTTCACATTATCACCGTTTAATATTCTGCGTCATATGTCAGGAAATATAGCGCCTAAATGACAGGAATTTTCTTCATTGCCCTTTTATTGCCTGTTTTGCCTGGCGTAAAGCTTGCGGCAAAGAAAGTGAAAAGACCCTGAAACCGTTGTGAATCAACGCTTTCAAGGCCTTCTTCGTGCAGTCTGCCGACTGCATGGTTGGTCGGAGTGTCGAGATTCGAACTCGAGGTCTCTTGGTCCCGAACCAAGCGCGATACCAAGCTTCGCCACACCCCGTCTTGCCGACTTGAAGTATTATATAACAATCGCGCAAAAAAATCAACAACATTTTTGAACTTTGCTTATGTTCTTTTAGAGAAACCCCCTTAATTCCCACAATGAAATATGATTGAATTAAGGTTGACATAACGTTTTGAGTTTAGTAAAATATGTAATTGTCTGCAAGTCTGCTTGGTCCGCGTGGTCAGCGGATTAAAACATAATTCAAGCTGTCCTCAATTAACTGCCGGCGGTGAAATGATGCTCGGAATAAATATTGGAATAGACCTCGGAACGTCGTCCGTAATTATTTATGTTGACGGCAAGGGCATTGTTTTGTCCGAGGACTCCGTTACGGCTATCGAGCCGAAAAGCGGCAGGATGATATCTGTGGGCGCAAAAGCATATAAAATGATTGGAAGAAATCCCGACTCCGTGGCAGTCACAAGACCCATGAGATACGGAGTTATTTCCGACTTTACGGCAACACAGTCAATGCTCCGCTATTACCTGCAAAAAATATGTGGAAACAGAATTTTTAAACCCAACATTGTCATCTGTATGCCGTCGACTGTAACGAGCCTTGAAAGGCGCACCTTGCTTGAGCTTGCCACCTCGTCGGGCGCCGGGAGGGCGTGCCTTGTCGAGGAACCCTTGGCGGCCGCGTTCGGCGCCGGAGTCGCGTTTAACAAGCCGAAAGGCGTCATGATTGTCGACATTGGCGGCGGCACAACGGACATAGCTGTCATAACCATGGGGTGCATATCCGTTTCAAAAAGCATTCGCATAGCGGGCAGCGCCTTTGACGATGACATTATAAGATATATCAGGCGTGAGCGGAATATGATAATCGGAGAAGTTACAGCGGAAGAAATCAAGAAAAAGATCGGCTGCGCATATATGCGTGACGCGGAAATTGCCGTACAGGTAAAGGGGAAAAATTATTTCACGGGTATGCCGAGTTATTTTGAGGTTTCGACGACCGAGGTTTTCCTTGCCATCAGAGAGCATCTTGAACAAATAGCCGAAAGCGTCCGAGAGGTGCTTGAAATCACTCCTCCGGAGCTTTCGGCGGATATATCGGAAACGGGCATTATTTTGACAGGCGGCGGATCAGCTTTGCACGGCATGGATAAACTGATAAGCAAAAAAACGGGAGTACGGGCTGTCGTCGCCGACGACCCTGTTAACTGTGTCGCAAGAGGAATCGGCTGCGCCCTGAAGCATATGGATATCCTTGAGGAAAACGGCTATCTATTTAAAACGCGCGAAGATATTAATGTAAGCCCCGGTCAAGAAAGCATCCTGCTGTAAAACAATTAACATTTTCAGATATTTATCATGTCGCCCTGTCAAAAATTTTGATTACATCACAGACACACTGCTTGAAAGGGCGGTGTTTTGCTTTTTGTTTTCACGCGGCGTTCAAGGATTGATTCCCGCCTGCGCCGGATATTGCCTTATCATATCTTCCACTTCATCAAGACGCGGCAGCGACGGCACAGCGCCGAAACGGGTGACGGCTATTCCTGCGACGACAGTGGCGTATCTCATCGCGTTTTCCATTGTCATTCCGTCGCTGACTGCCTTGCACAGACCCGCCATATATGAGTCTCCGGCAGCTGTGGTGTCGACGACTTTTCCCGCCTTATCAAAAACAGGGCACAAAATAAAGTCTTTGCCGTCAAAGCAAATTGAACCGTTTTTACCGAGCTTTATGAGGGCATATTTAACTCCGCATTCATGCAGGGCACGGCACGCTTCGCGTGCGCTTTTTTCGTCCGTGATGTGAATCCCGGTGAGCGCCTCCGCCTCGCTTTCGTTGGGGCTTAAGACATATACGCCTTTAAACATTGACAGGCGAACGTCGGGCTTGACGGGCGCGGTGTCGATAATGACCGGCACATCCCTTGAGCGTGCTTCGTATATCAGGCGTTCGACGGATGAAACAGGGATTTCAAGCTCGGAGCAAAGCATCGAAACCTCGTCGAGCCTGCTTGTGAAAGATGATATTTTCTCGTCTTTGAAGCTGTCGTTTGCACCCGCAAAAACAGCGATTCTGTTTGAACCGTCCTTTTCAAGGAATATATAAGCCGTGCCGCTTCCGCTGCCTTTGACTGTTGATATTTCCGACTCGTCCAGCCCCTCCGAGCGGTAAAGGTCGGCAAGGGCGGCGCCTGTTAAATCGTCGCCGAGACAGCATGAAAAGACAGGATTCGCGCCGAGGCGGGCAAGGGCGACAGCTCTGTTTGCCCCTTTTCCTCCCGGTATTAAGCTTTGTGAGCCGACAGCGATTGTTTCACCGGGGCGCGGCGCTCTTTCAATCGACAGCACGACATCCATGTTTGCGCTGCCTGTCACCCAAATACGTTTAGCTTTCATAAAATCACCTTCGGGAATTGAGAACAACATCAAATATCCCGGCGCACTGGATTGTGTCCTTTGCGGGGACGACGCTGCTTTCGGTCTTGCCGTCAATAATGCAGTTTACAAAATCGTTTATTTCAAATTGAAAACCGTTTTCATAGGGAAATAAATAGCTTTGAGGTTCTTCGCCGTATCTGCAAAATATCAGCTTTTCGCCGCCTATAAAGGAAGGAATCGAAATGCAGCCCTCACTCCCGGCGATAAGGAGATTGTTTGGCGGGGAAGCGGACAAAGTGGCAAGTATGGTCGCCGTGAAGTCCTCGTAATCAAGGGATATCCTGTTTACCAAATCGGCTCCCGCGCTGTTGTAAAAAGCTTTGCCCGACGTGTGCATTATATCTCCGCCAAGAAGGTATGTGAGCGCCTCTATGGCATAAACAGAAATGTCAAAAGCGACTCCGCCGCCAAGCTCGGGATTGATTAGACGGTGTGCGGAATCAACCTCCGCTTTAAATCCGGCGACGGCGTCGGCAAGGACGATCTTCCCGACGGCGCCTTGTGATATCAGCTCTTTTGTCTTGTTCAGCGTGCCAAGGTGCCTTATCCACATGCCCTCAACAAGGAGCAGGCTCTTTTTCGCGGCAAGCGCAAAAAGCTCTTGTGCGTCGCGGCGGCAGACACACATGCTTTTTTCGCACAGGACATTTTTGCCGTTTTGCAGGCACTGCTTTATGTTTTCAAAATGAAAGTTGTGAGTTGTCGAAATGTATACGGCGTCGACATCTGCTTTTTTAAGCATTTCTTCATAGCTGCCGTAATGCTCGGGGATGCCGAAGCGGTCAGCAAGGGATTTTGCCCTTTCGGCGCTCTTGGACGCCACCGCCGTGACCTCGGCGCGGTCGGCAAGCCGCACCGCCTCACAAAACTTTGAGGATATGCGTCCCGGTCCCATAACGGCAAATTTTATCTTTATTTTCGGCACGCTCCTTTTAAAAGTTTAACGGCTGTCTAAAAAGTTTTTAATGTTGTCCTCATTGATTGCATTAATGAAAAAGGAGGTTGTCTCTTTAACTCGCGAACACGTTAAAATGTCCCAATCCTGCTCAGGCGCGTAACGTATACGGTAATCAAGCATGGGAAGAAGCTTTTTGCTCCTTGCCTTAAAGTCGTCGTAATCGCACAGGCTCTCCTGCGTCCATCCGCGTTCGGCGACGGCAAGAAAGCGCGGAAAACACATGTATGACATCTTGTCAAGACTGCGGATATGCTCTGTCCATACAGGCGCCTCAACACCGACAACAGAAGTCTCTCCCACATGATCAAGTCCCTTGAGAACGGGGTTGTAGCCATAAACCTTTTTAAGCGGGGTCATGCCGTAGGGATAGTCCATGTAATAATGATAAAAATCAGAGACAATGAGCTTGCCGCCGGAGTTGGCTCGTTTGACTGATTTTTTTGCTTTATCCATCCAAAATTGGACGGTTATGGAGTCGTCAAGATTTTCACCGTTAAGGCTGTCGTTCCAAGAAATGACCTTTTTACCCTTTTGCCTTAGAAATTCGGCGACCGTGTTTGCAAACGCGCCGTGCAGCTCCTCCTCGTCATTTAAGCCGAGCGCTGACTTGAGGGATTGGCACTTAGGGCAGCTTTTCCAGCGCTTTTTAGGCGCCTCGTCGCCGCCGATATGAAAATATTCACCGTCGAAAACGCCGCAAAGCGAATCGATTATCTGAAAAACAATCTTATATGTTTTGTCGTTTCCGGCGCACAGTATGTCATTGAAAATGCCGCCGGTGGTCTTGAGACCAATAGGCCTGCCGTCGCATGACAGCTCGGGAAAGGCGGCGATCAGCGAAGCGGCATGACCGGGCATGTCAATTTCCGGAATAACCTCAATGCGCCTTTCACGGCAATATTTTACAATGTCTTTCATCTCATCGACAGTGTAAAAACCGCCGTGAGGGGACGGGTCGCAAACACTTCCGAAATGGGAGCTGCCGCGCACGGAAGCCTTTTTGCACAGATCGGGAAGCTCCGGAATCTCCGCCCTCCAGCCCTGGTCGTTTGTCAAATGCCAATGAAAGAAGTTAAACTTAAATTTTGAAGCCGCGTCGATCATCACCTTAAGCTCGTCGACAGGAAGGAAGTGGCGCGAACAATCAATCATAAATCCCCTGAACGGGAAACGCGGATGATCCTCAACAGTTACGGACGGGAGAAAGCTGCCGCTCGAAAACTTTATCTGCTCAAGTGTTTTGAGCGCGTTAAAAAATCCGTCGTCGTCTGAAGACGCCGCTGTGACGCCGTCAGGGCTGATTGTTAATCTGTAACCCTGCGGGAAAATTGTCTTGTCGTCGGCACGCGTGACAAGCCCTTTGAAATCGCGGCCGCCAAGGCGCAATATGCCCGGACTTAATGTGACAGAACAAGGCTTTGGAACAATGTTGAGCATCAGCAACACACCCCGTTATTTTCTTTTTATTTCAAACGTAAAAGTGTATTTCTTGCAGGGATGGAGCTTGTACGGCTCGTGAAGAACTGCCGCGCCGGGAAAATCGCCGCCGACGCCGCGCATAAAACCGTCGATATTAAGCGTGAGAAAGTTGTCTTTCACAAGTTCGTGGATATGCTCCGCTTTATCAAGCTTTTCTTCTGAAAATTCATGTATCCCGAAGTTAAGAGGTGCGTGACCCTCCACGGAAAAGCCTTTGCCGTCTTTGTTTGTAATCTCAAAGCGGCGGACATCCGTGCGGTTGCCGTTTTCCTGCGGGCGCATATACATATGACCCATTTCAGACGCGGCGGCAGAATGAACGGCAATTTTTTGACCTGTTTTTCTGTCTATATATGACTCGTGGGGTCCTCTGCCGTACCACTTGACATTATTAAATTCCGACGGGACGCGCATCTTTAATCCAATCCTCAGCATTGGAAAGAATCTGCCCTTTGCGCTGTGAGTAACAGTTATTGAGCCGTCAGCCGAAAGTGAAAAATATGTCGTGACACCTCTTGTGTATGGAGATTTCCAATGGGCTGTGATTGTTTTTTGTTTTTTATTTGACGACAGTTTTAAGCTTTTAAGCCTCATGCGTTTATTGGCGGTGCGCCAACGGTAAAGCAGGTTGAGCCACTTATATTTTGGAGCAAAATTAAACAGCCCGATATCGTTGTCTGTGAGAGGACGATAAAAGTTCGGAAGCAGGGGAGAGGCGCCCTCAAGTATTTGCCCGTCTCCAAAATCAAGTGAGATAAGATTCTTTTTGTTAAATACTATGGTGGTGTCAGCCGCCTTGACTGTCGTGGTTCCGGAGCTTTTTTTAACAGAAATCTTTCCGGACGGGACAGACGGAATCGGTTTGACGTCGCTCATGATAAACTGGTTAAAACTTATTTCATCACCGGCATCATACCACGGCATGGATTTGTTGACACAAAAAGATATCGTTAAAATATATTCGCCGACACCGAACTCCTTTGTTGAAAGAGGAAGCGTGAAGCTGCAAGACGACTGCGGAGCCACGTCAGGGGCGTTTATAACACCGCTTTCGAGAAGATTTCCGTCCTGTGTGACAGACCATTTAACATCAAGATAATCAAGACTTATAAAAAAATTTTTGTTAAAAATATCGACAATCCCGTTTTTACAGTCAATATCTTTTGCACAGACATTTGAATAGCACTGTTTGACCTCATAATAGGCAGGGTGTGGGATTCTGTCGGCTGAAACAATGCCGTTCGCGCAGAAATAATAGCTTGAGGGCGTGTCGCCAAAATCCCCGCCGTAAAGCCATTGCTCTTTGCCGTCCTTGACGGCGCGTATCGACTGATCGACAAAGTCCCAAATAAAGCCGCCACATATATGGTCATATTTCTCAAAATCATCGACATATTCTTTAAAATTGCCGAGGCTGTTTTCCATGCAGTGGGCAAATTCGCAGTAAATGACGGGCTTGTATTTGTATGCGCTGCGCAAAACCGGCTTGTTGTCCGCGGCAAGAGCGTTTGCGACGTTGTCAAACAGTGTCGTCGTTATCGGCTTTTGTTCTCTAAGCTGTGCGGCAATCTTTTCAGATGGGTACATTCTGCTGATGAAATCTGATTTTGAAAGATCAAAGTCGCCCTCATAATGAACCGGCAGGTTTGTGTTAAGCCGCCGCAGCGCGTTATACATATGCTTGAAGTTCCTGCCGTCTCCGGCTTCGTTGCCAAGCGACCAGATGCAGACGCAGGCATGGCTCCTGTCGCGGACTACCATCCTTTGCAGCCGGTCAATTACGGCGTCTCTCCAAACAGGGTTGCTGCCCGGAACATTTTTGCGGCGGACGCCGTGAGATTCAAGGTCGCATTCGTCCATAACATAAAATCCAAGCTCGTCGCACAGCTCATAAAAGAAAGGATGATTGGGGTAATGGCTTGTTCTTATGGCATTTATATTTGCGCGCTTCATAAGATAAAGGTCTTGATAATATCGCTCACGCGGGACATTCCAGCCGTTATCAGGGTCAAAATCATGGCGGTTTACGCCTTTTAAGATAACCTTTTGTCCGTTTATATAAAACACATTGCCGACTATTTCAACACGTTTAAATCCGACTCTTATTCTCTTTTTACAAACAAAACCCTCGGGGGACGTTAAAACAACAGTGAGATTATAAAGCTCCGGCGTTTCGGCGGACCATTTTCTCACATTTTTAATAATGTGTGACAAACCGATGTTATATTTTCCGAATATGTCGAAGCTCTCGGTATGTATTTCGTCGTCGTCGAGGAAAACCCGGCAGGTGACATTGCTGCGGACAGGCTGAGATTTGATTATGCTGACATGCAAATTAAGAACACCATCGGCATATGTGTCGGTAAGAGAAGCGTCTGCGCTGATGTCGTCAATTCTTGTTACACTCTCCGAATAAATATAAACCTCTCTGTATATGCCGGAAAGATTCCACATATCTTGATTTTCAAGGTATGTGGCGGCGCTGTAGCGCATGACCCTTAATGTTATCTGGTTTTCGCCCAGATCAAGAAAATCTGTGATGTCAAACTCCGCCGGTGTCATTGAGCCTTGGGAATATCCGACATAATTACCGTTAATATATACATAAAGGGCTGACTTAACGGCGCCGAAATGCAGGATTATTCTCCGACCTATCCACTTGTCGGGAACAGAAAATGTCCGCCGATAAATGCCGGCTTCGTTAAGCTCGTGATTTATTGACGGTATTTTGTTTTTATTTTTTGAAAGCGCGGGTGGAATAAAAGAGCATAGATAAAGAGGTTTTCCATAGCCTTTAAGCTGCCAAAGCGACGGAACTTCTATATAATCCCATGAGCTGTCGTTTAAAGCGGGGTCAAAATAAGAGGAGGGTAAGCTTGCGACGCCCATTTTCCAAAAAAATCTCCATTTGCCGTTAAGCGAAAGCTTGTACGGCGAGACGTCAAAGCAAAAATCGTCATCCTCGCCGAAAGGCAGGGCAAGATTTCTGGGGTCGAGCTTATTTTCTTTAATGACTTCGGGTCTTTCCCAGTAGTGACGCCTTTGCATATCTATCACAGCTCCAATAAATATATATTGTCAAAAATATGCTCTTAATATAGATTTTACCACATTTCACATTTAAAAGCAAACACAATTTCCCTGTTTAACGCCTGTATTAACCATTTTTAAAGCTTTAATAAAGTTGTTATAAATCTTTTTTAAAATGTCAGCTATAAACTTAAAAATCATCCGAAATCAGAAAAGATGATATTTTAATTGCGTTAAGGAAAAAGGGAATTTTATTTACAAATATACTAAACATTTTTAAAATTATGTGTTATAATGAAAAAGTTAGGAGGAGAGAGCCATGAATCAAACTCCGGTCGGCGGCGGACGCAACAGGCGCCCGAGCGGCGCGCAAGGCGGGAAAAATCGCCCGAACGCGGCGGCAAGGGGCTCGGCGGGCGCGAGCCAAAAAAGGAAGGGCAAAAGCAAGAAAAAAAGGGCGGGGGCGCTCACGGCGTTTTTGTCTGTTATACTTGTATTTTTTTTGACTGCCTGCATTGTCAGCGGGTATGTTCTCGCCAACGCCTTTTTAGAGATAAACGGAGACGTCGCCATAAATCTTGACGACACAAAAAACAACCAAAACCAAACATCCTTTATATATGCTTACGACGACGACGGCAAGGTGGTTGAATACATCAGGCTGCACGGCGAAATAAACAGAATCTGGGTCGGGCTTGAAAAAATCCCGCAAAGGCTTGTGGATGCTTTTATCGCGCTTGAGGACAAGCGGTTCTATTCGCATCAAGGCGTCGATATATTGAGGCTCGGCAGCGTCATCAGCTCATTGTCATTTAACGAAGGCGGCGCTTCGACCATAACGCAGCAGCTTATCAAAAATATCACGGGCGAAAGCGACGTAACAAGCGTTCGTAAATACAATGAAATTCTTTCGGCGTTTAACCTTGAAAAAAACTATGAAAAAAAGGACATCCTTGAAGCATACCTTAACACAGTGTATCTTGACAGCGGCTGCTACGGTGTCAAGACGGCGGCTGAAAAGTATTTCGGCAAGGAGCTTAACAGCCTTACGATTGCGGAGTGCGCCGCGCTCGCGTCAATTACGAAAGCGCCGTATTATTACGACCCGCTGTACAATCCGGAAAACAATAAAGACCGCCGCAACTACTGCTTGAGGCTGATGTTGGAGCAGGAATTTATCAGTCAAAAGCAATATGACGAGGCTGTAAAGAGCGATATAATCTTCACAAACGACCCGCGCTATGTTTCGGACGAAAGCAAGGAATCAACAGCGAAAAAAGAAAAGAAAGAGGAATATCAGAGCTTTTATGTCGACTATATAATTGATTCCGTCATAAACGACCTTGTCAACAAGCTCGGATACACAAAAGCCGACGCCACAAAGATGATATATTACGGCGGGCTGAAAATATATAGCGCCGTAAACCTCAAAATTCAAGAGACCCTCGAAAAGGTTTATTCCTCACGTTCCGCCTTTCCGTATCCAAATGAGCCCGACACGAAAGAGCGCCCCGCCGTTCAGTCGTCCATGACAATAATGGACTATAAGGGCAGGGTTGTCGGGATTGTCGGTCAAGCCGGGAAAAAAGAGAGGAACAGGTGTCTGAACAGGGCATCCTCATCTCCGAGGCAGCCGGGTTCGTCCATAAAACCACTTTCCGTATATGCTCCCGGAATTGAAACTGACTCCATAACATGGTCAAGCATGATTCCAAACAGCGCCATAGCAGTCGGCGGGAAAATGTGGCCTGAAAACGTTGACGGCACCTTGGGCGACGGCGGAAAAAAGACTGTGCAGTATGCTATTAAGGTTTCGCTTAACACGACTGCCGCCCGTGTTGTCTACAACTTCCTGCCCAACGGAATCAAAACATCGCTTGATTACCTTCAAAATCGCTTTCATCTTTCCCATGTTGACCCGGTCAATGATGCGTCTCTCCCGCCTGTTGCCGTAGGCGCGATGACAAACGGCGCCACGACGGTTGAGATGGCTTCGGCTTATGCCGCTTTCGGCAACGGCGGAATGTATTACAAGCCTTATTGCTATTACGAGGTGCTTGACAGCAAGGGCGAGGTGATTTTGTCGAATAAAAATGTTGAGGGAGAGCGTGCTATATCGGCTGAAACGGCGGACATTATGTGTGAGCTGCTCCAGACTGTTCCGACGTCAAGCTACGGCACCGGCTACACCGTTCAAAATTTCCCCATTTTCTGTAAAACAGGCACCACCGACAAAGAAAAAGACAGGTGGTTTTGTGCAGGCACTCCCTATTATGTCTGCTCAATTTGGTACGGTTACGACAAGCCGAAGTCAATTAACTCGTCGCTCAACCCGTGCGGCAAGATATTTCTTGACATATTCAGCAAGATTCACAAAAACCTTGCAGTTACAAGCTTTGGAAAGAGCGGCAAGACAGTCAAAAAGCCATATTGCGCGTCAACAGGGCTTCTTGCGGGGAAAAACTGTGAAATAGGCGGTTACGGGTGGTATAAAACATCATATGTTCCGTCAACCTGTTCCTCTTGCAGCGGAAGTGTTAGTATTATTGACGATATCATAGACACGGGCTCTCGTATATTCCCGGAGCTTTGGAACTTTATTTACGGAAACAGCACAACGATAACAACGGCGACAGCGGCAGACGACCACGCCGTCTATGCCGATGAGGAAGATTAAACGGTCCTCGGAAAGGAAGCGTAAAAATGAGTATGCTAATCAAAAATGCGAGAATAATTGATCCGAGCGGCGAGCTTGACAGAACCGGAGACATCTTTATTGAAAGCGAGGAAATTTCTGAAATCGGCGAAAACCTTGAAAACAAGGCTGATAAAGTCATAGACGCCTCCGGTCTTATCGCGGCGCCGGGGCTTGTCGATATGCACGTTCACACAAGGGAGCCGGGATATACATATAAGGACGATATTTGCTCTGTCTCCGAAGCCGCCGCCGCGGGCGGTGTCACAATGATTGCGGCGATGCCAAACACAGACCCGGTTGTCGACAGCGTTGAGACGCTGGAATTTATAAGAGAAAAGGCGTTGCAAGCCTGTGTCAAGGTTCTGCCTGTCGCCTCTGTCACAAAAAACGGATGCGACAGCTCTCTCGTTGATTTCGGAGCTTTAAAAAACGCCGGTGCCGTCGCTTTTTCTAATGACGGTGTGTGCATAACTGACTCAAAAACATTTTATGACGCGCTTGAGCAGGCGTCTTGGTATAATGTCCCGCTCCTTGCCCACTGTGAGGACACAAGCCTTTCGGGCGGCGGAATTGTAAATGAAGGCATCGTTTCGGCCGCGCTCGGCGTGAAGGGCAACCCGTTCACGGCGGAAAATGTCGGCACCGCAAGAGATCTCATGATTGCGCGCTCAACAAGCGCTCAAATACACGTTTGTCATGTCAGCACATCAACCGCCGTCGACATAATAAAGTTCGCAAGAAAAAACGGCGTGAGGGTGACGGCCGAAACTTGTCCGCAGTATTTTATGCTGAACGATGAGCTGCTGCTGAATCAAGACGCCGATTACAGGTGCAATCCGCCGATACGCTCTGAAATGGATAAACGCGCCATTATCAGGGCAATAATGGACGGCACAATCGACGTAATAGCGACAGACCACGCGCCCCATTCGCCCGAAGAAAAAAGCAAGTTTTTCACGGCGCCTAACGGTGTAATCGGGCTTGAGACATCCCTTGCGGCGGGCATCACCGCGCTCGTAAACAAAGGCTATATCACGATGTTTAAATTGCTTTACATGATGTCGACTGTTCCCGCTCAAATCCTCGGAGTCAACGCAGGCAGCCTTAAGACAGGCTCGCAGGCGGACATTGTCGTTTTTAATCCGGATGAAAAATGGACCGTGGACGCCGAAAAGCTTCACGGAAGGGCAAAAAACACACCGTTTAAGGGCATGGAGCTTACGGGAAGAGTCAAATTCACAATTCGGTGCGGAAAAATTATATATGAGGATAAAAGATGATAATACTGGCGGTTGATTTCGGCGACAGCAGGACGGGAGTCGCTGTCTGCGACCCGACTGAATTTCTGGCGTCTCCCGTCGAGGTGATTCACGAACGCTACGCGCCAAAGGTGATTGAAAGGCTTTGCGCCATAGCCGACGAAAAAAAAGCCGAGCTTTTTGTCGTCGGACATCCGAAAAATATGAATGATAACGAAGGTGAAAGAGCAAAAAAGAGCGAAATGTTCGCCAAAGCCCTTGCCGAGGCATCGGAGATTGAAACAATGCTTTGGGACGAGCGGCTCACGACTGTTTCCGCCCGCAACGCTCTTAACAACTTAAATGTTCGCGGCAAAAAGCGGAAGGCTGTTATTGACAGCGTCGCCGCCGTTATGATATTGCAATCATATATAGACTACAGGAGAAACTCAAATGTGTAAAATTTATAAAAGCAGCGGGGGAAAATTCAGTTTTTTTGATTTTATTTTGTCCCTTGTTTTTGCCATTGGCTATCTTTTATGCGTTATCCCGTCCTTCAACAATATCGGCAAACTCGGTTTTCAAATCACGTCAGCGCTGTTTTTGTCGGCGTGTCTGACTATCGCCGGGTTTTTTATTAAAAACAGCTTAAAATTCCTTGGCATTGCGCTTTCGCTGTTTATGGTCTCAATCACCTCCGTCGGGATATACGCGGAGATCGCCGCACAGCTTGAACACAAAGGAGATTTTTCGAGCCGGATAGAGGCTTTTTATTACGACAAGCCGCTTGCCGTCGCACTTGTGTGGGTAAGCGCGTTTTTTATGCTGACGTTTTTTCGCCTTTTTCTGCCCGCGAATCTTTCCGATCCGATGATTAAAGAGGATTATAAAAAGTTTGTCAGGCGCTCATCAAAAGGCTTTTTGTTTTTTTACGGCTGCTTTTTGTTTTACGGTTTTTTTCTTATTCGTGCCCCGTGGAACAGCGCGGGGTTTAACCTGATTCCTTTTAATTCAATCCAATTTTATCTCACCGGTCAAGTCGGGCGTTATGAGGGCTTGATATATTTGTTCGGCAATGTTTTTTGTCTTATGCCGATAGGCTTCTATTTAAAGATTTTTAAGCCCGAAACAAAGTTTGGAAGAATCGTATGGCTGCCTGTCATGATTTCCGGATTGCTGGAAATATCGCAGCTAATCTTTAAAACAGGCGACTGCGATATAGACGACATCATTTTAAACAGCCTCGGTTTTTATATCGGCGCGTTTATTATTTTCTTGTGCGACGTCTTGATAAAACGCATAACAGGCGGCAAGGAGCAAACAATTTTTTAAAAGATGAAAGATTCACGGCGTTTGTGCATATTATTAGCGGGAGTTGATTGCATGAAGGCCGGAAAAATATTAGTTGTTTTATCAGTTTTTGTCGTTATTATTTTTGTCGCCGTCTATATCACGGGAAAAAGGAATCATGACGCACTGTCCGCAATGACAGCGCTTAACAGGCAAAATGCCGTCATTGTCATCGACGCCGGTCACGGAGGGATTGACGGCGGCGCGCTGTCAATTGACGGGACGCCCGAAAAAACAATAAACCTTTCAATTGCGCTCAAGCTTGACAAAATTATGAATTTCTTAGGTTTTTCCACAGTTCTGACGCGCGATAAAGACATATCAATTCACGACAGCTCCGCGCGCTCCACACGGCAGCAAAAGATATCAGACATACATAACCGCGTAAAGCTTGTTGAAAGCACCGAAAATTCCATCCTTGTAAGCATACATCAAAATCACTTCAGCGCGTCAAAATACAGCGGCGCGCAAGTGTTTTTTTCAAAGAACAACCCCCTTAGCAACGACCTTGCGGCTTCGATACAGCGCAGCATTGTCGAAAGCATTCAGCCTGAAAACAAGAGGGCAATCAAGGCGAGCGGCACAGAAATTTATCTTCTTTATAACACACACCGCCCGGCTGTAATGGTGGAGTGCGGTTTTTTGTCAAATTATGAGGAGTCAAAAAAGCTTAACGACCCCGTTTACCAAACTCAGATGGCATTGTCGATAATGCTCGGAATAATGGATTTTTTAAACGCACCGGAGGATGTTTAATGGCAGGCAAAATCAAATCTGTATTTATCTGCTCGAACTGCGGGCATGAAACAACAAAATGGTACGGCTGCTGTCCGTCGTGCAATGAATGGAACAGCATGACGGAGGAAATAAGAGAGCCGGCGCGGGCGCAAAGACACCCGTCCCGCGCGAATTTACCGCGCGGCAAGGCGGAGAAGCTCAACGAAATAAACGCCAACGACAGCGAAAACCGATATGTCACCGGTCTTTCGGAGTTTGACAGGGTGCTCGGCGGCGGGATTGTAAAAGGCTCGCTTGTGCTTTTGAGCGGCGACCCGGGCATTGGTAAATCGACAATCCTGTTGCAGGTTTGTCAATATCTCGGAGATCGGCTTAATGTGCTTTACATTTCCGGTGAGGAGTCCGCTCACCAGATAAAGCTAAGGGCGAACAGACTCGGCGTTACGACGGACAAGCTTTCAGTCTATTGCGAAACTGACGTGGGAATTATAGCGGAAGAAATAAGAGAGAGCAAGCTGGGACTTGTCATTATCGACTCGATTCAAACAATGAACATTTCAGAGCTTAGCTCCTCACAAGGCAGCATCACACAGGTTCGTGAATCGACAAGCTTGTTGATGCGCATTGCAAAATCCCTCAACATTCCGATCATTATAGTCGGGCATGTCAACAAGGACGGCAACATCGCCGGGCCGAAAGTCCTTGAGCATATTGTTGACGCGGTGCTTTATTTTGAAGGCGAGCGGAATATGTCTTACAGGATATTGAGGGCGATTAAAAACAGATACGGCTCTACGAACGAAATCGGCGTTTTTGAGATGCTTGAAAACGGGCTGAATCAGGTGGAAAATCCGTCCTTAATGCTCATCTCAGGGCGCCCGAAAAACACCTCAGGCACATGCGTCGCCTGCGTTATAGAGGGTTCAAGACCGATACTTGCCGAAGTGCAGGGGCTTGTGACACCGACAGGCTTCGGCAATCCGCGGAGAATGGCGACAGGCTTTGATTACAACAGAATGGCGATGCTTCTTGCCGTGCTTGAAAAAAGGGCGGGATATTATTTTGGAAATATGGACACATATGTAAATGTTATCGGCGGATTGAAGCTGGACGAGCCCGCCTCGGATCTTTCTGTCGCTTTGTCGCTTGTTTCAAGCTTGAAGGACGTCCCTGTGAGCGACGGCGCGATAGCTTTCGGCGAAATAGGGCTTGGCGGTGAAATAAGAGCGGTGACAGGCTGTGCGCAAAGGATTAATGAAGCCGCGCGCCTTGGCTTTAAAAAATGTGTCGTGCCGAAATATAACCTGCGTTCGCTTTCTGACGAGATAAAAAGAGACATAGAGATTATCGGCGTGAAAAACATCAGAGAAGCTTTTGAAGCTCTTGTCGGTTAGCTGCCGAAAAGCATGAAAAGACAACAAAATTAAAACAGGCCGCCCGAAACTTGGGGCGGCCTGTTTTTATGTTTTCAGTTGCTTGGAACATTTTTGAACCGCTGTATTTTGGCGGTCGTGTTTTTTATAAACTCCGTTTCACGTATTTTAAGTCTGATGACCCTTTTATAGGACGGCAACTTTTTGTTTATTTCCTCAATCACCTGATGGATTATTTTGAAAACATCAGAATCGGAAATATCGCACTTGCCGAGCGTTTCTCTTATCTCGTCAAAGTTGGGATAGACGTTGGCTTCGACGACCGGCTCGCCGTTTTTATCCTTGCCCTCAAGCACAAGACATTCCTCGACAAACCTGTTTTGACCGATGTGATACTCGATTTCCTCCGGATAGATGTTTTTGCCGTTTTTTGTGACGATGACGTTTTTTATCCTGCCGGTTATGAAGAACTCGCCGCGTTCGTTTGCATATCCGAGGTCGCCGGTGTGGAAAAATCCGTCCTCATCAATTACCTTTGCCGTTTCCTCCGGGTTCTTATAATATCCGAGCATCACCATCGGACCGCGCACACAAAGCTCGCCTATGCCCGTTTCCGGCTCTTTGTTTATTATTTTTACCTCAACGCTCGGAAGGGGAACGCCGATCGAATCCGTAAGGAGGAGCCTGTCGTTGTTGCAGATGACAAGCGGGGAACACTCTGTCAATCCGTAGCCGTAAATTATCTGGATTCCGAAAGCGGCAAAATCTTCAATAATCTGCGGATTCATGGCGGCGGCGCCGACTATGATAAGTCTCATCCTGCCGCCGAAAACGTCTTGTATTTCTTTGAAAAAGAGCCGCCGAAGGTCAAACCCGAACTTGCTGCCGATTTTCACAGTCTTTTTGCCAAAATTAAAAAGCTTCATGCCGTTCTTTTTCTTTTCGATTCTTTTCATAATCGTTTTATGAACCTTTTCAAGAAGAAGCGGAACGCTCACGAAAACGGTAGGACTATATTCCTTGAAATTTTTGACGACATATTTCAACCCGTCGCAGAAAGCGGCACTTCCGCCGGAATAGATGCCCATAAACATCATCACTGTGCATTCGTATGTGTGGTGCAGCGGGAGGATGGAAATACCTTTGTCTTCGGGATAAATCTTAACAACTTCCATGCAATGTTTCACGTCAGAGCAGAAGTTTCGGTGTGAAAGCATCACACCCTTTGACGTGCCGGTTGTGCCGGATGTGAAAAGCAGGGAACACATGACCTCCGGATCTATGACTGCTGATGTGAAAGAATCGTCGCCCTCGTCTAAAAGCTTCTTACCGTTGTCTTTGAAAATATCAAACGACAGCGAAAACTCGTCGTCGTCAGCCTGCTCGAAGCAGACAATCTTTGTGCCCGGCGTGATTTTGCCGCGGTTATCATAAAGCTTTTTGAAAAAGTCGTTGTCACAAAAAATCAGCTTGACGTCGGCAACCTTTAAAATCCCGTCTATTTCGTCAAAAAGAAGCTCTTTGTCAATCGGAACAATGGTGCCCGTGCCGCAAACAGTGGACAAGTAAGATAAAATCCACTTGTAGCTGTTTTGCCCGGCGACGGCTATGTTGCAGCCTTTAAACCCGGCGGAGCAAAGCATTGTGCCGACGGAATTGACGTCACGAAAAAAGTCTTTGTAGCTGACGCCGTATATATTGCCGCTGCCGCCTTTGACTTCAAACAGTGTTTTGTCGCCGTAAATTTCAACGCTTTGCATCAGCATTTCTCTAAGATCGCTGAATTCACGAACTTCATAAAACGGTTTGGTCATGATCATTTCGCCGCTCATCCCTTCACAATATGTCAAAACAACTCTTATGATTATACAACAATCGTAAAAAAACAGGTTTAGTATTAAGAATAAAGATTAAATAAACGGTCGAAAAATGTATTAAGATTTGCTTAATTTTTGATTAACCTCGAAAGATATTCTATCCATTGCGCGCCTATTTCTTCAGTTGAAAGCCGTTTTTTTAAGGAGAGGGAGCTGCGTGAAATCTTTTCTGACAAATTTTTGTCGGACAGCAGCCTGACGACGGCGGACGAAATCGCGCCGACATCGTCAACCGGCGCGAGCAGCCCGTTTTCACCGTCAACAATTAATTCCTCCGGACCCATTTTGCACCGTGTGGAAACGCAGGGCACTCCGCACGCCATCGCCTCGATAAGCGCGTTAGGCATTCCTTCGTATCTTGACGACAGGACAAAGACGGAGGAACGGCAAACACGGCTCATAACATCACGCACGGCGCCCGGCAGGCAGACAAAATCCCGCAATCCATTTTCCGCCGCCGCCGACTCAAGCCTTTCTCTTTCCTCGCCGTCGCCGTATATGACAAGCTTGTAATCGGGAAAGCTCTTGTGTATCTCCGCGAACGCCTTAATGAGTGTGTCAAAGCCTTTGCACTCCACAAGCCTGCCCGCGGCGGTGATTGTTTTTTCGCGCACAGTCGGCGGCGAAAGCT
Source organism: Clostridiales bacterium (assembly GCA_012523185.1). GTDB lineage: Bacteria > Bacillota > Clostridia > Oscillospirales > Acutalibacteraceae > UBA1425. The sequence continues at coordinate 46,798 of JAAYIY010000070.1, forward strand.
CGTAAACCGACTGATTAAAAACCGCGTTTTGAATCACCGCCGACTTTCGTCTTACGCTTTTTGGAAAAAAGCCGCGCGCGCCCTCCGTTTGAAATATATATCCGCCGCAAAGGAGTGAAGTCGCGCGGCGCAAAAGCGTCATAAACGGTGTGGCGTTGAGCATATAGGGGTTGCTGCGCTCTGTCCCCACCGACTTGATTTTTGTTAAGACTGTCGAAAACACAGCATAAGAGGACATCACATGGCTCATGCCGATGACACAGTCCGGGGAAAGCTCTTTTACTGCTTTTCTGACTGACAGCGCGCGTGAAGCAGCCGCTCTGAAGCGCGAAAGGGAAGCGCTCGGGGGAAGCTGCGGAAGGTTTAAAAAGACTATGTTAACTTCTTTGTCAAAGTCATAAAAGCTGCCGCGGCCCTGCAATGAAAAAACAGTCACCTCATGACCTTTTCGGGCAAAAAAGCCGCTCAATGAGCTTAAGGCTCTTTCTGCCCCGCCGCTGCCCTCAAGACTGATAATCAAAAACGCAAGCCTCAAAAATCAGCCCTCCTTTGAATATTTTTTTGACTGGTGTACGGCAAGCTTGTCACAGCGCTCGTTTTCGGGGTGTCCCGCATGTCCCTTTATCCAGACAATTTTGTAATTATGCTTTGACAGCTCCGTTAAAAGAGAATCCCATAAATCGGCGTTTTGCGCCGGTTTTTTATCACTTTTTATCCAGCCGTTCTTTTTCCAGCCTTCTGCCCAACCCTTTTCAATTCCGTTGGCGACATATTGGGAGTCTGTATAAATCGTCACGCTGCATTTTTCACGCAGCAGGCGGAGCGCTTCAATTACGGCTGTCAGCTCCATGCGGTTGTTAGTCGTTTCGGCATTTCCGCCGCTGACTTCTTTTTCGTGTCCCTTATATCTTAAAATGCTTGCCCAGCCGCCCGGTCCGGGATTTCCCGAACAAGAGCCGTCGCTGAAGATATCCACATTTTTCAACTCTTTCACAAATTCACCCGCTTTTAATTTTATTTGATTTTATCATTATTTTTAATCTTGTACAAGCCCTGTGCGGTTAATTTTACGCTTTCAGTCAATAATACTATAAAATTTAACTGTACGTTTAGGAGAGATTTGTTTGAAGGCAGTTGTAATGGCCGGCGGAGAGGGCAGCAGGCTGCGTCCCTTGACCTGCGACATTCCAAAACCGATGGCAAGGCTTTGCGGCAGACCGATTATGGAGTATATCCTTGACCTTTTGGCGCGTTACGGAACCACCGAAGTCGCCGTTACACTCGGATATCTTCCCAACGTAATAAAACAGCATTTTGAAAGCGGCGAGTACAAAGGGCTGAAGCTGAGGTTTGTGACAGAGGAAAAACCGCTCGGCACTGCGGGCGGTGTCAAAAACGCGGCGGCGGAATTTATCGGCGGCGAGCCGTTTTTTGTGATAAGCGGCGACGCGATGTGCGATTTTGAGCTTGACAAAGCCATGGACGCGCATAAAAGATCCGGCGCAAAACTGACGGTCTTAGGAAAAAGGGTCACAGACCCGCGTGAATACGGGCTTATCAACGCAGGGCATGACGGCGCGATCACAGGTTTTATAGAAAAACCGTCATGGGGGCAGGCGACTTCAAACCTTGCGAACACAGGCATATATATTATCGAGCCTGATTGCCTTGCGCTGATTGACGACGACGGCGCGTTTGACTTCGCAAAAGACCTTTTCCCGCGTATGCTTGACAAGAATATACCTCTTAATTGTTTTTCCGCGGAGGGGTATTGGTGTGATATCGGCGACATAAAGGCGTATATTAAATGCCAGCACGACCTTTTAAACGGAAAAATAAGATTTGGAATGAAAGCCATTGCCGACGGAATATATTTAAAAGACAACATTCCGAAAGGTAATTTCAAAATTATACCTCCCGTATATATCGGCGAACAAGCGGATATCGGCGACGGAGCGGAAATCGGCCCCGACACTGTTATTGACGACGAGTGCCTGATAGGTTCGGAAGCAAAAATAAGAGGCTCCGTTCTTTTGCAAAACTCTAAGGTGATGCAAAACGCGTCGGTTAATGAGGCGTTGATTTGCGGCGGCGCGACAGTCAGAAATGACGCTTGTGTTTTTGAGGGGAGCGTCGTCGGCGCCGGCTCCGTTATCGGAACGGGAACAGTCGTTAAGCCGAGCGTGCTTATCTGGCCTCAAAAGTCAATACGAGAACATTCTGAAATCGGCACAAACGTAAAATACGGTGCAAGCGCGCGAGAGATATTCGACGACAACGGTATAGGCGGCTCCGACGGAGTTGACTTGACACCGGAAATATGCGCGGGAATCGGGTGTGCCATAGGCAGCATAAAAACCTGTAAAAAGGCGGGCATAGCCTGTGACGGGACAAACAACTCAAAGTCGATGATGCTTGCGCTCATGGCGGGTCTGATGTCGGCGGGCAGCCATGTTTGGAGCTTCGGCGAATGCTTTGAATCACAGCTGTCATTTTGCACGTCGTTTTGCGGACTCGGCATAGGGGTTTTTATTTCAGGGGGCAAAACTCCGCAAATAAAGGTTTGCGGAGAAGGCGGACTGTCAATACCTCGTTTCCTTGAGCGGGAAATTGAGTCAAGAGTTTCAAAAGGCGAGTACAACAGGTGTTCGGACGATTGTTTCAAGGATATAGCGGATATGAGCAGCATACGCATGATGTATTCGCGCGAGCTTCTTAAACAAGCTCCGTATGAGCTGCGCGGCATATGCGCGAGCGTAAAATCAGCCAACGAAAAAATCACGTCGCTGATGGACGACACACTTGATAAGCTCGGATGCATAAGGAATGATGAAATAATATTCAGAATTGACGACAGCGGCGTCACGCTTACCGCGTATACAGAAAGAAAAAACTCAATTCCATATGAAAAGCTTTTATCTGTTTGCTGCTATAATGAGCTGAGGAACGGCAGAGATATAGCCCTGCCGTTTGACGCCCCGATGATGCTTGATATGCTTGCCTCAAGCTGCGGCAGGAGGGCTTATAGGTATTTGTCAAGCCCCGCCGACAACTCTGATTCGGCTGCAAGAAGGCTCTCCGCAAAGCAGCTTTGGGTTCGCGACGCTCTGTTCATGTCGGTGCGTCTGCTCTCGATTGTTAAAGAAAGAGAAAAAACAATAGACGAGCTTTATAACGAGCTGCCGGAGTTTTATATCGCGCGGAAAACATTCGCGCTTCAATTTCCGCCGTCACGGCTTGCCGAATTTCTCGGCGAGGAAGAAACGGAAAGTCAAAACCCGCGCGAGGGTATTGTTGTAAAGCGCGAAAGGGGCAAAATAATGATAACTCCTTCCAAGAGCGGCAGGGCTGTAAATGTTATTGCCGAGGCGGAGAGCATGGAGGCGGCTGTTGAGATGTGCGACGGCTTTGAGTCTCTTATAAGCGCGGCGGAAAAAAAGAGCGGCGTCTGAAAAGTGCCGCTACATAAAACAAACGCCACAGTCGGCTCTTGAAGGGGCGCGGCGCGTATTATCCGCTTTTATGAGGGCTTTATCGCCTTTGTTAGCTTTCGCAAAAATGTTCTTAACTCCTTGATTTTGTCTTAATTGTTGTTTGCAATTTCACCTTTCGGTCTTAATTACCGTTTGGAAGTTTAACATTTGATTTCAGTCTTGACTTTTGGTTGCTGCTTGACATTGAGGGTGTTTTAAAGTAAAATATTAGAATAAGTATTACCTTGAATTAATGTGTATCGTGTACATACACTTTTTTGTTATTAAAAAATTAAGGAGAGTTAAATGACAACAAACAAAATCGAAATAATAGATGCTTCGGTGAGGACAAAAAGGAGTCAAAACATCAAACGTCAAGCCGGGTCTAACGAGTCGTCTGCCGAAGCTGTCAAAAGAACTGCCAAGCCCGCCAAAAAGAACACCGCAAGGAGAAAAGAACCTGTAAACAAAAAAACAATTAAAATAGCTTTTCTCGGCGGTCTTAACGAAGTCGGCAAGAATATGACGCTGTACGAATACGGCGGCGATATGTTTCTTGTTGACTGCGGGCTGTCGTTTCCCGACCAGGATATGCTCGGCGTCGACCTTGTCATACCGGATTTCACTTATATTGAGCAAAACAAAAGCAAAATACGCGGTGTTTTCATCACGCACGGTCACGAGGATCACATCGGAGGCATCGCATACCTTTTAAGGCTGATTAATGTCCCGATATACGGAACAAAGCTTTCAATCGGACTTCTTCGGGGAAAGCTGCGGGAGCACGGGCTTTTAAACACGGCTGATTTAATCGAAATAAAGCCGGGAGACAAGACGGCGCTCGGCGGCTTTTCGGTTGAGTGCATTCACGTCAACCATTCCATACCCGGAGCAGTCTCATTTGCCATACGCTGCGGCGGCGGGACTGTCGTTCAAACAGGCGACTTCAAAATTGACAACACACCCATAGACGGCGAGATAATCGACCTTGCAAGATTTGCCGAAATCGGCAAAGAGGGTGTGCTTTGCCTTCTGTCCGACTCAACAAACGCCGAACGCCCCGGGTTTACAGAGAGCGAGCGCAAAGTCGGCGAATCATTTGAAAATCTTTTTCACAGGGCGGGCAACAGACGCCTTATAATCGCCACCTTCGCGTCAAATATTCACCGTGTTCAACAAATTATGGATGTGGCGCAGCGCCTCGGCAGAAAAGTCGCGCTGTCCGGCAGAAGCCTTGAAAATGTCGTGTCCATAAGCGAGGAGCTGGGATATCTGCATGTCCCCGAAGGACTGCTTATAAGCATCGACATGGTAAACAGATATCCGGCTGACAAGCTTGTCATCATCACGACCGGAAGTCAGGGCGAGCCGTTATCCGCTTTGTCAAGGATGGCTTTTTCCGAGCATCGCAAGGTTGAAATATGCCCGAACGACTGTGTAATCATTTCCGCCACGCCAATCCCGGGAAACGAAAAAACTGTCGGCAAGGTTATTAACGAGCTGCTCAAGCTGGGCGCGGAAGTCATTTATGAGCAGATGTATGAAGTCCATGTGTCGGGACACGCTTGCCAGGAAGAGCTGAAAATAATCATGGGCATTGTAAAGCCCAAGTTTTTTATTCCTGTCCACGGAGAGCAAAAGCATTTGCGCAAGCATTCGGCGCTTGCTAAAAGCATCGGGATATCACCTGAAAACATCCTCATAGCCGACAACGGAAATGTTGTCGAGCTGACGGCAAGCTCTATGAGGTTTGGGGCAAACGTGCCCGCCGGCAGAGTTTTTGTTGACGGTTACGGAGTCGGCGACGTCGGCAGCATTGTGCTGAAGGACAGAAGGCATCTGGCGCAGGACGGGCTTGTTATTGTCGCCGCCGTTATCGACAGCGTCTCCGGTCACATTGTTTCAGGACCTGACATCATCACAAGAGGATTTGTTTATGAGCGGGGTTCCGAAAGCATCATCGAGGAGGCAAAGCAGGTTGTTTCCACTGTCATAACCGATATGCTTTTAGGCAGCGCTCACGACGTGCCGGCCGCCAAGTCGAAGCTGCGTGACGCCGTTTCACGCCTTATGTACGAAAAAACAAAGCGCAGTCCTATGATATTTCCCGTTATACTGGAGGTTTGAATGAGCTTTAAACGTTTCAGGACTTTTTTGGTTGTTCCGGCCTGTTTTGTGCTGTCGGCCATTCTGTTCGCAGTCATAACTTCACGTTACAACAGGATGCTGGCGATTGTCGAGCTTTGCGGGATAGCCGCGATGAGCATTGTTTATTTAGTGTGGACTTATTTTGCCCGCAAAGATTTTGTGAAGCTGGTTTTAAGCGTCGCCGCCAAGGTAGATCTCTTAAAAAACAGATCCTTGTCGTCTTTTCCCATACCTGTCGTTATCACAAACAGTGTCGGTGAAATCGAGCTTTTTAATCCGCTTTTCAGCGCCATGGCGTCGGACTCCCGCAAGCTTGAGCGGGGCAATATTTCCGACTTCACCTCCGGCGCCGCGCTTGAGCAAATACTTTCACATCAGGGTTTTAACGCGCGATACGGCGACAAATATTTTTCCGTTTATTCAGGCGAAACAAAGCTCAAGGGCAGGACTTATTATATCTTTTATTTTATTGACGACACGGAGCTGAAGGCTGTCAGCGCCGAATATAAGCTAAGCCGTCCGTCTGTCATACTTGTTTCAATAGACGGCGCAGAGGAAATTCAAGCGAATTACAACAGCAATGATTATGCCGAAATCCGCCTCAAAATCGACAAGATGATTGATGAGTGGAGTTCGTCCCTTAACTGTATATTCCATAGGATAGGCGGCGACAGATATATCATGGTTGTTGAGGAGCGGGGGCTTCTTTCCATGATATCATCCCGCTTTAAGATACTTGATGATGTCCGCGGATATAAGTTCAATGATAAGACAGTCGGTTTTACTCTTTCCATGGGCGTCGGACACGGAGAAAACTTGCCCGAATGCGAAGAAAACGCGCGGCAGGCGCTTGACATGGCGCACAGCAGAGGCGGAGATCAAGCCGCCATCAAAAGACCTGGCTCGTCCTATGAGTTTTTCGGCGGCATTTCAAAGGGCATCGAACGGAAAACAAAGGTCAGGACACGAATAATGGCTTCCGCGATAACAGACCTTATAAGAGTGAGCGGCGATGTTATGATTATGGGTCACAAATATCCCGACCTTGACTCGCTCGGATCTGCCGTGGGACTTTGTTCCGTGGCTGCCGCCGCAGGCAAAAGAGCCTCGATAATCACAGATGTGTCGAGATCCCTCGCGCGGCCGTTGATTGAGCGGATAATTGCCGAGGGGAGAGCGGATCTCATCGAAAGCCCCGCCTCCGCAATTCAGCGGATCACAAAAAAGACGCTGCTCATAGTCGTCGACACTCACACCGCGGATTTTGTTGAGTCAAACGAGCTTTTGGGCAAGGCATCGTCCGTCATTGTAATCGACCACCACAGAAAATCAGTAAACTACATAAACAACGCCTTGCTTTTCTTTCACGACCCGAGCGCTTCTTCCGCTTCGGAAATGGTGACGGAAATAATTCAATATATCGACACGAAGCAGATGTTCGACAAGCTTGAGGCCGACGCTCTGCTGTCGGGCATAATGCTCGACACAAGAAACTTTGTTCTCCGCGCCGGAGTGCGCAGCTTTGAGGCGGCGGCATTCCTTAAAAGACGCGGCGCCGACACAGTAAAGGTTAAAAAGATGTTTTCAAGCAGCTTTGAGAGCTACAAGCTTAGGAACGAGATTATCCTCAACGCGCAAATGTTCCGAAACTGCGCTGTTTCAAAAGTCGATTTCGACGCTCCCGATATCAGGGTGATATGCGCGCAGGCGGCAGACGAGCTTCTTAACATCAGCGACGTAGACGCGTCGTTTGTGCTGTTCGACAGCAACGGGATTATCAACATTTCCGCGCGCTCACTTGGAAACATGAACGTCCAGATAATAATGGAAAGCCTCGGCGGCGGCGGGCATCAGACAATGGCGGCCGCGCAGCTTAGCGACTGCGCAATCAATTCCGCTGTTTCGCGGCTTCACGCGGCAATAGACGACTACTATTTAAAGCTAAACAAATAATACATCAAGGAGTGATTCTTTTGAAGCTTATTTTAAAACAAGACGTAAAGGGGCTTGGAAAAAAGGGCGAAATGGTCAACGCGTCGGACGGCTACGCGCGCAACTTCCTTTTGCCCCGCGGACTTGCGTCAGAAGTTAACGCGCGGCTTCTAAACGAGCTTAAAAACAGAGAACAGGCGGAAGCTTACAGGAAAGAGGCCGAGCTTAAAACAGCTCAAGAAGCAGCAGAAGACATTGACGAAAAAACAGTAAGGATTTCAGCTAAGGCGGGGCAAAGCGGAAAGCTTTTCGGCTCTGTCACGTCAAAGGAGATTGCCGACGCGATTAAAAGCGAATTCGGCGTTGAGGTGGACAAAAGAAAGATAACGATTGATGATATAAAAAACTACGGTACATATGAGGCGGAGATCAAAATCCTGCCGGGAATAACAGCGAAGGTTTACGTTCTTGTAAGTGAGTGATATTCAAAATAATTTTTCTTCCGATGAGGTGCTGAAGATTGTCAGATAACAATTTTTTTACGGGGCCGGACGGCATAAGTATGCCGTACAGTCTTGACGCGGAGCAGGCCGTCCTCGGCTCTGTTTTGATTGATCCGTCGTGCATGGTTCAGGTTCAGCTTCACCTGCGCCCCGAGCATTTCTTTCTTCCGCAGCACGAGGCGATTTTCAGCGTAATGGTAGCGATTGAATCGTCGGGCGGCAAAATTGATCCTCTGCTTGTTCTTGAGCGCCTCAAGTCTGAAAAAGTCTTTGATGACGCGTCGGGTAAAAACTATCTTTTCAAGCTTGCCGAGGCTGTTCCCAGCACTAAGAATGTCGAGCAATACGCCGTGATTGTGCGCGATAAGTTTTATCTCCGCTCCTTAGTGAAAGCTTCCCGGGAAATAATTGACGATACGATAAACACCGACGCGGAAACCGATATGCTGCTTGATTCGGCCGAGCAAAAGATTTATGACATACGGCGCGGCAAATCGACTCAAGGACCTTCAAGGCTGAGCGACATCATAATAAATGAAGTTTACGACAAGCTTAACAAGCTTAATTCTGACGAAAAAGACGACTATAAGGGCATACCGACAGGATACGCGGATCTTGACGGGCTTTTAACGGGTCTGCACAAGTCTGATTTGATTCTGATTGGCGCCCGCCCTGCAATGGGCAAGACAAGCTTTGCGCTTAATATTGCAAGGAACATATCTTTAATCGGGAAGAAAAAGGTTGTGTTCTTTTCGCTCGAAATGTCAAAAGAGCAGCTTGCGCAAAGAGTTTTGTCAACGGAGGCAAGGGTACATAGCCAAAAAATGAGGACAGGCATTCTGGAGGCCGACGATTGGACAAGATTGGGGCTTGCCACGTCTGTTTTGAATGAGTGCGAGCTTTATTTTGACGACAGCTCGGATATTACCGTTCAAGAGATGAAAGCTAAAGTCAGAAGGATGAAAAACGTGGACTGCGTTTTTATTGACTATCTCGGTCTTGTCAGATCCGCTGTCAAAAAAGAAAATCGTGTGCAGGAAGTAACCGAAATAACGCGCACGCTAAAGATGATGGCAAAAGATTTGCGCATTCCCGTCGTCTGCTGCGCCCAGCTTTCAAGGGGCACAGAGGGCAGGGGGAAGTCTCACAGGCCGCAGCTGTCAGATTTGCGCGAGTCCGGCTCTATTGAGCAGGACGCGGACATTGTGCTGATGCTTTACAGGAAGGAATACTATGACGCCGAAAAGAGAGAAAACGACGACGACGGCGATTCCTCCGTTGAAAATGTCGTTAATGAGGTTGATGTTATTATAGCAAAAAACAGGCACGGTCCCACAAACACGGTAAAGCTTGTTTGGGATTCCGAACACACCTTATTTGTCGGAATTGAAAGGCTGCAGCATGGTATGTAAGGTTTTGTCTTTTATAAACAAACACAATATGCTTAACCGCGGCGACAGCGTCGTCGTCGCGCTTTCCGGCGGTGCTGACTCAATGGCGCTGCTTCACATCCTTTTAAGCTTAAAAGACGAGCTTGGCATATCTGTTTGCGCCGCACATGTCAATCATTGCCTGCGCGGGGACGAATCCGAACGCGACGAGGCCTTTGTGAGACAGGTTTGCGGCAGGCTTGGAGTTGTTCTCCATGTGCTGCGCGCCGATGTCGCCGCCGAGTCAAAAAGAACAGGCGAGGGCACGGAGGAGTGCGGCAGGCGGATAAGGTATGAGTTTTTTGAGTCTGTTGACGGCGTTTCAAAAATCGCGACGGCGCACACTTTGAGCGACGACACCGAAACTCTTCTGTTTAACCTTGCGCGCGGCAGCGGTCTTAACGGTCTGTGCGGGATACCGCCCGTCCGCAAAAGGGTGATTCGCCCGCTCATCACCTGCACGCGCTCCGATGTCGAGGAATATTGCAAAGAAAACAACATCAATTTTGTAACGGATAAAACTAATTTTGAAAATGATTACAACAGAAACAAAATCAGAAATCTTGTCATTCCGCATTTAAGAGAAATCAATCCGTCGTTCGAGACGGCTGTCGGGCGGTGCGTTGAAAGCCTTGCCGAGGATGAGGATTGTCTGACGTCGTTTGCCGCCGCTTTGGCGCGCGAAGCACAAACGGACAAGGGCTTTCAGGCGAGTGTGCTTTTGGCGGCACATACGGCTGTACGCAAGCGCGCGATAAATCTGATTCTGCGTGAAAGAATGAATGAAAAGCCTCAAAAATGCCATATTGATTTGGTTGACTCGATTCTTGCAAAAGGCGGAGCGGTTCAAACTCAAAAAAATGTCACGGCGACTGTCAAAAACGGCTTTCTTTCCTTTAAATCAGAGCGTGAACCTCTTGCCGCGTGGGTTGTCGGCATGGACGGCGAAGCAATAGATTTCCCATATGGGAAGATATGTTTAAGAAAAATTAACAGTTCCGAGCTGAAATTGTCACAGTTTTTTTGCAAACAGGTATTGGCGAATTGCCTTGATTGTGATAGAATAGATAGAAAATCATTTTTCAGGAGCAGGCTTGAGGGCGACAAAATTACACAGCCGCGCGGAGGATGCACCAAAACACTTAAAAAGCTGTTTAATGAAAAGTGCATACCTGCCGAAGACCGTAACGGGATTGTCGTGCTTGCCGACGACGAGGGTGTTCTCTGGGTTGAGGGTTACGGCTGCGACAGACGGGCAATGATAACGGATGAAACTCAAACAGTTTTGATGATTGGGGTTGAAAGGCATGACGACATCAATAGATAATGACATTGGGGAAGTAATTTTTACGACTGACGAAATTTCAGCCGCCGTAAAACGTCTTGCGGCGCAAATCAACAGGGACTACAAAGACAAAAACCTTTTGCTTGTCAGTGTGCTGAAGGGCGCTGTTGTTTTCCTGTCAGACCTTATGCGTGAAATAAATATCAGCTGCTCAATCGACTTTATGGCGGTTTCAAGCTACGGCAAGCATCAGGAATCGTCCGGCATAGTCAAGATAACAAAGGACCTCGACATCAATCTTACAGGGTATGACGTGCTGTTAGTCGAGGATATACTTGACAGCGGAAACACTCTCCAATATTTGACTGTTCTTCTTGAATCGCGCAAGCCCGCAAGCCTTAAGGTTTGCACGCTTCTTGACAAGCCCGAAAGGAGAGAAGCTCTTGTTGTTCCCGATTATATCGGGCTTAAGGTTCCGAACAGCTTCATTGTCGGCTACGGGCTTGACTATTATGAAAAATACAGAAACCTTCCATACATAGGCGTCTTGAAACGCGAGGTTTATGAAAAGCTTTCCGAATGATTCAGCCCCCGTGTGGAAACATATAAGGCAACACCGCGCAATGAGCGGCTGAAGCCTTTGTTGCACGCTTGCTTGCATCTTTTCCGTCATATCGCCCAAAA
>JAAYIY010000071.1 GCA_012523185.1 Clostridiales bacterium
CAAAGAAAAAGAAAAGGTGTTTTACTTTGTTGAAAGCCATTCAAGAAACTGGGGCATAGACATAAAAGACGACGGGATAATAACAAAAGCAAAATAAACTGTTTTAAGGCAACACCGCACAATGATTGTTGTGCGATTGCACCGTCAGATTTTTCGTCATATCGCCCAAAAATGCTCGGCAATACAAAAAGTATTGCCTGCGTTTTTTAGACAATCTGACGGAAAAGATGCAAGCAAGCGTGCAACAAAGGCTTCAGCCGCTCATTGCGCGGTGTTGGCTTATATCAAAGCGGGCTGTGATTTGGCGCACCTTGACCGTCCGAGAGAGGGCGGGGCGCCGCCGTCCGCTCAACAATTAAAATAAATGGAGGTTAAAAGTGATGTCCGACTTTTTTGAATCGCTCGATTTTGGAATGGTGACAAGCGTTGTCTACAAAATAATTTCACTTTTCATGCCTGTGGCTTTGTTCCTGTCCGGCACTTCCGCCGCCGAGCTTGATTATTCTGACAAGCTTGGCGACAGCGGCTATACGGGGCTTTATGAGGTTTATGAGGATTATTTCCCCATCGGCTCCGCCGTGTCCTCAGGCTTGCTGAAAGACAGCCAATGCTCCGAATTTGTCTTAAAAAATTTCAGCTCAATGACATTTGAATATGAGCTGAAGCAGCCGATAATATGTCCGACGGAAGGCGGTTGGAACTTCAAGGGCGCCGATGCGGTCGCGGATTTTGCAAGAGAGCATGGCTTGAAGCTGCGCGGACACACGCTCCTTTGGGGCGAAGAATCGCCGCAAAACTGGATGGTTTATGACGAAAACAAGAACCTTGTTGACAAAGAGACTTTTTATGCCCGGCTTTACGACTATTTCAGCGTAATAATCCCGCGTTATGACGATGTTGTGGACGACTGGGATATAATTAATGAAGCGTGCCACTGGGACTACAGCAGCAGGCTTCACAAGGACGCGTTATACAAAATTTGCGGCGAGGAATATATTTACAAAGCCTTTGAATTCGCAAAGGAATTTGTGGGCGAAAACGACAAGCTGATTTTAAACGAGACAAAGGTGCTTAACAACAAGGCAAAGGAAAACAACCTTTATGCCACAATCAAAGCTATGATTGAAAAAGGCACTCCCATAGACGGCGTCGGCATACAGTGCCATGTCGACACGCTCAGCTTCAAAGAAACGGCAAGGCGGCTCGACTCCATAATCAAGCGTTTCTCAAAGCTCGGCATTGAGATTCAAATAACAGAGCTTGACATGACCGCCTATTCATATGACGCGCAAAAGGCTTATGATGAGCTTCCCGTCTGGGTTGAACAGCTTCAGATATTAAAATATAAAAGGTTTTTTGAGGTGTTAAGGTCGCATTCGGATGTCGTGACAAGCGTCACGTTCTGGGGTATCGACGACGAACACTCATACCTCGCGAAAAAAGACGGCAGAGAGGACTGGGGCTTGCTTTTTGACAAGCATGGCAACCCCAAGCAGTCCTTCTATGCCGCCTGTGATTTTTGATTTTCGTTAGTCCGTCATCAATTTGCAAACAAGCCCGCAAAGCTCCGACGGGTTGTCAACTTGCAGCCCTTCGATTAGCCTTGCCTGCGCGTAAAGGATTTCAGCATATTCCGAAACCTTGTCCTTGTCGGCTTCAAACAGCTCCTCAAGCTTTGCGGCTATCGGGTGCGAGTCGTTTATCTCAAGAATAATTTGCGCCTTGACTTTTTCGTCGCTCGGCATGGCATTGATGACCTTTTCCATCTCGACTGACAAATTTCCCTCGCTCGTAAGGCAGACAGGGTGGTTTTTAAGCTTGTTTGTGAAGCGGACTGACTTCACCTTGCCGCCAAGGCTCTCTCCCATGTGACCGAGCAAATCCTTGCTCGATTCGTTCTTTTCTTTCAGCTTTTCTTTTTCGTCGTCGCTGCCTAGGTCAAGCTCGTCGGCGCATATATTAGCAAACTTTTTGCCATCATATTCGTCCAGCATTTTAAGAGCGAACTCGTCGACATTTTCCGTGAGATACAATATTTCATATCCCTTGTCGCGAACAATTTCAGACTGCGGCAGCATCTCGATTTTGTCAACAGTTTCTCCGCAGGCGTAATAGATGGCTTTTTGTTCGTCCTTCATCCTGCCGACATACTCACCAAGCGAAACGAGCTTTTTCTCGTTTGAGGAAACAAACAAAATCAAATCCTTCAACGAGTCCTTATGAAGCCCGAATTTATCATAAACGCCAAACTTCAGCTGCAAGCCGAACGCCTTGAAAAACTTTTCGTACTTGTCTCTGTCCTCCGTCAAAAGCTTTTTAAGCTCCGAACCGACTTTCTTTTCGAGACTTTTCGCGATTATTCTGAGCTGTCTGTCGTGCTGAAGCATCTCCCTTGAAATGTTTAAAGAGAGATCCTCGCTGTCGACAAGCCCTTTCGCAAAGCTGAAGTGGTCGGGTATTAAATCGGCGCATTTCTCCATGATCATCACGCCGCTGCTGTAAAGCTGAAGTCCCTTTTCATATTCGCGCGTGTAATAATCATACGGCGCGTGAATCGGGATATATATAAGGGCGCTGTATGTCGCGCTGCCCTCTGTTTTACTGTGAATTATCCTTGCTGGCTCCTCATAGTCAAAGAATTTGTCCTTATAAAATGAAAGATATTCGTCCTCGGTCACTTCGCTTTTGTTCTTTTTCCATATGGGGACCATGCTGTTCAGCGTCTGCTCCTCAATGATTGTTTCAAACTCGTCCTCTGTGCCTTCTTTCAGCTTTCTTGTCTCAACATCCATAACTATGGGATAGCGGATATAGTCAGAATATTTCCTGACAATACGCTTGATTTCATATTCGTCAAGAAATTCATCATAGTTTTCATCGTCTGTTTTTTCTTTTATATGGAGGATGACGGAGGTGCCGTTGTCGTCTTTTTCGCACGGCTCGATGGTATATCCCTCGGCGCCGCGCGACGTCCAAACAAACGCTTCGCCGCCGTCAATGGCTTTGCTCTCAACGACGACCTTGTCGCTGACCATAAAGGCGGAATAAAAGCCGACGCCGAACTGACCGATTATATCGACGTCCTCAACCTTCTCATTTTCGCTTTTGAACTCAAGCGACCCGCTTTTGGCTATCGTGCCGAGGTTGTTTTCAAGCTCGTCCCGTGTCATGCCGCAGCCGTTGTCGGATATCTTGAGGACGCGGCTGTCCTTGTCGATTTCAATCCTGATTTTAAGCTCGCTGCGGTTCAGCCCTCCGGAATTGTTTGAAAGAGATTGATAATAAAGCTTGTCCATCGCGTCGCTTGCGTTTGAGATAAGCTCGCGCAGAAAAATCTCCTTGTGCGTGTAAATCGAGTTAATCATCAAGTCAAGAAGCTTTTTTGACTCTGCTTTAAATTGTTTGGTCCTCATATAAATTCACCCTAATAATATTTTTAGCACTCGACAAAGTTGAGTGCTAATATAGTGTAAAGCAATTACTTCCAAAATTCAAGCGTTAACAGGAAAAGTTCATAAAATTGTAACAAAGATTATTCATTCTCATTAAGCTTTTCTATGGCTTGCAATATTGAGCTGACATCGTCAAGTTGAACAGACGGTTTTTCTATCTCCGGATAGACCCATGTGCCTGTCGTCTTTATCAAGATTGGGGTGTAGCCGGCCTTGCGCGACGCGTCAATGTCAAATTTCGGGTGATCTCCGACATATATCAGCTCAAATGGCGAAAGGTCGAGCCTTTTTGACATCTCGATAAACGGTTCCGCCGACGGTTTTTCCTTGCCGAACTCGCCGCTGATGATTATTTCATCAAAATACCCTTCAAGGTCAAGAAGCCGCAGCTTTGCGCGCTGTGTTTCGCTGCCGCCGTTTGTAATAAGCCCCGTGCGGTATCCGCGCTCCCTGAGACTTTGAAGCATCGGCTTTGTAAAGCTGAATTCGACTGCCGTTTTGCGAAATTGAGAAAGCAGAAATTCGGAATATTCCTCAAAAGAGGGCGGAGCTTTGAACATGCCCTGCTTTATCAGGCTTTCGAGGACAGACTGCCAGCCGAAATGCACAAAATTACGGTCGGCATATTCAAGCATTTCGCCCGCCTTTTCATGGCTTATGCCGTCTGCGATGTCGAAATGTCCGCAAAAAGCGGGCATAATCCTTTTAATGGTGGCGTACCTGTCAAAAAGAGTGTGGTCAAGGTCAAAAACCGCTCCTTTTATCATAGTGAAAGCTCCTTTCGTGCTTTGCAAAGTTGTCAAATAAAATGCGCTGCCGCAAATGCGGCAAAACTCTTTTGAGTCCGCGGATTCGCGCCGCGCAGCCGTTTAAACGCGTGTAAATTCAGCAAGTCAGCAAGGGTGAATAATGTGGTGACAATGAGACTCCCCGATGAAATACTTTTTATCATATCGCGGCTGAACAGCCGCGGCTTCAAAGGCTTTGCGGTCGGCGGCTGTGTGCGCGACGCGCTGCGCGGAATTGAGCCGAATGACTATGACGTGGCGACAGACGCGGCGCCAGGCGATGTGCTTGAAGCCTTTGGCGACTGCAAGACTGTGGAAACAGGTCTGAAGCACGGAACGGTGACTGTCGTGTCGGGCGGGAGAAATGTAGAGGTGACGTCGTTTCGCATAGACGGCGAATACCGCGATAACAGGCACCCGAGCGAGGTTCGTTTCACAAAGGAGCTGAACGAGGACTTGTCGCGCCGTGATTTCACGGTGAACGCCATGGCTTTCAGCCCCGAAATCGGGCTTGTCGACTTGTTTGACGGAGAGCGGCATCTGAACGAAAAGATAATCAAATGCGTCGGCAATCCTGACGAAAGGTTTTCAGAGGACGGGCTGCGTATTTTGCGCGCGCTGAGGTTTTCGTCTGCCCTTGATTTTGAGATTGAGCGGGAAACGGCACATTCAATTTACAAAAATCGGCTGCTGCTGCAAAACATCTCCGCCGAGCGCATATATGCCGAGCTTGTCAAGCTTTTGCTCGGCGCGGGCGTGGGCAGAGTTATAAAAGAGTTTTACGACGTATTTTTTGTTTTTGCGCCGGAATTTGAAGCTGTCGTCAAAAAGGGATTGCTTTGCCACACAGCGCAAACAATCGACAGCTTGCCGTCGGAAAAGCTGCCGCGGCTTGCCGCTTTTTTGCACTGCGTCGGGGCGGGGCACGGCGGTGACGAGTGCGAAAGGATTTGCGGCGTTTTGATGAACCGTCTCAAGACAGACAACGCAACCCGAAAAAACATACAGACGCTTGTGCGCTTGTGCGGCGAGGAATTGCGTACCGACGCGGCCTTTTTAAGGCGCTTAATTTCAAAAACCTCCGTCGGAACGGCGAAGGATTTGATAAAACTTAAATGTTCATGCTTGAGCGCTTTGTCCGACAGCGAAAAGGAGCTTTCCGAAGCCTTAAAGGCGGGTGAAATGATTGACCGGCTTGTAAGCGGCGGCGAGTGCCTGTCAATGAAGGACCTTGCCGTCAGCGGCGCCGACCTTATCGCGGCGGGCATGGAGGAGGGCGAGCGCCTGGGGGCAGTCTTAAAGCTGCTGTATGACGGTGTGCTTGACGGTAAGCTGCAAAACGACAGGGATGCGCTCATTGCCGAAGCGGTGAAGCAGGCGGCTCAAAAGCCGTAACTGCACTCCTCAATATCGGAGCGGAAAAATTCAAACATATTGACGCCGTCGTCTGTCTTCCAGCGCCCCACAGAGTCGGGGCGCATTTCAATTTTTGCCATTGGCACCCCGAGAAAAGCTTCAAGCTGTGAAAGCGTGTTATCACGATCTAAAACCATATCCTCAAACCGCAGCTTCAAAAGGTTTTCAGGTGTCGGAGCGGCCTTCATCAGCTCGCGCTGATATTTCCAGCTGTAGGCGCGCTTTTCACGTATGTTGTCAGTTTCGGGATAGCTTATGCCAAACCTGCGCAGGTCGTCTGTTAAATGACCGCTCAGGATGCAGTCCCGCGGATCGCGCACCCAGTGAATGTAAAAGATTTCGGGAAACATTTTAAGAATCCAGGGGTAACAAAGAGTTGTTTCAGGAATCTTCCAGCCCTTGTTTTCGGCACTGCTTGATAAAACCGACGCAAGATATTCCTCAATGAGGCGGACAAATTCGCTGTCAGGCTCCATTGAAAGAACTTTTGAAAAATCCCATGATACGCCGCCTTTATATTCGACATAATTCGCAAAAATGCGGCAAGCGTCATACATTTTTTCGGGCGGCATAAGGTCCCATGACCGGTTGAGCGGCTCACCCATAAAAAAACCGCTGTCAGAAAGAGTCTGTGATATGGCACGTGTGCCGGAGTGACCCCTGCCTATAATTGTTACTATCATGCGGCATTAACCTCCAAAAGACGTACAAGGTAATAGATTGCGGCAAAAGCGCGGCAATCATAAAACAAGGCTTTCACCGCTCATTTGCGGCGGTTTTTCGATCCCCATAACCTTAAGGACAGTCGGCGCGATATCGGAAAGCCGTCCGCCTTCGCGCAGCGTGCAAGGATGCCCGAGCACAGCGAAAGGCACAGGATTTGTGGTGTGCGCCGTAAAAGGCGAGCCGTCCGGCTCCGCCATCTTTTCGGCGTTGCCGTGGTCAGCCGTTATGAACATTATGCCGCCCTTTTCGCTCACTGCGCTCCAGACTTTCCCCACGCATTTGTCGACAGCCTCGACAGCCGAGACGGCGGCGTCAAAGACACCCGTGTGTCCGACCATGTCGCAATTTGCAAAGTTAAGAATGATGACGTCATAAATGTCCTTTTCTATTTTGTCGACAACAGTGTCTGTCACTTCATAGGCGCTCATTTCGGGCTTGAGGTCATATGTGGGGACGTCGGGCGAGTCGATGAGAATCCTGTCCTCGCCGCTGTAAACAGTTTCCTCACCGCCGTTAAGAAAAAATGTGACGTGCGCGTATTTTGTGAATTCGGCAATGCGAAGCTGTTTCAGACCGTTTTCGCTTATGACAGCGCCAAGGGGCATATCAATGACCTGAGGCTCAAAAGCGACTGTAACATTTGGCATGTCCGCGTCATATTGTGTCATGCAGACATAAAAAAGCGGAATGCGTTTTTTTATCTTAAAACCGTCAAACTCATCGTCTGTGAACGCTCTTGTGATTTCCCTTGCTCTGTCGGGGCGGAAGTTAAAAAAGATTATGCTGTCGTTTGCCTTTATTGTTTCTGCGCCAAAAGCTCGGCAGGGGATGATAAACTCGTCTGTGACGCCGTCTGAATATGACTTTTCGATCATTTCACAGGCGTTTTCAAAAACAGGCGCGTCGCCCGAAACCATTGCGGCATAAGCCTTTTCGACACGCTCAAAGCGCTTTTCCCTGTCCATCCCGTAATAGCGCCCCATGACCGTGGCAATTTTACCGACGCCGATTTCATCAAGCTTTTCATATAGCTGTGATAAAAAGCCGCTGCCCGAAGTCGGAGGCACGTCGCGGCCGTCCATCAGGCAGTGAACAAAAACATTTTTAAGCCCGTTGTCTTTCGCAAGCTTTAAAAGCGCGTAAAGGTGGGTGTTGTGGCTGTGAACACCGCCGTCTGACAGCAGTCCTATGAGGTGGAGCGCGGAGTTGTTTTTCTTGCAGTTTTCGACGGCGTCAAGGAAGGCTTTATTGCAAAAAAAGTCGCCGTCACAAATGCTTTTTGAAATGCGCGTAAGCTCCTGATATACGACGCGCCCCGCTCCGATGTTTGTGTGACCGACCTCGCTGTTTCCCATCTGTCCCTCCGGCAAGCCGACATCCATTCCGGAGGCGCCGATAAACGTCAGCGGATTTTCGGAAAAAAGCTTATCAAGGTTTGGCGTTTTTGCAGCCGTCACGGCGTTGCCGAATTTGTCGGAGCTGTGACCGTATCCGTCCATAATACATAAAAACACTTGTTTTTTTGACATTTAGGTGCGTTCCTTTCGCAGTTTAGTTTGCCGCTTTGACAATCGCGGAAAAATCGTCGGCGTTTAAAGACGCACCGCCGATAAGCCCGCCGTCAATATTCGGCATGGAAAGAAGCTCGCCGGCGTTTTTAGCGTTCATCGAGCCGCCGTATTGTATGACAAGCCTGTCGGCATCCGCTTGTGTGAAAAGCGACGCCGCAAGCGAACGGATTGCTCCGTTGACCTCGTCGGCCTGCTCGGCTGTCGCGGTGAGTCCGGTGCCGATGGCCCAAACAGGCTCATAAGCTATGATAATTCGTTTCAGCTCGTCGGCGGAGACGCCGGAAAGAGCAATCTTGACCTGCTTTCCGATTACTTCCATCGTAATGTTTTGCTCACGCTCCCAAAGAAGCTCGCCAACGCAAAGAATGACCGTAAGGCCCGCGTCAAGAGCCGCCCTTGTCCTGTCACGAACGGTTAAGTCTGTTTCACCAGAATAGTGGCGCCGCTCGCGGTGAGCTATAATGACATACGCAACCCCTAAGGATTTGATCATTTCTGCGGAAATTTCGCCCGTGAACGCTCCGCTTTTTGCCCAGTGGCAGTTCTCGGCGCCGACTTTTATATCAGTGCCCGCCGTCGCTTCAAGAGCCGCCTGAAGATTGGTGTAGGGGACACAGACGACTACGCCGCACTGCGCGTCCTTGACTAACGGCTTGATTTCATTTATAAGAACGGATGTTTCAGCGGGTGTTTTGTTCATTTTCCAGTTGCCGGCAATCACCGGTCTGCGAAGCTGTTTATTCATAATTTTGTTCCTCATAAATTCTTTCGTTTTCCTTGCGCGTTTCTTGCTGTTTTCCCGCGCCTTTCCGTCACTTTTCCTTACGATTTTACGCGTTCATAATCAGACACGCCCGAAGCTTGACTATTTGTCGTTGAGGGCGGCAATGCCCGGCAAAACCTTGCCCTCAAGAAATTCGAGCGAAGCGCCGCCGCCTGTGGAGATGTGCGACATCTTGTCTGCAAAACCAAGCTTTTGAACAGCCGCCGCGGAATCTCCGCCGCCTATAATCGAAACAGCGCCCGACTTTGCGACTGCGGTGGCGACTGCTATTGTGCCTGCGGCAAAATTATCCCATTCGGAGACACCCATCGGACCGTTCCAGATGATGGTGCCGCTGCCCTTGATTGCGTCCGCAAAAACAGCCTGCGACTCCGGACCGATGTCAAGCCCCATCCATCCGTCGGGGATATTGTCGGATGAGGCGATTTTGGACTTTGTGTCGGGGGAATATTCTTTGCCTATTTTGTTGTCGACGGGCAGCACGAACCGCACGCCCTTTTCCTTAGCTTTTTCGAGCAGCGAAAGCGCAAGCTCTTTTTTGTCGTCCTCACATATCGAGTCGCCGATCGGCTTGCCTTGAGCGGCAAAAAAAGTGTATGCCATGCCGCCGCCCACAATGAGAGTGTCGACCTTGTCAAGCAGATTTGTGATGACGCCTATCTTGTCGGAAACCTTTGCCCCGCCGAGAATTGCCGTAAGGGGACGCTTGGGATTTTCGAGCGCGCCGCCTATAAACTCAATTTCCTTTTTGATAAGATAACCGCAGACAGCGGGAAGATGGTCGGCGATGCCCGTCGTGGAGCAGTGCGCCCTGTGAGCCGAACCGAACGCGTCGTTGACAAATATATCGGCAAGCGAAGCAAAATCTTTTGAAAGCTCCGGGTCGTTCTTTGTTTCGCCCTTGCAGAAGCGGACGTTTTCGATGAGCATAATTTCCCCGTCCTTAAGTGAAGAAGCAAGCGCGCGCGCACTTTCACCGACAACATCGGAAGCCATTTTGACATCTTGCCCGAGAAGCTCGGACAGGCGCGCCGCGACGGGAGCAAGCGAAAACCGGCTGTCAAATTCGCCGGCGGGTCTGCCGAGGTGCGAGCTTAAAATAATCTTCGCGCCCTGCGAGACAAGGTATTTGATTGTGGGGAGCGACTCTGTGATGCGCTTGTCGCTTGTTATTTCGCCGTCTTTGAGAGGCACATTGAAGTCGCACCGCACAAAAACTCTCTTGCCGCGAACGTCAATATCCTCAATTGTTTTTTTGTTGAGCAAGCTCATTTCGCACAATCCTTTCAAGCAAAAAAATTTAATAAAAATGATGCAATACACCATATTTTACAACAAATCCACACACTTTGCAACATTTTCCTTTATGTTTTGGCATAAAGGGTAATTTGAATAAATTATTACGTTTTTTTACTGTTATTTGTGTTATTTTACTATGGGGGTAAAGCTTGACTAAAGCAATTTAACTGGACTATAATATACTTAAGATTTATTAATTCTCACTATATGGAGGTAAAAAGTATGCCAAGAGTTTTTAATTTCTCAGCGGGTCCGTCCATGCTCCCCGAATCTGTTCTGAACAGAGCGGCGGAGGAAATGCTCGATTACAAGGGCAGCGGTCAGTCAGTCATGGAGATGTCACACCGTTCAAAGGTTTACGAGGAAATAATTTTCTCGGCAATGGATCTTTTTAAGGAGATTATGGACATCCCCGACAACTACAAAATTCTTTTTCTCCAGGGCGGGGCGTCAACCCAGTTTTCAGCCATTCCGCTGAACTTTATGAACGGCTCCGGAAAAGCAGACTATGTCGTCAGCGGACAATTTTCCACAAAAGCGTTTCAAGAGGCGCAAAAATACGGCGATGTCAAGGCCGTGGCGTCATCTAAGGCCGACGGTTTTTCAAGGATTCCCGATCTCGACAAGTCGGAGTTCAGGTCGGACGCGGACTATTTTCACATCTGCCAGAACAACACAATTTACGGCACACGCTTTTCAGAGCTGCCCGACACAGGCGGAGTCCCCCTCATAGCGGACGTTTCATCCTGCATTCTCTCCGAGCCTATGGACGTCTCAAAATACGGCGTGATGTATGCCGGCGCACAAAAGAATGTCGCTCCCGCCGGTCTCACCATCGTTATAGCGCGCGAAGATCTTCTGGGCAATGCTCGCGACGTGACGCCCGTAATGCTGAACTACAAAACAATGGCGGACAGCGATTCGATGTACAACACGCCGCCCTGCTATTCCATCTATATCTGCAAGCTTGTACTCGAATGGATTAAGACCATCGGCGGGCTTGAGGCAATGCGCGAGCGCAACGTAAGAAAAGCGTCTGTTTTGTATGATTATCTTGACAACAGCAAGATGTTCAAAAGCCCCGTTCTTTCAAAGGATCGCTCGATAATGAACGTCACCTTTGTCGCCGGCACGGACGAGTTAAACAAAAAGTTTTGCGACAATGCGGAAAAGGCCGGTTTTGTCAACATAAAAGGTCACCGCTCTGTCGGCGGTATGAGAGCTTCCATCTACAACGCGATGCCTGTCGAGGGTGTGGAGAAGCTTGTTGAGTTTATGGCGGAATTTGAAAAAAATAACTCATAATTCATAAAAATATGATGAAAGGATATTTTCATGTATAACATATTGACACTTAATAAAATATCTGAACTCGGTCTTGATAAATTCAGCGACCGCTATTTATACGGCGACGATATCGCGGCGCCGGACGCCGTTATGGTTCGCTCGGCGTCCATGCACGACATGGAGCTTGCGCCGGAGACTGTCGCTGTCGCGCGCTGCGGAGCGGGGACAAACAACATCCCGTCCGACAAATTCGCCCAAAGCGGCGTTGTTGTGTTCAACACGCCGGGAGCGAACGCCAACAGCGTCAAGGAGCTTGTTATTTGCGCGATGCTGCTTGCCTCAAGAAAGATTATTCCGGGGATTGAGTGGTGTGTTGACCTCAAATGCGGCTGCGGAGAAACCGGTGTAAGCAAAGCCGTCGAAAAGGGCAAGAGCGCGTTTGTGGGTCCCGAGCTTAAGGGAAAGACATTGGGCATCGTCGGGCTCGGCGCCATCGGGCGGCTTGTCGGCGAGGCGGCGGCGGCTCTCGGAATGTCAGTTATAGGGTACGACCCGTTTACAACAGGCGGCAACGGCACGCAAATCAAGATTGTGGGCGGCATTGACGAGGTTTTTGCCGAGTCCGATTACATTTCGCTCCACGCGCCCGGCACGGCTCAAACAAAAAACATGATAAATAGAGACACACTCAAACTGATGAAAGACGGCGTCCGCATAATCAACTTCGCGCGCGGCGATCTTGTCAATTCAGCGGACATACTTGAAGCGCTCAAAAGCGGCAAGGCGGCGGCATACGCGACAGATTTTCCGACAGAGGAGCAGCTTGGTGTCGACGGTGTCATAGCGATACCGCACCTTGGCGCGTCCACACCCGAAAGCGAGGACAACTGCGCCGCAATGGCGGCCGGCGAGCTCATGCTTTATCTTGAAACGGGAGCCATCAAAAACTCGGTGAATTTTCAAGAGGCGGCTCTTTCAGACGACTTTGCCGAGAGGACATGTGTGTTCTCGGCATCCGGCGCCGCTGCGGCAGTTAAGTCGATTCTCGGCGAGACTGTTTTCAGCGCGGAGCAAAACGGCATCGTCTATACAGTCGCGGACAAAGCCGCGGATAAGGCGGCGCTCGAAGCCGTTGACGGTGTAATCAGAGTCCGTCTGTTAAGCAAATCAAGCTAAGCACAGCCGAAGTCTAAGGCTTTTTAAGCTTGGCAGAGCTTTCCGCGCCGCAACAAAACAAAAAAGGGATTCCGTTCAATATTATTTGTTCGGAATCCCTTTTTATCAGCGCCATATAATCAATTTAATTGTGCAAACGCGAAACAGCGCCTTAAAAGATGTTAAGCTAAGTTATCGCCGTCGCCGTTGACATCGTTGACGTTGCCGCTGTCGCCGTTGACGTCGTCTGCGTCAATATCTCTTGCCTTGTTTTCAGCCAAAAGCGCCAAGCGGCGGCGCTCGTGAAGCTCGCAATACATCCTGTCGCGTTTATCGCCTCCGAGGTCATAGAACAGCTTCGGGATAATGCTGAGGACTCCGGTGACGACGGGGAGGATGGTACACATTGAAAAGAGCTTGTACTCAACTGCTTCAGTCTGCTTGCCGTAACCGGAAGCTATTTGATTGTAGCCGATGGAGGCAAGTATAGACGACTTTATTGTGCCGCCGAAAGTGGTCACGAACTTTGTCGCAAGCCCCTTTGTCACGCCTGTCATGCCTTCGTTTCTGTAGCCATGCTTCCACTCGCCGTAATCAATCGCTTCGTTTCGCATTTCCTCCGGAATAACGGAGCGCAGACCCCAGACGAGCATCCATAAAGTTTCTCGTATCATAAAGGCGGGAATCATGGCAGGAAGCTTCTTATAATTCTTATCCATTGAACCGACAAAGAAAACACCCGCAAGCAGGAAGTTGTCGATGTGGGAGCTGACGACCCAAAGCGCTTTTGTTGAAAAACGCCTGCGCGCCCACGGCACATATGAGTAACTCAAAGGAGAAACGACAGCCCCGGGAATGCCGACGATGGTGGACATGGACGCAAGACCGAGGACGTTTATGTAATAGAAGTTTGTGCCGGAGCTTATGCTGAATGCGCTCAAAAACTCGGAAAGAGTTATGAGCAGCAGCGGCTTGTTTGTCGCGATAGACTTGAGACTGTCCCTTAAGGTGGGCTTTTCCACCGACTGCATGACACGCTCCTTGGCGACAAGCGCAAAGTACAAGGCCATCAGACCGGCGGCGACAGTGGTGAAAACTCCCGCCGAAACATAAAGGGAAGTCATCTCGATATTCAATGTATTTCTGTTTACAAGGTCGATGAAAAGCCCCATCAAAATCTCGGGCGCTTTTTCGATGAAACCCGAAAGCAGGTTGGCTTGAGTGATGAGCCTTGTCCTGTCGTTGATGTTGGGCGTAATTGTGGAAAGCATCCCTGTCCTTGCGATGTTGTTCATTGACGTGGCAAAGTTTGTGACCATCTGCAATATCAGGTAAAACAAAAGCTTTGTGACGTCATATGGATCGCTGCCGCCAAACATAAGGGGCATACACCAGAAAACGAGGCTGAGGATGACGCCCGGTATGGCGTAAATAACGAGATAGGGCTTGAACTTGCCCCAGCGGGTGCGTGTTTTATCAATAATCGACGCCAAAATAACGTCGTTTATGATATCCCATATGCCGACAAGAAAAGTGACGACAGGCTGAAACTTTAAGCCTATTTTGAGGATATCGGTGATAAAAACATCGTTATACTTTGAGATGTTAAAGCTTTTAGATATGTCGTAAACTATGTAGGAAAAAGTTTCTTGAGAACCGACATATCTCCTTGGTGCCGGCAAAACGACGTTTTGCTCCGGCTGTTCACGCACGGCGGCGGAGTTTTCGCCTGAAGCCAAGATTATAACCTCCCGAAAATTGAAATACAAGCAATAAGATAATTATATCAAAATAAAGCGATCAATACAAGGAAATATATATTTTTGTATAAATATATAAAAATAACAGCGAATTTTTGTGCATTCAGTTGTTATCATCAAGCTTGAGTACAGCCATAAACGCTTCTTGAGGCACTTCGACGGAGCCAAATTGCCTCATTCGCTTTTTACCTTCCTTTTGTTTTTCCAGGAGCTTCTTCTTTCTTGTGATGTCGCCGCCGTAGCATTTCGCGAGAACATCCTTTCGCATCGCCTTGACGGTCTCACGCGCGATGACCTTGCCGCCGACAGCGACTTGTATCGGTATTTCAAACATTTGGCGGGGAATGTTGTCTTTCAGGCGCTCTGCGATTTTTCTTGCCCTTGCGTATGCCTTGTCTGTGTGGATGATAAAAGACAGCGCGTCCACAACATCGCCGTTTAAAAGAACATCAAGCTTTACAAGACTTGATTTGCGATAGTCGGTAAGCTCATAGTCAAGCGACGCGTAACCCTTTGTGCGCGACTTGAGAGAGTCAAAGAAGTCATAAATTATCTCGTTGAGCGGCAGCTCATAATGAATGTCCACTCTGTCCGGCGATATATATGTCATGTCCTTATAAACGCCGCGCCTGTCCTGGCAAAGCTCCATTATCGTGCCGACATATTCGGGCGGCGAATAGATGTGCGCGTCGGTGAAAGGCTCCTCGCTGAAATCTATAAGAGCCGGGTCGGGATAATATGTCGGATTATCTATTTCGACAGCGGAGCCGTCAGAAAGAAAGATTTTATAAACGACGCTGGGGACAGTCGTGACGAGTGAAAGATCGTATTCGCGCTCAAGCCTCTCCTGAACAATTTCAAGATGCAAAAGACCGAGAAAGCCGCAGCGGAAGCCAAACCCGAGGACACCGGAGGTCTCCGGCTCAAAGGAGAGCGAGGCGTCGTTAAGGCATAGCTTGTCAAGGGCGTCACGCAGCGCCTCATAGTCGGCTCCGTCGGCGGGATAAATGCCGCAGAACACCATCGGCACAGCCTTGCGGTAGCCGGGAAGCGGCTCGTCGGCGGGGTTTGCGGCGTTAGTGACGGTGTCGCCGACCCGCGCGTCGCCGACTGTCTTTATCGAGGCTGTGATGTATCCGACTTCGCCCGATGAAAGCTGCTTTGCAGGCTCCATGGACGTAGCGCGCATATAGCCGACTTCGACAACATTAAACTGCGCTCCCGTCGCCATCATGAGCATTGTATCGCCCGGCTTTAACGTGCCCTCTGTGATTCGGACATAGACAATAACGCCCTTGTAGCTGTCATAAATAGAGTCAAAAATGAGCGCGCGAAGCGGCTTGTCGTCGTTGTTTTCCGGCGGAGGTATAAGCTCGACAATGCTTTGAAGCACCCTGTCGATATTTTTTCCTGTTTTGGCTGAAACGTGGGGAGCGGACGAGCAGTCAAGGCCGATTATATCCTCTATTTCCGCCGCAACCCTGTCAGGCTCTGCGGAGGGCAGATCTGTCTTGTTGATAACCGGTATAAGCTCAAGGTTGTGGTCAAGAGCCAAATATGTGTTGGCAAGTGTCTGTGCCTCGATGCCCTGTGACGCGTCGACGACAAGCAGCGCCCCCTCGCAGGCGGCAAGCGCGCGCGACACCTCATAATTAAAGTCGACGTGTCCGGGAGTGTCTATAAGATTGAGGTAATATGTCTGCCCGTCGGGCGCATTATAGTCAAGCTTGACGGCGTGTGCCTTTATGGTGATTCCTCTTTCACGCTCAAGATCCATTTTGTCCAGGAGCTGGGCGGTCATATCGCGCAAAGCGACTGAATTTGTCGATTCTAAAAGCCTGTCGGCTAAGGTGGATTTACCATGGTCTATATGCGCGATTATGCTGAAGTTACGAATGTTTTCTTTTTTGCCCAAAATATCACCTCAAGAGTTTTCGGTCTGCCGCTTTGAAACAAGTCATGCCGCCAAAAGGCGCTTTAACGTGCGTGGAGCAAACAGGTTTATAAATGTGCGTGGACTAAGCAGGTTTATAAATATTTAATCGTTTTCCTTTGGTCGAGAGTGATTACGGCGGCTTCCGGGAATCTTTCACGAAGCTTGGCGGCGAGGACAGGGATAACGGGGAATTCTGTTTCAAAATGCCCTGCCGCGACGAGTGTCAAGCCGCTTTGCTCCGCCTCAAGAAAGTCATGGTATCCCGCGTCGCCGGTAATAAACGCGTCAACGCCCAAATTTGATATGTCGGCGGCAAATCCGCCGCCGCTGCCTCCGCAGACAGCCACTGTTTCGATTTGCCGTCCGCCGTCGCACCATCTCGGCTTGCAATCAAGCAATCGTGACGTTTCGGCGGCAAGCTCACAAGGGGATAACGGTTTTTTAAGGAAACCGACACGAATCATCGGAGCGGAAGAGTCGTCAAGTGAGACGGGTTCGACGCGCGACAGTGAAAAAATGTCGGCAAGCACATCGTTTACACCGCCGTCGGCACAGTCAAGCGGCGTATGAACGCAAACCGCCGACATCCCGGACACGGCAAGCTCATATGCCGCGTCTCCCTTTGTGAAGGTTTTTTTAGAGCCGAAAATGACAGGGTGGTGGCTCACCATAAGATCCGCGCCAAATTCTTTGGCAAGCTTTATAGTGTCCTTTGTTATGTCAAGCGAAACAGAAACGGCGCTGACCGCCCTGTCGGGGTCGCCGACAAGGAAACCGCTGTTGTCAAAGCTGAGCTGACATGAAAACGGCGCGACGGAATCAATAAAATCACAGACATCTTTGACTGTTATCACGGCTGCACCCCTTTAATTAAACAATACTTGCTAAAGAGCAAAATAAAACAAGCTTTTAAAAAGTATATTGACAAAACCTGCCCATACGGGCGGGAATTGGCGATTTTAATCAAATTTTTGTGTATGGCTTTAAATCAGGAAGCACGCCGCGTATATACCTCACCTCATCAGGCAAAAGCCCGGCGTATTCAAGCGCGTCGGCTCGATTTTTAAGGTGCTTATATGTTTTTGTAAAATGGTATGCCGCCGCGTCGTTTTTGCAGCGGAAAAGCTCGCCCAAATATATGTAGGAGTCCTTGCGCTCCGCTGCTTCAAAGGGGCTGTATTCGGCGCAGAAAGCAATATATGGTCTGCACAAATCAAAGCAGGCGTTTTCATAAACAATCTTAAAACCGTTTTTAATTAAAAACGCACGCACCTCCTCGGGATGTGACATAGGCTGGAATATAAAACGCTTAGCCTCGTCTTTTATCCATGGGGCGCGCGAAAGAATGGCGGCTGTCAGCGTGCCGCCCATACCGGCAAAAATAAAATCGTCGGCGTCGTCAGGGCTTATTTTGTCAAGCCCGTCAGAGATACGAAGCTCAATTTTATCGGCGGCAGAAAAGTTGAGAACGGCGGACTTGGCGTTGCAAAGCGGACCGGCGCCGATGTCCGTGGCAAGAACGCGAGGGCATTTGCCGGACATGACGAGAAAGACCGGAAGGTAGGCGTGGTCGGTGCCGATATCGGCGGCAACCGCGCCTTCCCTCACCATATCCGCCGCCATTTTAAGGCGCGGCGACAATCTTTGCATCAGCCCTCTGAGTCAAAAAGGGCGTTAATCTTTTTTATAAGCTCGTCCGGATTTACTCCGTGAACAAAGCACGCCTGCTCAACAGTTTCGTTCCTTGCCGCGGGGCAGCCGAGGCAGTGCATACCCATTGCCATGAAGTGCTGCGCGGCCTCTGCGTTGCTGTCAAGTATATCTCCGATTTTTGTTTCTTTTGTAACTGTCATATGCTTATCCTCCGTTTTTGCGTTAATATATTATACCATGATCTTCAGTTGATATCAATATCTTGCTTTAACAAAAAGTTTTCGGCGCTTTGGCAAAAGGCTTTCACACAAAAAACAAAACTATGTCAAAATCAAAAATTTTGCTCCTTGTACGCGCTTGCCGCGGCTTCGCTTGCCTGTGAAAAGGTCATGTCATTTTCGGCGGCAATTCGCGCGACATCGTCGTATTCGGGCTTTATCTTTTCCGCGCCGTATCCGCGTGACTTTTTTATCCTGACGTCGCCGTATTTTGTTTTAACTGTCTCTGTTTCGCGTTCAAGCGCAAAGCGCCGCGATTTTATAAGCCTTACGCCAAGTGTTGTTGTGTTTTTCAGCATAATACCTGCAAGCCTCTCTGACTCATCTTCGCCGCACATACAGCAAAGAAGAAAGCCGGGGCGCGATTTTTTCATCATGACGGGCGTGACGCAGACATCAAGCGCGCCGGACTTGAATAAAATCTCCTGCACATATCCGACAGCCTCGGGCGTCATGTCGTCAATATTGCATTTAAGCTCGCATATCTCATTTTTGCCGCCGCCGCTTTCTGTTTCGCCTAAAAAAGCGCGCACGCAGTTTGCCGCCTCAAAGTCATTAGTGCCCATGCCGTATCCGATTGACTGCACGCGCATAATCGGCATTTCCCCGAATTTTGATGTAAAATGCTTCAAAAGCGCCGCGCCGGTGGGGGTGCAAAGCTCTCCTCTTATTTTGCCGCCGTAAATCGGAACGCCGCGCAATATAAACGCCGTGGCGGGGGCGGGGACAGGCAGGATGCCGTGGGCGCATTTAACTTGACCGCTTCCGACATGAATCGGCGAGGTTATTATCAGCTTGGGATCTATATAATCCATCAACAAGCAGACGGCGGCAATGTCCGCGACGGCATCCATAGCGCCCACCTCATGAAAATGCACCTTGCTTACAGGCACGCCGTGGGCATCGCTTTCCGCCTCGGCAATAAGGCGGTAGACAGCCATCACGTCGTCCTGTATCTTTTTCGGAATGGATGAATGCTCCCTGACAATATGCTCAATATCATCCATAACGCTGTGGCTGTGGTCGTGGCTATGGTCGTGGTCGTGGTCGTGGTCGTGGCTTGCGGCTTTTTCCTCGACACCGTTTATTGTCACGGACAAATGCGTTCCTTTAATCCCGCATTTTTCACTTCCGTTTCTTGTGAATCTGACTGACGGGATGCGCATTCCGTTGAGCTTATCAACCATTTTATCAGGCGACGGGACAAGCTCAAGCAAAGCCGAGGCAAGCATATCTCCCGCGGCGCCCATGCCGCAATCAAAATATAAAACTTTCATTTCTTTTCCCCCTTATGATTAATCATGCTTGCAAGATATCCGGCGCCGAACCCGTTGTCAATGTTTACGACAGACACGCCGCTCGCGCAGGAATTGAGCATTGAAAGCAAAGCCGAAAGTCCCGAAAACGAAGCGCCGTAACCGATGCTTGTCGGCACCGCAATAACGGGACAGTCCGCAAGCCCGCCAATGACGCTTGCAAGAGCGCCCTCCATCCCGGCGACGGCGATAACGACGTCCGCGCTCATCAAATCCTCAATCCGCGCCAGAAGCCTGTGAAGCCCCGAAACTCCGACGTCATAAATCCGCTCCACCTTATTGGCAAGGAATTCGGCTGTTATCGCCGCTTCCTCCGCAACGGTGATATCGCTTGTGCCGCCTGTAGCGACGACAATCTTGCCGTTGCAGTCCGGCTTTGGAAACTTGCCGATAACACCTAAACGCCCTTGAGGAAAATACTCCAAAGGCTGGCTTTTTTGTATTATTTCGGCGGATTCACCGCTCAAGCGCGTGATAAGGATTGCGTCCTGACCGCCCTTTTTCATCACGTCAGCGATTTCAGAGATTTGCTCCGGGGTTTTTCCCGCGCCGTATATTATCTCCGCCGCTCCCTGGCGAAGCTCGCGGTGGTGGTCGACTTTTGCGAAGCCAATATCTTCAAAAGGCATCAGCCGCAACTTCAGCATGGCTTCCTCGTCGGAAATTTCTTCGTTTCTGATTTGGTCAAAGATTTCCTTAACCTTTTTTTCGCTCATATATACCTCCGTCGGTTCACCGGATAAAACTTTAAAAACAAATGACTAAAACGCGCTTAAAGCAGCCGCAAAGCTTGTGAAAACTTTCGCGAGGAATAAAAGCGGTGAGGATTTCAGCGCGGCTTGCCGAAACTTAAAAAGCGAAACAAAAACACAAGCCGCAAACACACAGCGCTTATAAAGGAGAAGGCGCATTTTGAAAAAAACACACCTTCAAATCCGCCGAAAGTCTTTCTTAAATTATGAGACATCGACACAATGAAAGCAACGCCGATGTCCTGCCCTTTTAACCTTAAAACTGCTTGCTTTTTGATTATAAGGAAGTCTGTTTTGAAAACGCTTTTTTAAAATCGCTTGGAAGCGGAGCGCAAAAGGACATGGCTTTCTTAGTTATCGGATGCTCAAAGCAAACATTAGAGCAGTGGAGCATATGGCGACCCACACCCTCTATGCCGGAGCCGTAAAGCGTGTCGCCGACAAGCGGAAAACCGATAAAGGCCATATGCACTCTGATTTGGTGCGTGCGGCCCGTTTCAAGCCGCAGCCGAATTAAAGACATGCTGCCTCGGCTTTCAATGACCTCATAATGTGTGACGGCGCGCTCGCTTTCAAGCAGGGGAGCGCCATGCCTGCATGAGCGGAGGGTTTTGTCGGGATCGGGGCGAAAAATCGGCGCGTCCACGACACCGCCGCCGGCGGGCACACCGTCGCAAAGAGCGGTGTATGTTTTTTGGACATTGCCCGAAAGCAGAGAAGCGCAATATGAATTAAGGGCGCAGACGACTATTCCGGATGTGCCCTTGTCAAGCCTGCCGACAGCCATAAATGCCCCGCTGTGACCTCTGTTTAACAAATGCCACGCAACGCCGTTGGCAAGCGTGTCTGTCTGATGACCGTGCGACGGGTGCATTGCGATATCGGGGCTTTTGTTTATGATAAGTATGTCGTCGTCCTCAAACATGATGTCAAAGGGAATCTTGACAGGCTCGACTGAAAGCTTGCCGTCGGGCAATGAAACTGTGATTATATCGCCCTCTAAGACGGTGTCGACGGTGCGTGTGCGGCATCCGTTTTTAAGAAGCGCGCCGTCTGTCCGCCTTAGTGTTGACACAAGGGAGTAAGAAAGCCGCGCCCCGGAGCGCAAAAAAACGTTCAGCTTTTTGTCGTCAAATTCGCCGCCGACAGTAAAGTTGATTAACCGGGGCATGCCCTTAAACTCGGCTCATTATGTCGGCGAACACATCGGCTATTGTTTCGACTGTGAGGTGTCCCAAAGAATTTGTCTCGTGATAATGGCTTCTGCCCTTAATGTCTTTGCCGTTGTTGAGATAGGGCTGAGTTTCGTGGAGGACAAAGTCGTTAGGAGGAACCATATAGCCTGTCATGTCGTTTGTGACACCAAAAACAAGCAGGTTCTTGTCGCCGGCAATATCGACCAGGGGAGTCGGATTAATTTCGGGCGGCAGCCCTGTCGCCGATTCCTCGGCGGTGGAGTAACCGCCGTAAACAATCTCCGGGAACGCCTCGCCCGGTATGAGTAAAATCTGCTGATTGCCAAGCTTTATATATGTCATTTCTGTCTTAAGGGCAAGGCCGAGATCGCCTTTGTCGCAGGGAGCAGTCATTGAGTTTACAGTCTTGATAAGCCCCATAAGGCTTAAGACGCCGTTGTCAACAGGGGCATAATATGGCTGCTGAATTATTGTTATTTCCGGCGGCTGACAAACGTCGTTATCTATGGAAAGAGCGGCTTCGCCGAGAAGCTCTCCCTGCTTTATTGTGCGCTCAAGCCTGTCTTCGCAATGCATCCCCGCGTCTACCGCGGCTATCGCGCCGACGCCGAACAACACGTTTGTTTTTTTCTCTTTATTTATGCGCTCACGCAGATAATAAGGATAATCGGCGCTGACCTTTGTGTTGGCGCCGCCCAGTGTGTTGGGGTGAGCGGCAAAGTTCAGAAACCATGTCTCCTCAGTGCCGTCGTTCGGCACAAACCGTATGCGCGTCAAGGTGTCGTGAAAAACCAACGGAGGACGTCTGACGTCCTGCGCGCCGGGGACACTGACAGAGCCGACATAAAGCCGCCCTTCCTTGCGGTTTTTGTAAGACTCACGGCACACATCCCTAATGGCGTCGAAAAAGAGCTTCATAAACTCCGGATCTTTTCCGTTGCCGGGAACAGGCCCGACTATCGCTTTGCCCCAATAACCGCATGTGTCGATTCCCGCGTGTGTGTGCGAGCAGCACACATTTATAGACTTGCAGCCCGTTTCGGCGCAGAAGTCGCTTAACGATTCGCGCAGCTCGTTAATTTCATATCCCGTAATTCCGATGCAGTCCGCGGCGACCATGATAATGCCGCCTTCGTCTTTGCAGTCTATCCACATTGCGCTGACAGTCATCGGGTCCATAACTCCCGTCACAAGGTTGCCCGTTTTAAAGCCTGCGAGCCAGTACGGCTTTGCGGTTACGTCGTCGGGCATTGTGATGCGCTTGGCGAAACCGACACGGTAAAACTCGTCTGTCTTATTTTTCATCCGAATAGTCTCCGCCTTAGCTATTTCGGGGGCGGGTCCATTTTTTTTAAGCATCTTTTTACCGCTTCTGATGCTGATTTTTTTAACTGCTTTTGCGGCGATTTCTTCAAAACCCATTATTCACCATCTCCGTTTTCGTTATTTATATTTTTTGAATCATTGTCATTTTCAGAATCGGGGGAGTCGGGGGAGTCGGGGGAATCGGGGGAATCGGGGGAGTCGGCAGGAGGCTCGCCGCCGTGTGCAGGCGTTTTCCGCGCCTCGTCTTCCGCTCTGCCTTTTTCAAGCCTGTCCTTTGCGGCGGATTGAATCGTGTCTTCACGAGAATTGCCGCGCCTGATTGCCTTGGCAATAATAATCGCGACTATCACGGCGATTACTGCAAGCGTCAGCCACACAAACGCGCAAACGCCGAGGGGCTGAGGGCAAATTCCGCAAAGGCCGCATTTTTTTTCGGCAGCGTCTCTTCCATCCGTGTCGGAATTATCGACAATCGAAAAGTTGTTGTCAGAAGTGCGCAGTATAACCTTGCTCCACGGTGAGTTGAAAGAATCAATACCTGCGTCTGTGCCCCCCTCATAAGAAAGTCGGCACCTGAATTCAAGCTTTCCGTCAAGCATTTCATCATCAACTCTGAAAGCGCGCAGCCCGACGGCATATGGGTAAAGCTCGTCCTCGACGCTCCAATATTCCCATTCGCCTTCATTTACGCGTATCTGTGACTTGAGTGTTAGATCCTCGCCCGCGGCGCATTTTACAGCCCAGGCGGCATCTGTCAGCTTGCCGCCGAGAGAAATGTCAAAAAAGATTAGGCTGTCGCCGTCCGAATCATCAAGAAAAGCGCCTTTCACAATCGGCGGCTCAAGATTTGAAACGTTTTCCTGGAAAAGGAACCCGGTTTTGTTATAACTGTCGTTAACACTGTAGGTGTCTGACCAGGTCGAGCAGTAAGAAGAACCGTTTTCATTGTCAAAATAAACAAAACGGGCACGGGCAAAAAGACTGTGATTTTCAAAGTCAAACCAACGGGCATTTTCTGCGCCGCTTACTTTATCCGATTTTATGGAGCCGTGGCATTTTTTGACCGCTTCATCGTAGGTGAACCACAAAAACTCGCCGCTGCCAATCGTGTCGACGCCCACGTCAAGATAAATATAATCGCC
This sequence comes from Clostridiales bacterium, assembly GCA_012523185.1. GTDB lineage: Bacteria > Bacillota > Clostridia > Oscillospirales > Acutalibacteraceae > UBA1425. The sequence goes on from JAAYIY010000071.1 coordinate 23,838, forward strand.
TTCCCCCGAGTCCCAGTCGGGATTATGGCTCCAATTGTTTTCACCGTCAACCGACAAGTCAAACTGCATTATATAGCTGCCGTCAAAGCCATAGGCCGATTCTTTTTCGTCGCTTGACATTGAAACAAAACGGCAGGCAGTTTCAGGTATGCGGTAATTGACTGTGATGCGCTCGCTCCCTTCGTTTGGATAATCAAAAGAAAAACAAAGTGAGGCGGGAGGCGCCGCGACAGGCTCGTATGTCCCGGACGCCGCCGCGGGGATGAGCAAAAATACAACAAAAAGAGCTGCGGCAGACAATGAAAGAAGTTGTTTTTTCATCATGAAAATCCTCCTTAAAATGCAAAAATAAGAATATGCGCTGTGTTAAAAAGTTGACATAACAGCAATACAATTTATTATAACACAGACTTTAAACAATGGCAATGTTTCATTTTTTTTGGGCTGCCTTTAAAACCGGTTGTCGGCTGAAATTATATTTTCGGCTTGTCCGCCTGCCGCAAAATTATAATTTAAAGCATTCCGCCGTCTGATGCAAATGAGAAACCCCCCGATGTTATACTTAATAATGGTTTGCAGCCGCATTACTAAGAACATCGTGAGGTTTTGACATGAGCAAGACAAGAAGCACATCCCGCCCGAGGCGAAGACATGAACAACATATAGCTTTTTTCAAAAGAAGTTTTGGAGCAAAAATTGCGTTGTTAATTCTTTACCGCGCGGAGTGTGCCTTGCCGCAATGCTCTGTCAGCGCGACACATATTGCAAAGGATTTACACAGCTTCCGTTTACGATAACCTCAAAGTGCAGGTGAGGGCCTGTCGAGTTGCCGGTGGAGCCTATCCGCGCTATTGTTTGACCCGCGGAAACCCTTTGACCTGACCTTACGCTAATTGAGCCTGACTGGCAGTGGGCATACCGCGTTTTAACTCCGTTGCCGTGATTGATTAAAACCTGCTGTCCGTAGCTGTCGCCTGCGGAACCCGCGAATTCGACTGTGCCTGACGACGCGGCGACAATTATTTTGCCGCTTGCCCCGCTTGCGGTGATGTCGATGCCCCTGTGCCCTTTCTTGCCGTATGACTGGCTGATTGTCCTTGCCGACGGCGCGGGCCATACAAAGCCTTTTTTTGAAACAGTGACGTTATATGTGCCGTAGGAGCTGCTTACTGATGTTGATTTTGTGCCCCTTTCTACTTTTTCGTCAATGGGGTCGGATATGCGCACCCTGTCGATTTCCTCTGTGGAATATAGGACACCGTCTATTGTCGTTATCTGCGTCGTCACAAGGTCAAGGCCCTTTACGCCGCTTCGCACGACGCGCGAGTCCCCTCTGAACAGGCTTGAGTTGTTTGAAAAGACAGTGCCAAAATCAATGTCAACCGCGTGCGATTCTGTCCTGACAACCTTGACGCGGACATATTTGACTTCCTGCGATATGACTACCGTGTCGCCGACAAGAATTTTGTTCGCCGCCGCGAGATCGGGGTTTAACTCCTTCAGCTTTTCGACTGTCATGTCAAAGCCATCGGCTATTTTGGAAAATGAATCGCCGCGCTGCGCAATGTAAACCATCTGTGACCTTTTTGTCTTTTTAAGCTGCTCCGCGAGACGGGCGGCATCCCACATTGTGCTGCTTTCGTCGGGATAAAGACCTTGAACGTAGTTTATCTCCTCAATAAACCCGACTTTTTCGTCGCTCCTTACTTCCTTTTCCTCAAGTATCGCGTTGAATACGCTTCTTGCGTCGTTTTCATTTTTCACGGAGCAGAGGAACTTGCCGTCGATGTAAATACCGCAGGCGTTTGTGATGTTTGCGTCGGAGGCCTCAAGCAAATTTTCGCTTAACGTATCGACGTCGACAAGCTCGTTGACCGACACGAGCGCTAAAGAATATTTGGGCTTTCCGAGTATGTCCGAACGCTCACCCTCTCCCAAGCCTACAGAAAGCTTTTGGACGGCAAGGTTTCGCGACTCAAGATAAACTGATTCGTCAGAAATATATCCCACTGTCTTGCCGTCATAAATAACCTCAAGCGCGTAAATGAAGTTGCCCCACAGATTTAAGGTGATTATCAGCACGGCAAGCGACGACAAAGGAAGCGCGATGTTCAGCGCCGATCTGAAAAATTGCCTGTGGCGGAGAAGCGCTTTTTTGACATAATGAGCAAATATGTAAATTATGGAATGAGGGTTTGTCCGCGACGCCGCCCTGATGTATCGGAGAGCGGATTTTATTTCGCTCCTTATAAAGCGAGCCTCGTTATTAAACGCCCTTGCGGACTTGAATCCGAAGTGGTCAATGGTGAGGATAAGCAGCCGCAGCCATGCGGCGGCGACCTTAAACGGGCGGAGCAAAAGCCCGCCCAAGGAGCGCAATATCCGCCTCGAATACCTGTATGTTTCCAAGCCGAGCAGCGCAATGTTTTTATACACGAAAGAAAACGGACCGGAATGAATGCCGCCAAAGCAAGCCTCCGCCGTCTTTTCTGTGCCGCCGTTCAGAGTGACCTCACCTCTTTTCCCATAGGACGTGTCTTGTCTGATAAAGGTTACAAAACTGTAACAATATTATATAACGTTTTGATTTAAAAGGCAAGAGCCGTCTGCGGATTTAAAACATTTAATCTCCGCGCCGCCGCCCATGCTTTATTTTGTGCCGTATATCCTGTCGCCCGCGTCTCCGAGACCGGGAACTATATAGCCTTTTTCGTTCAGATGATCGTCAAGCCCAGCGCAATATATATCAACGTCACAGTGTGCTTTTTTCAGCGCCTCAAGCCCCTCGGGCGCGGCGATGATGCAAAGAAACTTTATGCTTTTGGGGCAGCGCAGCTTTATCTGACGGATGGCGTCGACTGCGCTGCCGCCTGTCGCCAGCATCGGGTCTGTCACGAACACGTCCCTTTCGCCGATATCCTTCGGCAGTTTGCAGTAATATTCGACAGGCTTTAATGTCTGCTCGTCACGGTAAATTCCGATATGTCCCACTCTTGCGGAGGGAACGAGATTGAGTGCCCCGTCCACCATGCCGAGCCCTGCGCGAAGAATCGGCACAAACGCAAGCTTTCTGCCGGCTATTATCTTGCAGCGGGCAGTGCCGCAGGGGGTTTCGACACATATATCCTCCATCGGGAGATCCCTTGTCGCGTCGTAAATCATCAGCATTGAAATCTCGTTTACAAGCTCTCTGAAATCCTTTGTCGAAGTGTTTTTGTCACGGAGAATACTTAGTTTGTGCTGAATCAACGGATGATCCAGAATCTTTATGGTTCTTTCCATAACGTCACCTTTTCCACAGCTATTTAAATATCAATATAATCGCAACGCTTTTATAATTGTAGCACCTTGTTTGACATAATTCAACAGGAAAGATATCTTGAGTTTCAAAAAGCTTCAAAACGTGAAAGAATCATGCTGAAAATCGAGAAGAAAACCTTTTAAAGATGGTATGATTCAGTCAAAAAAGGCAAAATACATCGAAAAAAGGAGATATAATCACGTCTGATTATGCAACAAAAACACACAAAAATGAAAAGAGGAATCGTAACGTTTTTTTGAAAAAAGCTGCGTTTTTACTCTCTGTTTCGCGGCTCTTTTTGAGATATTTATCAAGCCGGAGTTTACAAAAAAATCGGTCTAAAATCAAAGTCCGCAATAACTTCCACTATGGAACTTACTTTGGGAATTAACTTCGCTAAAATATTTCAAATCCGCCGATTAAATCATTTGACTTTTACGCAAAAGCGTATATAATTAATAATGTGTATTTTATGCGATATTATTTTTCATGTGAAAGGAGCAAATCCCTTATGGATGACCCTGGCAGTACCGTCGCGTTATTGACGTCTTGCCTGTCAGCCTCTTCTCCGACGACGGCGGCAAACGCGGTTCAAGCATTAAACACAGGGCTTTCTATTCCATTAACTTTGTTCATTTTATTAACTCTTATTCTTATCAACGCTTTTTTTGCGATGAGCGAAATAGCCGTTATTTCCCTGAACGACAACAAGATCGAACGCATGGCGGAAAGCGGCAACAAGCGCGCAAAGCTCATCCTAAAGCTCACCTCCAATTCAAGCAGCTTTCTTTCAACAATACAAATCGGCGTCACCCTTGCCGGGTTTTTGACCTCGGCCGTCGCGTCCGACAAATTTGTCGCCTTGTTCAGCTCAAGGCTTTGTTCTGTCGGCTTTCTTTCTTTTGTTCCCGATTCTGTGATTATTGCAGCCGCGCTTGTGATTGTGACATTCATCACATCATTTTTTACGCTTGTGCTCGGCGAGCTTGTGCCAAAGCGCATCGCGATGAACTTTCCGGAAAAAATCTCTTTTAAAGTGGTCGGGCTGCTGCTGTTTTTCGCAAAAATCACAAACCCGCTTGTAAGGCTTTTGTCAGCTTCGACAAACGGCATTGTCAGACTTTTCGGCATAGACCCAAACGCCAATATCGAGTCTGTGACAGAGGAAGAAATCAGAATGATGGTTGATGTCGGCGAGGAGCGCGGCGTCATTGAGGATGTCCAAAAAGAAATGATTAACAATGTCTTTGATTTCGACGACATTGACGCGGGCGACATCATGACCCACCGCACGGACATGATAGCCATAGACATTGAGGATCCGTTTGAGGATGTTATTAAGCTTGCCATTGAAGAAGGGCGCTCAAGGATACCTGTTTATGAGGACGATCCCGACAACATTGTCGGCGTGATATACATCAAAGACCTGCTGCCGTATGTCGGGCAAAAGCTGCCCCCGAGCATAACTCTCCGCGGAATCATGCGCGGTGCATATTATGTCCCCGAGACAAAGCGATGCGGGGATTTGTTTAAAGAAATGACAGAAAACCACACGCAGATTGCCATTGTCGTCGATGAATACGGCGGCACTGCGGGGCTTCTGACAATCGAGGATCTTATCGAGTCCATCGTCGGAAACATCCAGGACGAATACGACGATGAGGAAGAAGAATTTTCAAAAATTGACGAGACGACATTCAACTTTGACGGGATTACCTATGTTGACGAGCTTGAGGAGCTGACAGGCGTAACCTTGCCTGAGGGCGACTATGAAACAATAGGCGGCTTTATCATCAGCCGGCTTGGATTTCTCCCCAAGGACGGCGAGATGAACGAAATCGAGTTTGAAAACCTTAAATTCACTGTTTTGAATGTGGGCGACAGGAGAATCGGCAAGGTCAAAGTGGAGATTTTGCCGAAAACAGAAAAATCTCCCGAAAAAAAAGCCAAAGGCTCTGACGAAAAAGAATAAAACAATTCGCGCCGAAAGGAATGCATATTTAATAATGAACGACAATGGCAATTACCGCTCTCTTTCTCAAAAGGCGCTCAAGCTGATGCGCTTGACTTCAACGATATCAATGCTGATTCTCGTTATGATTCCGTCGTTCATCGCTTGCGTAACAATCCGCGCCGACAAGCCCATTGTCACGGGTCTTATCATCATGTCATGCGCCGCTGCATTTTCGGCGGCGTATGTTTTAATCGCACCCGGAATTCGTTACAGGCGTTACAAATATCTCATCGCGTCCGACAGGATTGAGGTTATCGAGGGGCTTGTTTTTATACGTCGGACAATTGTTCCAATCGACAGGATATACCAGATAGACATAAAGGCGGGACCGCTTGACAATGCCGTCGGCGTCGCCAAGGTAATGATAACGACAGCCGGTTCGTTCGCTTCATTGCGGTTTCTTGAGCCTGAAGTGGCTGACGAAATCGGGATGTATATTAACGAAACAGTTATCAAAAAGCTAAAAGTTAAAGGGGCGCGCGACAATGTTTAAAAGCCCTACAAAAAATCATTTTTCGCTTATTTTTGAGCGCCTTGCGGCAATCCTTGCCTTCTTTTCAGTTTATCTTATAAACTCTTTAAAGGATCACGGCTGGGAGATTTTTTTGCCCTCATTTTATATAAAACTTTTCAGCACAGCCGCATCCGGCGGATTAAAATCGGCTTTTGGTTTTCTTGCGTTTTTTCTCTTTGTCCTCGTCAGCTTGTTTTTGTCGTACCGATACTGGCGCAAAACAGTCTTTTACATAGAGGGCGACGATTTTATTTATAAGAGAGACACAATGTTCAAGGTGGATTCCCGCCTCCCGATTCAAAATATTGCGATGGTCAATGTTGAAAGCAACATATTTGAAAGACTTGTCGGCACCGCCAAGGTGAAGATTGACTTAAACTCATCAAGGACGGCAAATAAGACAGACTTTAAATTTGTGCTCAAGCGCGGCGACGCGGCGCTCCTCAAAGAATCGCTCCTTTCAATTAAGTCCCGCCACTCCGCGGAAACCGCCGTTTCCGAAAGCGACGTCTCATGCGCGCCTTTAAGCAACGACGAGCGTGCCGAGGAACGAACTCACCTGATAACCTTTTCAGCCGCGGACGCGCTCCGACACAAGCTGCTGTCTTTTCCCGTCATACAGTTTTTTTTAACAATCACTGTGGTTTTCATTCTCCCCATGCTCAAAACCGGCGGCAATCCGAATATGAACAGGCTTTGGTTCCTGCTTTTTCTCACATTATTCGGAAGCGTCGGCTCGATTGTCAAGGGCGCGCTTGATCTCGGGGACTACACCGTCGAGCAGGACAGCAAGCTTTTATACATAAGCTGCGGGATACTTAACAAGCGAAACTATGTTTTTGAGCGTGACAAAATTAACGCCGTTGTGATTAATCAGCCGATATTTGCAAGGCTGTTCGGTCTTTGCTCTGTCAGCATTGCGGTCGTCGGTCTCGGCAATGAAAAAAACGAGACGACGCATCTTTCTCTGACCATAAAAAAGGACAAAGCCGACGAGCTGCTTTTAAAATGCGCTCCTGATTTTGTCTGCAAGTCAGAGCGTGTCAGGACGCATCCTTTTTCTATTGCTTTTCCTGTTTTGCGCTCCTTTATTTACGCCGCCGCCGTCATGCTTTTAAGCACGGGATACAGACACATTTATGTTATCTCAGCTTTTGTATTTATTCTTTTGTTCATCGGCTCGTTTGTTGAGTTTTTCGGCAGATATTATGCGGCGGACGACGATGTCGTATGCTATTCAAAAGGGATGTTTAACAGAAGCCACGGCATAGTCAAATACGGCGATATTCAGGACGTCAAGATAAAGACAAACATATTGCTGAAAAAAATGCGGCTCGGCAGAATGAGCTTTTCAATTCTTTCCGCATCAGCCATGAAAAAACACAGGACAGGCTGGTTTGACATCTCGCTGTTTGAGCAAGCTGCCGGCAAGGTCGTCGACACAGAGGAAATGCGCCGCTGACTTTTATCGCCGCGTTTTCGGCACACCATTAAAAAAGAGGTTGTTTTACGCAACCTTTTCAGACTGATGAAAAACCTCATTCAGGC
>JAAYIY010000074.1 GCA_012523185.1 Clostridiales bacterium
GATCAGGGCCATCCGCAGGACAAAGAGGTATTGGAGGTAATAGCGGGGGCCAATCAGATAGCGCTGGTCAGTCCGATAGCTGTCAGCTAACTGGTTGGGATCACCCAGACTCTCAAGAAGGATGAGAATATCAGCTTGGCAGCTGGGAGAAGGCAGCTGGGCTTGAATTCTTGTTTCAAGTGCCAGGGCAACTTCCGCCCGCTCTTTCTCGGGCAACTGGTCTGTGACTTCTTCAATATAACGGTCGATTAATGTCATGTCCTTCATAAAATTTCGCCTTTATCCATGTCTTACTCAGTCAATAGTCTACCTTGACCTTGCCTTGCTTTGAAGGGCATCTGCGTTATCATGGGGGCAGTTGCAAAAGAATGCTTGCAACGGTGAATGGCTATGGCAGAGATAGATCCCGATAACCAATCTAATCAAAAAGAGAGCGGGCGCCTGACCCAACAGTTGAATGGCCTGCAAGAGCGGATCAATGCCTATACCCGGGAGAGAGGGTGGGCGGCCGCCTGGAAAGAACGCCTCCAGCGCTTTTTTGGGCTCCGAGTCGGTGTGGATGCGGCGGCCTCGGCCTATTATCTGCTCTTTTCGCTCTTTCCCTTGATCATCTTTTCTTTCAGCTTGCTGGACCTCCTGGACTCCGGACTGGCCTCCCGCTTTGAAGAAGCTCTGCCTCAATTGAGCCTGGTCATCCCCCAGGCCATCCTGACCATGCTTCAGAATTTTCTGGATTCAGTTGGCCTGACCTCTTCCATCCCCTTCTTATCCTTGTCAGCCTTGGGTCTGCTTTGGGCAGCCTCACGGGGGGCAGCCAGCATTGTCAACTCCATGAACCGGGTCTACCACAGGCAGGTGGAATACAATTTCCTGCTCCGGCGGCTGATCGGCATTATCGCCATCTTCGTCATCAGCATGCTCCTGATCGGCATTCTTGTTCTTTTGGCTTTCTACCGGATGGTCATTGATTACCTGCATCAGTTTTTCACCCTGCCGGACTTCCTCCTGGCAGGCGATTTCGATCTTTTTGCCCACCTTTTGGCCTTCTTGCTCCTGACCCTGATCTTCTCTGTCATCTACAGTCTGGTAAAAAGAAAGCGCAGTTACCTGCGCCACACCCTCCTGTCGGCCATGGTGACGGCCGCAGGCTGGATTATCATTTCTTATGCGCTTTCTATCTTTATCTCCCTCCAGACCCGCTACTATGTCATGTACGGCAGCATCACAGGGATTATCTTCCTCATGCTCTGGCTCTATTTAGCCATCTATATCAGCCTGATCGGGGCCTTCGTCCATTCGGAATTGATCTTAAAGTATCCCCGGCCCGATCGAAAGCGCAGGCACAAGGATGGGGAAAAGGACTCCCTTTAAGCCATTGGTTTGCAGACATCCACCCAGGCCTTGGGCCTGGCGTGTGTCTCCACTTCCCCCCGGCTCAGCTTGACCAGGCTATGGGCATCGCCGGCACCCAGGTAAAGGATCTCACTTTCTTTCAAAGATTGATCCAGGTAGACGAAGACTTCCTCCTTGACCACGAAAGGACAGACCCCGCCCACCTCATGGCCGGTGTAGCCCAGGACCAGGTCAGGTGCAATCATCTTACCCCGCTGGCCAAAATAGTCCTTGAATTTGGGATTGTCTACCCTGACATTGCCGGC
>JAAYIY010000072.1 GCA_012523185.1 Clostridiales bacterium
CATCTTTTCCGTCATATCGCCCAAAAATGCTCGGCAATACACAAAGTATTGCCTGCGCTTTTTAGACAATCTGACGAAAAATCTGACGGCGCAATCGCACAACAATCATTGTGCGGTGTTGCCTTAGATTAAATATTATACGCCTTTTGGCACAAAAATACAATATAAACGCGTAATAATGATAATAATTTCAACTTGTTTTGCTCGATTTGACACGCCGTACAACTTAAAACTCCTCCGCGTTGTAACAATAGCAAAGCGGAGGAGTGCGAAAAACATAAAAATTGTGGGCGGTGTGGGCGGAGTGAAAACAGACGGGCGCGGGGGAAATCGGAACGGGAACAAAGATTCTTAAAATGCCGATCCGCTGCGCGCGGCAAAGCGGCGCTTTAAAACTCCGCCGAGCCTGTCGTCCGAGGAAAGGGGATGACTTCGCGTATGTTGCCGATGCCGGTAAGGTACATTATAAGGCGCTCAAAGCCAAGCCCGAACCCGCAGTGCTTCGCGCTGCCGTAACGGCGCAGGTCGAGGTACCAGCCGTAATCGTCGGGGTCAAGCCCCATCTCCTTTATACGCGACATGAGAACCTCCGTGCGCTCCTCACGCTGGCTGCCGCCGATTATTTCACCGATGCCGGGAACAAGCATATCCATGGCGGCGACTGTCTTGCCGTCGTCATTGAGGCGCATATAAAACGCCTTTATATCCTTGGGATAGTCAGTGACGAAAACAGGCGAGCCGAAAATGCGCTCCGTCAGGCAGCGTTCATGCTCCGTCTGCAAGTCGCAGCCCCACGACACCTTATATTCAAATTCGTCGTTTCGCTCCTCAAGCAGCTCGACGGCTTTTGTGTATGAGCATCTGACAAATTCGGAATCGACGACGGAATTAAGCCTGTCCGACAAGTTCTTGTCAACAAAGCTGTTAAAAAACTCGATTTCTGCCGGGCATTTTTCAAGCACATATCTGACGATGTATTTAATCATATTTTCAGCCAAAATCATGTCGTCATTTAAGTCCGCAAAGGCAATCTCCGGCTCTATCATCCAAAATTCGGCGGCATGGCGCGGCGTATAAGAATGCTCCGCGCGGAAAGTGGGGCCGAACGTGTAAATCTTGCCGAATGCCATTGCCATTGACTCGCCCTGGAGCTGACCCGAAACAGTGAGAAAAGCGGGCTTGCCGAAAAAGTCCTGTGAAAAATCAACTTTTCCGTCCGCCGTCTTGGGGAGATTGTCCATATCAAGCGACGTCACCCTGAACATTTCGCCCGCGCCCTCGCAGTCGCTGCACGATATTATGGGGGTGTGGGCATATATAAAGCCTTGCTCGTTAAAAAAACTGTGGATTGCGTATGACGCCGCCGAACGAACACGGAAGGCGGCGTTGAGCGTGTTTGCCCGCGGCCGTATGTGACCTATGGCGCGCAGGAATTCGGGGGAGTGGCGCTTGTTTTGCAGCGGGTAGTCCGGAGAAGAATGACCCTCGATCTCAATCAAGTCGGCGCTGATTTCAAAGGGCTGACCGGCGTCGGGAGTCAAGACAAGCTTGCCTGTGACGTTGACGGCGGCGCTGATGTTCAGCTTGACGATGTCCGCAAAGTTCTTAAGCCTGTCCGGCTCAAACACCACCTGGATTCCCTTAAAGCTGCTGCCGTCGTTCAGCTCAAGAAAGCCGATGTTTTTTGAGTCTCTGATTTTTCTGACCCAGCCGCTGACAGCAAGCGTTTGACCGCCAAGCTCGCCGCGGCGCGCGTATATTTCCGCGATTTCCGTTCTTTTCATTTATAATCAAAACCTTTTTAAATCAATCGAATGTCCTGCCGAAGATGGCGTCGGAGAATCCCCTGCATCCGATCTTGTTGTATATTATGTCATTAAGCTTTTTTAACATCTTAGCGGCAAAAGCCTCGACCGCGGAGGGAGATTTCGGCTTTTCATAAACGCCGCACAGCACAAGCGCGTCATAAAGCTCCTCTGTGACTTCTTTGCAGACAGCGTCGTCGGCGATTGTGTCGTCAAGTAAAGCATGTGTTTTTTGCAGCGCGGCGTCGAGCGCCGAAAGCTTATCGGCGTCAAGAGCCGAGCGATCCAGCTCCTCGGCGGCGGGCAAATAGTCCCTGACAATCTTCTTTGTGATTCTTGTGCCGTTAAACTGCGGGAAAGCCTCACTGGAACGGACATTGTCCAAATTGCCGAGGATGAGGTTGACGGCAAGCTTTACGGCGACGTCATTGTATGCGATTTCGTGGTGCTGACCGACAAAAAACCATGTGCGCTCCGGAAGATAGCAGGTTGAGGCGTTTATCGGGCCGTGGATATGGTTATGGCTCGGGTCGTCACAATATATTTTCCCGCTCGGAACACGATCTGACGGGTAAATCCCGCCGGCAGGCACGCTGTCGGTGCCCATTCCTGTTGAGCTGACTTGAATGATGCCGTCGCTGTTGCTTGTTGCGGAGGACGAGAAAAACCTGAAATATTGGTAATCGCTCCAGCCTTTGCCGAAATTCAAGTTACAGCCGCTGATGTTGAAGATATCGATTTCGTAATCGTCAGTAAGCTCCTCTATTGTCGAGGCAAGATTTTTTTCGGCGTTATAATATCTTTCGGTTAGACCGCGCATAACGGCGTGTTCATCGCCCGAAAGCCATCTTTCGGCAAGCGCCTCATAGCGCTCGTGCGGAACAAGCGCCCACATGGAGGGGGTGTTGAGAAGCACTGTTTTGATTATTTCTTCTATGCAGGCGTCAATTATCTGCCTTGCAAGCTTGCGCGGGAGAATGCGCAGCGCGATATTGACAAGGTATCCGCCGGGCTCGCCTATCAGCTCCTGCATCAGGCCGTTGTAAAGCAGCTCGTCGGCATCGTCCGCAAAATCCAGGTCAAAAATATCGGCAATCAGATTGCTGCCGTTGAGAGCGGCGACGACATTAATTACCTTGCAGACGTCGCGATCGTCCTTATAGGCGTCAAAATAGGCGCTCGCGACAGTGCCGCCGAGGCTTATGGGCAGGAGGATAAGCTGCTCTTTGCCCGTTTTGTTAAGAACAAAGCGTATATAGTCGCGGAGGTTGGCGGCCTCTTCGTATGTGCTTGAAAAAGCGGGGAAGTTAAAGACATATATGTTTTCCTCGCCGAGCAAATCAGCGTATTTGCCTATGGGAAGCTCTCTGTAAAATGAGTTTCTCACATCTTCCTCATATTCGGAAAGAGGATATCTGCGCTCGATTGCCTTGACGTTCATGAGCGAGCTTCCGTCGGGATTATGTGCGGAGAGCTTAAAAAGGCCGGGTACGGACGACGCAAGAAGCTTTGTAAGACCTATGTCGCGCTGGAGGAGTATGGACGCTATAAGGCTTGGAATCAGCTTCCATAAGTTGCCCAGCAGCTCTTTTGTTTCAAGGTTTAAAACAGTCCACTGCGCGTAATCGCTGCCGTCCTTATTTTTGGCGACATTGCCGTTTTCGTCATAAAGAGTCACCTTTGACATCCCGATTCCCGGAACAATCACAACGGGAGTGTCGTTTTTGATGTCCGTGATGATCCCGCCGGAGCTTGCCTTTGCGCTGACGGTGCAAGTCATGACTGAAAAGACCATGGCTGCGCAAAGCATGACGGATAAGGTTTTCACAATGAGTTTTTTCATGTTAATAATCCTTTCATTTCCCGGCGGAGCCGGTTTATCGTGCTTAATTGAACATAAAAAAGATGTTTCAGCAGATGACAAACATTATAACATACGGCGGCTTTCTTTTCAACAGAAACTCCGCCGAAAAGCAATTTTGCGCGAGGATAATTTTGGGGCGGCCGCGAAAACATAAACTTGCGAAAACATAAACAAAAATCGTTTGTAATACGCCCGACGCGGTCCGAATATATTTGAACAAGCGGGTTTTGTCCGCGTTCGCTGAAAGGGGATGACAATTTGAAATGGCACGGGATGACCGCCGCGCAAACCGCGGCGGAGCTTAAAACTGACTTGAAAAAAGGTCTGACAGACTCACAGTCGGCGCTGCGGCTTCGGCAGCATGGTGAAAACAAACTGTCGGAGGGAAAGAAAAAAGGACTTGCCTCAAGATTTTTTTTGCAGTTTGCCGACTTTATGGTGATAATTCTCCTTATAGCGGCGGCGATATCTTTTGCCACCTCATTGCTTAGCGGCGACAGGGATTACATAGACTCCGTCGTTATTCTTGCAATCGTTGTTATGAACGCCGCCATAGGCGCCGCGCAGGAGACACGCGCGCAAAAGGCGCTTGATATGCTGAAAAACCTTTCGGCGCCGCAGACAATCGTAATACGCGGCGGCAGAAGAAAGCAAATCAAAACATCAGGTATAGTGCCGGGCGACATAATATGCCTGACTGCGGGCGATATTGTCCCTGCCGACGCCAGAATAATTGAGGCGTCGGGCGTCAAAACACAGGAGAGCGCCCTTACGGGAGAATCAATGCCGAGCGAAAAAAACGCGTCGCAAATCTTTGCGGAAAAATGCTCGCCCGGCGACATGAAAAATATGCTCTTTTCATCGACAGTCGTGTTGACGGGACATTGCTCCGCCGTCGTCGTCGAAACAGGCATGGACACGCAGATAGGCAAAATTGCCGGACTGCTCAACAGCGAGGAGGCGCCCCGCACTCCGCTCCAGATAAGGCTTGCGAAGGTCAGCCGCCTGCTCGGCGTGGGCGCGCTCGTTATCTGCGGATTTATCTTTGTGATGGGGCTTATGAACCGCACTCCCGTGATGGACAGCTTTATGCTGTCGATAAGCCTTGCGGTCGCGGCCATTCCGGAGGGACTGCCCGCCATAGTCACGATAGTCCTTTCTGTCGGCGTGTCGCGAATGGCTAAAAGCAACGCCATTGTAAGGCGTCTCCCGACAGTGGAAACATTGGGCGCCGCCACTGTGATATGCTCCGATAAAACAGGGACGCTGACACAAAACAGGATGACGGTTACGGAAGTTTATACAGCGTCCGGCCCGGCGCCGCCTTGTTCGGCGGAAGCGTCGGAGCTGCTCGCGATGGCGGCGCTGTGCTGCAACTCGTCAGTTACGGGAAGCAGAGGAAAGCTGTCGATAACCGGCGACCCGACTGAAAACGCAATTGTCGCGGCGGCCGACGCCGCCGGTACAGACGTGCTGCGTGCCGGTGAAATACACAGTCGTGTCAGCGAAATCCCGTTTGACTCGTCACGGAAGATGATGACAGTCGTCTACAGGACGCCGTCGGGATTTCGTCAGGTCACAAAAGGAGCGCCTGACATATTGATGGCACGCTGCTCAAGAATCAGGAGCAAGGGCGCCGCCGAAGCGCTTTCGGATTTCAGGAGGGGCAGTCTTTTGTCTCAAAACGAAAAGATGGCTGCCGCCGCACTGCGCGTCATAGCCGTCGCTTACAGGGATTTGCCGTCCGCTGAGGACACAAACGAAACAAACATGATTTTTGCGGGATTTATAGGAATGACCGACCCGCCGAGACCCGAGGCTTACGAGGCTGTGAACACATGTAAATCGGCGGGGATTAAGCCCGTTATGATAACCGGCGACCATATTAAAACGGCGCGCGCCGTCGCAAAACAGCTTGGCATAGCCGATTCGGAAAGCGACGCCGTTACCGGAAATGAAATAGACAAGATGGATGACGATTCGCTTCGCAAAGCGGCGGAAAAATGCAGCGTGTTCGCAAGAGTGACCCCCGCGCACAAGGTGCGGATAGTAAAAGCGTTTCGTGAAAGCGGAGGCGTCGTGGCAATGACAGGCGACGGCGTAAACGACGCGCCGGCGCTGAAGGCCGCCGATATCGGCTGCGCGATGGGGAAAAGCGGAACAGACGTCGCGAAGGAAGCGGCGGACATGATCCTGACAGATGATAATTTCGCGACAATCGTAAAAGCCGTCACAGAGGGCAGGGGAATATACGACAACATAAAAAAGGCAGTGCATTTTTTGTTGAGCTGCAATATCGGGGAAATACTTGTCATCCTTGCGGCGGTGCTTTTGAAGCTTCCGACGCCGCTTTTGCCGATTCAGCTTTTGTGGGTAAACCTTGTGACAGATTCGCTGCCCGCCATGGCTCTCGGCGTCGAGCGCAAAGAAAAGGACATAATGAAACGCAGACCGTACCCGCCCGATGAAGGCTTTTTCTCCGGCAGCCTTGGGCTGAACATTGCAGTTGAGGGCGCGATGATAGGCGCGCTGACTTTGTTGGCTTTTGTTGTCGGGCGGCATATGTTCGGCGCGACTTTGGAGCTTGGCAGGACAATGGCCTTTACGACTTTGAGCTTTATTGAGCTTATACACGCGCTAAGCGTGCGCTCCGGGCGCTCAATTTTCAAAATCGGACTGTTTTCAAACATGAAGATGATTTGGGCCGTGACGGTGTGCGCCGCGTTGCAGGCGTCGGTTGTGACATTTCCCGCGCTTGCCTCAATATTTAAAACAGTGCCGCTGAGTGGTTATGAGTGGCTCACCGTCATAGCTCTCGCGTTTGTTCCGTTTACTGTTATAGAAATAGAAAAGCTTTTTAAAAGACAGGAGGGCATCAAGATAAAAAGCTCTGATGAAAACAAAACGAGACAAAACAGGCAGCCGCAAAAAAAGCTCATCCGTCCGCTTGCTGTGTCCCGCTCTCCGCGGAACCGTCCTCCTGCGCGGTGACATCGCTGTCCGAGCCGCTTTCGCTCTCCGATTCATCGCCGTCACTGTCATTAACAGTTGAGCGGTCGGAATTGTCGGCGGCACGCGCCGTCTGTGATTCGGGCGGCGGCACTGTCTTGCCGGGGTCGGCAACCTCGACGGCCTCCGTCGACTGAAGCGAACCGATGTGATATCCGTTGTCGTCCTCACGCAAAGTAATCTTCATAAATCGGCTCGGCTCGGGCGCCGTGTACTGACCGTGCGCCAGCTGTGCCCATTCGGTGCCGGCTATATAACCTACGGTGAGGATTATTGACGAACCCTTTTTTTCAGCTGAATATACCTTGGGGGTATAGACGGGGTTGACGCTTGTAATCGGGATTATATATGATTTTTTTTCGGAATTGTACATTACTCCGTAAAAGGAGTCTGTAACATCGGCGTGAACCGGGACGACTTCCGTGCCGAACATCATAACAAAATAACCCTCGACATCCTCCTGCGGGACAAGCAAGCCCGTCACCTCTCCCTCGTAAACGTCGTAGGTGTTAAGCTTGTCGCTGTTATATATCAGGGCACTTATAGCCGCGTCCAGGAGAACCGACGCGTCGGCGCCGCTGACGTCGTCGAAAGGCGCCGGGTCGATGACGACGAACGGTTCAAGATATTTTTCATATTCGGCTGTTTTAGCGCTGTTATCCGCAATGCTGTTTATTTTTTGCACGCCCAAAGACACGGCGGTAATCATGCCGAACACGGCAAACGCCACAACGGCAAGCCCGAGGAAAAATGCGCCGTTGTGCCCCTTGCGCCTTCTTGTCCTTTCGTCTTTAGCCGAGGGAGCGCGTTCCTTGACCTTGTTTATATCAGTTTCGCCGACATTTTTGTTTTCGCTCATTTCCGCCATCCTTTCGTCACCTGATTTGACCGGAACCGAGAATCACATATTTTTCGCTCGTCAGGTTTTTAAGCCCGAGAGGACCTCTTGCGTGGAGCTTTTGCGTCGATATGCCTATTTCCGCGCCGAACCCAAACTCACCGCCGTCCGTAAACCTTGTGGAGGCGTTGACATATACGGCGCAGGAGTCAACCTCCGAAAGGAACTTCTGCGCGGAATCGTGGCTGTCGGTGATGATGCATTCGCTGTGACCTGAGCCGTATCGCGCGATGTGCGCCGCCGCCTCGTCGACGCTGCCGACGACCTTGACAGAGATGATAAGTCCGAGATATTCGGTGCCCCAATCGTCGTCCGTTGCAGGCACTGCCC
>JAAYIY010000010.1 GCA_012523185.1 Clostridiales bacterium
CGGCCTGCGGATAAACACCCGTTGTATGATCCACAAAATATGTGTCAAAACCGCTTCTTTTAATTTCTTCAATCGACAGGTTTCGCGTGAGCTGGTGGACTATCGCGCCAATCATCTCAAGATGGCCGAGCTCTTCCGTGCCGATGTCGGTCAAAAGCCCCTTCAATTCCGGATAGGGCATTGAAAAGCGCTGGCTCAAATAGCGGAGCGACGCCCCAAGCTCGCCGTCCGGCCCGCCGTATTGTGTGATTATTATTTGCGCTGATTTTGCGTTGGGGTTTTTGATGTTTACCGGATATTGCAGCATTTTCTCATATATAAACATACTAACAACACACCTCCGTATCCCAGGGCCACGGGTCCTTCAGCCACTCGACGCCGGGCGCGCCGACAAGCGACAGGCTGCCGAACTTTTCTTCGTATTCGTGCCTGAGTGCCAGCATTCTTGATTCAAATTTTTTGTAGATCGAAAGTGTCTGAATATCTCCGGGGTGCGTGTCGAGATACAGGTGAAGGTCGAACAAAACAAATTGCGCCGCGGCAAGTCTTTTCATAAGAGCCTGTCTGTTTGTCATTTGCAAACACCCGCTCCCAGGAAAGGCTTGTTAAGGCAGACAAAAAGTGTCCCCTCACAAAGCGCCTTCATGTCGTCATACATTGCCGTGTCAGTTTGAAACGGCACATATGCCATGGCTACAGCCGCGTCGTAGGGAAAAGGCGTCATCTCATTTGGCATACAATGCCTGTCGCGCGGCGTCATCTGTCGTTGCTGATAGTAATTCCTTGACATATCGTTCAATACAATTCTCCTTTACTGTTATTTGAGGGTTGCCCTCATGCTTATTATATGAGCCGTGCCGCACTTTGCCATTAAAACAGGTCATGCCTCGACACAGCGCGGACTATACAGCGCCTAAAACACGGGCGAAAGGGGAAAAACGGCTAAAAAGCACCGCAAAGAGCGGAGTGTGCGCCTGAAATCTTGTTTTGCGCTTCAAAAAGCTGTTTGTGCAGGCAGACATTCATAAACGAAGCCCCCGGCTGACGGCCGAGGGCTTCGTTTTCAGTTTATTTCCTTGTTTTTAGAACCTGCGGTTACCGCCGCGGCAGTTACAGCAGCGAAAAAGTCCTTGCCATAAAAAGCACGGATTAAAGCAGTTTTGACGAGCCGGACGGCAGCTTCCGTGCTGCCCGCCGCTTATATTTGGGCGGCAGGCCGTATCCGGTCTCCTGCGAGGCGGGTCACGGTCGCGGCTGCACTGATTGCGGGGCGGACCACAGCTTGCGCCGCATCTGTTTGAGCCGCACGCTCCCGAAAAAGGTCTTCCAAAAAAGCAAAATCTAAACATTCGGTATTCCTCCAATCAAAAGAAATTTACAGGGTAAGCGTATATGCCTTTTTCATTATATTCCTTATGACACCCGCCGTTTTTGATAGCCTTCGCAGCCGGAGTCAGACTGCGCGCTGACAGCTTATTAGTTAATACGACGCTTTCCGAAGTCTCCCGACTGTTGACGGGCATCTACATTATAATATGCGGGGCGTGGACAATCGTCTATAAACTTTAAGGAATGTTTACATATAAACGATATTTTCTTTATGGCGGAAGTGTCAAGCGGACTGTCTGTTTATTTTTTGCAAAGTTATTGACATATGCCCGAAATGTGTTATAATATGAGTATAATCGGCATATGTCAGTAATGAAGGAGTTGAACTTTTGGCAAGACCATGTAAAAGGCGGAGAATTTGCGCTTTGCCCGGATACGGACGCTTTGGACCGAAAAATAATGCCGGTTCGGGGCGCGGCGACGTTGTGATGACTGTCGACGAATTTGAAAGCATACGGCTTATAGACCTTGAAGGCATGACACAGGAGGAGTGCGCGGCGATGATGGGCGTCGCGCGCACGACTGCGCAGTCGATATACAGCAGCGCCAGGTCAAAGATTGCCGCGAGCCTTGTAAACGGCAGTGATTTGTCAATTAAAGGCGGCGAATATGTCTTGTGCGACGGAAACGCCGAAAACTGCGGCAGGCACAGGTGCGCCGGACACGTCCACGGTAAAGGCGGCGGCAGGGGCAGCGGCAAGGGCGGCGGCAAAGGTAACGGCAGGGGCGGCGGTCAAGGCGGCGGCAGGGGATGACATGAGCGGCGGATGTGGGAAACAGACTTTTTCGCGCTCGTTGCAAAACAGCCGCAAGGGCGAAAGTCTTTTAAAAGCTTTGGCGGCACACAGCGCTGCCGCGGCATGGCGCACAGCCCTGCCGAGAAAGAAATTTGCGCGGGATTAAACAGCTAAGAAAGGTGCAAAGGTGATTGACATGAGCAAGACAAAAAACCGTTTTTTGGCCGTGCCTGTCGAAAACAAAGATATTCACAGATCCTTCGGCGCAGCGGCGCATTTCAATCTTTATGAGATTGAAAACGGAAAGATAAAGACAGTCACATCAATCAGCCACAAAATATCAAAGGGCGGCGCGATTGTGGGGATGCTTAAAACATTGGGCGTCGACACCATCATATGCCATGAAATCGGCGATAGGGCGCGAGAGCTCATTGCCGACAACGGCATGGAGCTTCATGACGGCATGATCGGAAACGCTGACGAAGCGGTGAAGGAGTATCTGTCGGCGAAGCGATAACGCCTTTTTCAGAAAAACAACACGAGGGCTGCGGCCGGGCGCGAAAACTCCGCGCTCGGTCACAGCCCTTGTGTCAATTATTATACAGAAGTTATGACAAGCCTGTGTGAAAAATCTTGAGTCAGCCTATTCGCCGCACTCGTCGGCGTGACTGTGGTCATGGCAAATTGATCCCGTCGAGACAAGCTCTCCTTTCAGATATCTTTCAGCGGCATCCAGCGCGCCGCCGCACGCGCCGACGACGACTTCAATTCCCTTTTCGTTGAAAATGCTGACGGCTCCGCCGCCCATGCCTCCCGAAATAATGACATTTACGCCCTGCTCGTGCAGGAACACAGGCAAAAAACCGGGTCTGTGGCCGGGGTTCGGGATTGAATCGGACTTTATAATCTTATTTCCCTTTGCCTCAAAAATGTTGAAGTTTTGGCAATGCCCAAAATGCTCGGTAACTGTTTTTCCTTCGCTTGCCACTGCAATTTTCATAATATAATCTCCTTAAATCTTTATTCTTTGTTCTTTAATATAGGTTGGATAACGGCGCATATAAGGCGACAAGCTTTGGCGCGTCACTTTATGAAGGAAACGGACGAAAAGTCGATATTGCCGTCACAGCCGACAATTGACGCGTCCGCGTGAACATATTCGACCTTCCCGACAAACATTTCGTGCGAGCCTGTGACTATCGAATCCACAACACTGCATTCGATATTAACAGGGCAGTCCGAAAGAATCGGCGCGTTGACGACCTTGCCGTCGGCAAGACGGACATTCATAGCGGTCAGCTTGTCTTCGTCGCGTTTGCTGCGGCTGCCTAAATAGTCGAAAGTGTCTTTATATTCTTCATCGGCTATATTTACAACAAAGCAGCCTGACTCCTTTATCATCTGATAAGAATAGCGCGACGGAACGATTCCGACCATGAGCATCGGCGGGTCATAGCTGCAATTGCCGCAATACCCCACCGCAAGCGCGTTTTCCTCGCCGTTTGCACCTCTGCACGAGACAAGCACGCGCGGCATCGGATTCAGGCACGACTTTTTGTTTGCCTCCTTTTTGACGGGACCGGCGGCAAATCTGCCCGCCGCTTCCTCTGCCTCGCCGTCAAAGCCTGTGACAGCCTCTATCCCGACGCTCCTCAAGGATGCCTTTTCTTCTTCGCTCATTCGCCGGCATATGGCGCATTCGACGCCAAGCCCTTTTAAAAACTCCGCCAAAGGCTTTGACCTCGTGTTTTCAGCCGCGCGCAGCATAAAAGCTTTTTCACCTTTCTTTTCATAAATAATGACGGCGTCGCAGTCATCAAAGCTTTTTGCCGTTTTAGAACCCTTTGCAGCAACCGCAAATGTCATTTACTTTTCCTCGCTTTCAATTATTTTATAAAGTGCAATCTTTTTAAATCACAGCCGTTCGCAAGTCACAGCTGTTTATAAAGCCTTTACAGCGCTTCGGAAACAGCCAGCAAAGCAATCCCCGTTATCACGGCCGTCACGGCGGCATATTGCCCGCGACTCAGCTTTTCTTTTAAAAATATGCGTGACAGCACGACTGAAAACACGCTGTATGACGCGATAAGAGGCGCCACAATCATTGCGTTTTGCGCCATGGCGAACACATAAAAAAACTGACCGACAGTTTCAAAAACAGCCGCCGTGCCTTTGTTTTTTTCGCGGCGGAGCTTGAACTCCACCTTTTTTGACTTTAAATAAACAAAAGAAACAACGGCGCATAAAAAGAACGTAAACTCATATGCCAGCAAGGCGTCGTCTTCTGTTATTATCGAAAGCTCGTCAAGATATACGGCGTCGGCGAATGTGCCCAAGCCGTCGACAACGCAGTACAAAACAGGAAGCATGAGCGATGTGAAGCTGCGCTGATATTTTTTCTTTTCGTCCTCGCTAAGCACGACTGTCCTTAACGAAGCCTTTTTTTCCAAAACAGCCAAGGCGACTATGCCCGCCGTTATTATAATCACGCCGCCCGTCTCAAAAAGCTTTAAGGTGTGGTCAAAAAAAACAAAAACTAAAATCGCCGTTATCATTCCCGACGAGTTTTGCACCGGCGACGATATGGACAACTCAATGTATCTTAACCCGGCATAGCCTATCGTCATTGATAATATATACATAAACGAAACAGGAAAATATGTTATCAATCGGACGGGTGAAAAATGAATTTGCTTGACAGTCATATAAACAAACGCGTGGACGCCCATAACAAGGCCAACCATTATGACAGTCTTGATATGACTTGCTTTATCTGTCGGCTCCGCGCCTTTTTTATAAAACAAGTCCGCGAATGCCCATGAAAAAGTCGCAAGTAAAGCGAACAACAGCCACATAAATGTTTTCTCTCTTACATTGTTATTTGATTATTGCTGTTTAAAGCGCGGGGCTTGATGTGTGTAAAGCAAGCGTGTTTTTGACACCTTTGCGAAAACTGAATCGCGCCGCGCGGCAATCCGTTTTCGCAAAGCTTAAATCTCCGCGCAGTCGCCGGCATAAATAACGCCGCATCTTTCGCCCAGCGCCTTTTTTATTTCGCAAACAGCCGCCATGCCTGTGCAGTGCAAAGGATAAACCTTTTTGACGCCCAGGTCTGAAAAGCCTTGTATTGTCATACGCAGCCTTAAATTATCCGCGCCGTCTAAATGCATCCCGGCGACAACGGCGTCTATCTCTTTTTCGGGGAACCGGCTTGCCGCATAGCGCAGGCAGTTTATCACCCCCGGATGGCAGCATCCGAGAAAGACGGCAATCCCGCCGCCTGTGTCAATGACAAGCATCTGCTCGTCGTCAATCAAATCGGCTGTCATTTCGCCTTTTTCCTTAACAAAAAACCCCTCGGGAGGCTTTTCAAAGCTCGTCGTTCTTTTAACGCCGCTCAAAAGGCTTATGTCTTTGTCAATCTGTTTACAGCCGTCAATCAGCGTGACATTATAGTCCTTGACAGACCAGGGAATGCCGATTTCGCGGTGCGTTTTCCCATCGGGATTCACAGCGTATTTTTGCGCCGCCGCTGATTTTTGCAAAAAGATTTCTGGCTCTTTTTTTTGATTCGGCAAGTGCTTTATGCCGCCGCAATGGTCATAATGACCGTGGCTCAGCACTATATAATCAAGTTCATCTAAACTAAGCCCCAGTGTCTTTGCATTTTTGATGTAAACGTCGCTTTGCCCCGTGTCGAACAAAATGCCGCGTCCCTTGCTCTCTATCAGCAAAGATAAACCATGCTCGGCATACAGCCCCCTTTTTTTGACTGTGTCGTCTGTCAAAACTGTGAATTTCATTTAAAAACTCCTTTGGCTGATTTTTAGCGGCCGGCGGATTGACCGCCGATATGCGCTTTGACGGCGGCATCACAGCCTGCCTTGACCGTGGCGCCGACAGTTGCCGCGGCAAAACTTACCCTTGCAGGTTTGCTCGCATTTTACTTTTTGAGAGCCGCAGTCGGGACAAACGTATTCGCCTGTCTTGATTGTTTCAAGGTTTTCATAGCTTTCCATCCAACCCCTGCCGCAATCCATGCATTTTACGGGGCATATGTTGCGTGTGTAGTTGCCGCCGTCAATATATATCACTTTGCCGTTTACAAGGCTGTCGGCGACCTTTTCACGCGCCGACAGCAGGATTCTTTGAAATGTGGGGCGTGAAACCTGCATCCTTTCGGCGCATTCCCCCTGCTCGCAGCCCTCCAAATCCTTTAAACGTATCGCTTCCAACTCCTCAACCAGCAATATGTTTTTAGGGATTTCGCCTGCGTCTTTTTCGGAGGGGATGAAATACGGCACAGTCGGTATATTTTCAATCTTCCGCAGTTTTGTAGGGCGCGCCATTAAAATCGTCCCCGTTCCTTGTTAATTTCATACAACGCGTAATCATTTGTTTTTATGCCGAGCTTTTTTGATATCACAGGGCATTTGGCTTTTAAAAGGAAATATATGTTCCTTTCACAGTCTGAAAGAGCCTCATAATTGCCTTGACCCTTGCTTATGACCAGGTCAGACGAATTAAACAAACTGACAAACTCATCGCCGCACTTTTCGAGAATCGCCCCCGGCGCGCCGCAGCCTGTCGAAATAATGTCTGCGCAGCAGTCAAGCCCCGACTCATATGCCTCCTTGGCAGTGGCGTCATTGATGATTGGAGCGCTCCTCACGGCATATGTTATGCTGATCTTAAAGCGGAGCAGATATTCGGCTAAAACCTTGTCAAACACTGTCTCTCCCGCGTTATCACCTATTATTAACAGTGTTTTTGCCCTTTTCAGCTTGTCCTCAAGGCTTTCAATATCGCAAATGACAAATCCCTTTTGAAGCTCGTCCTCGACACAGCCTTTGATGTTGACGCTGCTGTAAATCGCGGAGTCGATTATATTGCCTGTCGCGGCAATTTTTAAGGCGCGGTATAAGTCGCCGTCGCCGCCATGCAAATATGACTTCAAAAGCGGATAAACACCACCTGCCGATTTTATATCCCTAAGTTTTACGGCGGCATAAGGGTCGCGGTTTTTGGAGTGTCTTTTCACCACGCCGTGCATTTTCTCCGCCAATTCAGGCGAACATCGGCAGCTTTTATAATCAGACAAAACGCCGATTGCGTCCAGCATTATTTTTTCATGAATTGAAGTGTCGTCCGTCGCCATTTTTGAAGCCTCCGTCACCTGCTTCAGCATGCAGGGGAGGCAGTCAAGTGTTATTTCCATGTCAACTCCTGATTTAAACGGTGGTTATATGTCGATTGTTTCAAATGCCTTCAACGTCCGTGCGGCATTCCTGCCGCAAAAACTCGGGCGGCGATAAAATTATTATAATAGCGCCGCTTGCATATGTCAATTAATCAAAGGCGGGCCGTCGTCTGTCTGCTTTGCGCATTTAAAGCGTTTACGCCGCAAGCTCGGCAGGCGGCGCACCGGCAGACTTTTGCGGGGCTTTTACTTTTGAATTAAACGCGAACAAGGCAGGCTGCGGGCCTGCCTTTTCACTTTGGCGACAAGACTATTCCTCCGCATCTTCATAGTCCGCGAGACGACTTTTTACATCGCTTAGCTGACTTTCGAGCAGACTTGCCTGTCTTTGCAGAAATTCCTTTTCATCGGCTCCCGCGGCATACGCGTCGGCCGCGCCGCGGCTGTCATAACGTGCCCGCCCCGTCATACCTGCTGCTTGGTACATTCTTCTGAATCCGCGTACTCCGCCGAGTCCGCCTCCTCCTCCGAATCCACGTCCTCCTCCGAGTCCACGTCCTCCGCCGAGTCCGCGTCCTCTGCCGAATCCGCACCCGTAAACGGGCAAGTTTGTGTAATCCTGAGCGGCGTCGCCCCTGCAAAGACCGGCGCCTCGTCCTGTCATCGGACCCATTCCCATAGGCCCTGTTCCGTCATTCCTTGGCATAAAATCACCTCCTTTCGTGTCATGTCATGTCATCATTTGTCTTTTGTCTTGTTGCGGTCTAACATTTTGTATGCCAGATACGCGCAGCACGGCAGCGCGCCCGCAAGCCAAAACATACGTCCAAAGCCGAAACCCGAACCGCGCGCACCGCCGCCGAATCCGGCGCCGCGCCCTGCTCCTGTTCTTGTGTATCCCGGCGTTCTGAAGCCTGCGCAAAATCCCGCGCCGCGCCCCGTAAGCGGACCTTTTCCCAAAGGCCCTCTGCCGTCTCCCATCGGCATATCTCCACCTCCTGTTCCTTTTCACAAAAATACTTAATTGACTTAAGGCAACACCGCGCAATGAGCGGCTGAAGCCTTTGTTGCACGCTTGCTTATGACCGGCTCGCGGCCGCCGCGTCTCCTTTTTTATCCGATTCCGACAATTTGTCCGCAAGCCTTTTCCATATGCTTTCAATTTCAAAAGCAATGTTGGGAATATCCGCGTCAATCGGCGTTTTCAGATCCCGCAGGGCATTCACAATCTTTGGCTCAAACGGAATCCTGCCTATGACCTCGAAATTGTTTTTCTCGCAAAAATCTTCAATTTGTTTTGTGATTTTTAAGTTAATATCATATTTGTTTATGCACACATACGCGGGAATTTCAAAATGCCTTGCCACAGCCAAAACCCTCTCAAGGTCGCTTATACCTGATTTTGTCGGTTCCGCAACGGCGACGACGGCATCGGCGCCTGTTATGGAGGCTATCACAACGCACCCAATCCCCGGGGAACCGTCGATCAAAATCCAGTCTTCTTTATCCGCGTGCTTTTTCATGTTGTTTCTGACTTCTGTAACCAGCCTTCCGGAGCCCTCGGCGCCTATGTCTAAAAGCGCGTGCGAAAACGTGCCGCGCGAAGTTTTGGAAACGTAGGTTTCGCCTGTCTTGACTTTTTCAAGCCGAATGGCGTCGGCAGGGCACACCAAGGCGCAGGCGCCGCAGCCCTCGCATCGGAAAGGAATGATTTCAAAGTCTTCGTCTATGGCGTCAAAACGGCAGGTTTCGCGGCAAATATTGCAGGAGGTGCATTTTTCTTTATTAATGACAGCCTCCTCGGCGCCGTAAAAATCCTTTTGCTCAACGACTTGTCCGCCCATCAAAATGTGAAGATTGGGAGCTTCGACGTCGCAGTCCGCAATCGCCTTGTTTTGAACAATTCGACTCAATGACGCCGTGAGCGTGGACTTCCCCGTGCCGCCCTTACCGCTTATAAAAACAATTTGCTTCATTGTGAAACGCGCTCCTTTATGACGTCATATAACCGCGCGAACTTGCGCTTCCACTCGCCTCTTATGTGGACAGGCAAAACTCCGTCGGAATAGCTTTCCGCAATTTCCCTCGAATAAGGAATCTCAATTATGATTTCGATTCCCTCTTTTTTGCAATAATCTTGAATCCGACTGTCGCCTTCAACGGCTTTGTTAAGCGCGACACAAAACGGAATCCCAAGCTTTCGGACGAGTGCGACGGCGATTTTAAGGTCGTGCAGACCGAAAGGAGTCGGCTCCGTGACCAAAAGGCAGAAGTCGCAGCCCTCCAATGACTGAACGACGGCGCATGAGGCGCCCGGAGGGCAGTCAAGTATGACCGGCATATCCGTCTTTAAATATTCTTTCAGCTTTTTTATCACAGGTATTGAAATCGGCTCGCCGACATCAAGCTTTCCACGCGCAAATGTTTTGTCGCCGTTCATCTCGACAACGCCCACAATCCTTTCGGCGGGAGTCAGCGCGCCCGTCTTGCAGACTATATAGCACGCCCCGCAATGGTGGCAGATTTCCGGAAATGAAACAATCTTTTTGTTTACGGCCGCAAGCGCGTGAAACCGACAAGCTTCGGCGCAGTCGCCGCAGCCGGAACACAGCGACTCGTCAAAATCCGGAACCTCCACTTTTACGGGGACTGAAAGCTTTATATCCGGATTTAAAAAAATGTGGCCGTTTGGCTCCTCCACGTCACAATCGACATATTGTGACGGCTTTAAAGAGGCGGAAAGGCTTGCGGCTATTGTCGTTTTTCCTGTTCCGCCTTTTCCGCTTAATACGGCAATCTTCATCTGCTCAACCTCTGTTTTTCATCCCGAAATGCGAAGGGACATTTTCTGTTATTTTTTCTAAGCCGCCCGCCTTATAGCGTTCGATGTTTTCTTTCACCGTGGCGTCCGTTCCCCTGAAAATCTCGATGCCCGCGGTCTTCAGCACCTTGAGCGCGTTTGGTCCGACATTTCCTGTGATGACTGCCGTTACGCCTTTTTCGGCGACAAGCTGACCGGAGCTTATTCCGGCGCCGCCGCCAAAGCCGACCGCCTCATTTGCGACGGCGGAGTGCTCGCCCGACTCCAAATCCGCTATGATAAAATATGAACATCTGCCGAACCTCGGGTCAAGGGCGCTTTCAATCGTTTCTCCGCTTGATGTTATACAAATTTTCATTTTGCAGTCTCCTTAAGTGTTATTGGCATATGCCCATTACTACAATACCACTATTATGGGCATATGTCAATAACTTATTCTGAATTTTTTAAAAAGTTTTCAAATTTAACAGTCTGTTCAATAAAAAAGCTTTCAGCGGATGTCGGTTTCGTTTTGTTTGCGTCCGACCGGCAAAAAAACAGGCGCGCCGCCGAAACGACACGCCTGCTTAATTTGGATGTGATTGCCGCCGCTGACGCGGGTAAAGGTTAGGGCAACACCGCACAATGATTGTTGTGCGATTTCGCCGTCAGATTTTTTCGTCAGATTGTCTAAAAAGCGCAGGCAATACTTTGTGTATTGCCGAGCATTTTTGGGAGATATGACGGAAAAGATGCAAACAAGCGTGCAACAAAGGCTTCAGCCGCTCATTGCGCGGTGTTGCCTTAGGACTTCTTACCGCGCAAAGCAGCCTGTGCCGCCGCAAGGCGCGCGATTGGAACGCGGAAGGGGGAGCAGGAAACATAGTCAAGACCGATGTTGTGACAGAACTCGACTGTGCCCGGATCTCCGCCGTGCTCGCCGCAGATGCCAAGCTTAATGTCGGGGCGGGCAGAGCGCCCAAGCTCCACCGCCATCTTGACAAGCTTGCCGACGCCTATGCGGTCAAGCTTTTCAAACGGGTCAAACTCAAATATCTTATTTTCGTAATAGGAGTCGAGGAACTTAGCCGCGTCGTCGCGGCTGAAGCCGAACGTCATCTGTGTCAAATCGTTTGTGCCGAAACTGAAGAAGTCGGCCTCGGCGGCGATTTCGTCGGCTGTGAGAGCCGCTCTCGGGATTTCTATCATTGTGCCGACATGGTATGTGAGCTTAACGCCCGCGTCCGCTATAATCTTGTCGGCTGTCGCCGTGACGACGTCCTTGACATATTTCAGCTCCTTGACCTCGCCTACAAGCGGGATCATGATTTCGGGAACAATGTTAAAATCAGGATGCTCTTTGTTGACCTTGATTGCGGCGTTAATGATTGCGGTCGTCTGCATTTTTGCGATTTCCGGATATGTGACCGTAAGGCGGCAGCCCCTGTGACCCATCATCGGGTTAGACTCGTGAAGGTCTATAATGACGCTCTTAAGCTCGTCAACAGGAAGTCCCATGTCGTCGGCAAGCTCCGCTATCTCCTCGTCCTTGGTGGGCACGAACTCATGGAGGGGCGGGTCAAGGAAGCGCACAGTCATCGGCCTGCCTTCAAGCACTCTGAACATCTCCTCAAAATCGCCCTGCTGGAGCGGGAGGATTTTGGCAAGCGCCTTTGTCCTGCCTTCCGCCGTCTTAGAAACTATCATTTCGCGTATCGCCTTAATCCTGTCGCCCTCAAAGAACATATGCTCGGTGCGGCAAAGCCCTATGCCCTCCGCTCCGAAATCGACGGCGTGAGCCGTGTCGCGGGGGTTGTCGGCATTTGTGCGGACCTTTAAGGTGCGCACCGCGTCGGCCCAAGCCATAAAGCGGCCGAATTCACCGGAAATTGTTGCCTCGACGGTGGGTACCGCCTCGCCGTAAATGTTGCCGGTCGAGCCGTCAAGAGAAATATAGTCGCCCTTGTTGTATTTTTTGCCGCCCAGCTCAAAATAGCCCTCGTCGGCGTGCATCTTGATGTCGCCGCAGCCGGAAACGCAGCAGGTGCCCATGCCCCTGGCGACGACGGCCGCGTGGGAGGTCATGCCGCCGCGCACAGTCAGAATGCCCTGTGCCACCGCCATTCCCTCTATATCCTCGGGGGATGTTTCAAGGCGTACAAGTATGACCTTTTCGTCCTTTTCCGCCAAATCCTTAGCTTCCTCGGCAGTGAAAACAACCTTGCCGCTTGCGGCGCCCGGGGATGCCGCAAGACCTGTGCCGATGACCTCGGCGGCGTTCAGGCTTTTGGTGTCGAACTGCGGGTGAAGGAGAGCGTCAAGCTGCTTGGGGTCCACGCGCAAAACGGCCTCGTCCTTTGTTATCATGCCTTCTTCGACAAGGTCTATGGCGATTTTGAGAGCCGCCGCCGCCGTCCTCTTGCCGCTTCTTGTCTGAAGCATATAGAGCTTTCTGTTTTCGATGGTGAACTCCATATCCTGCATGTCTTTGTAATGATTTTCAAGGTTTGTCGCGATTTCTGTAAACTGCTTGAAAACCTCGGGCATGTCCTGCTCAAGGTGAGCAATCTCGAGAGGTGTGCGCGTGCCCGCGACGACGTCCTCGCCCTGCGCGTTTATGAGATATTCTCCGAAAAGCGCCTTTTCGCCTGTCGCCGGGTCGCGTGTGAACGCGACGCCTGTGCCCGACTGCATGTTAAGGTTTCCGAAAACCATCGGCTGCACGTTGACGGCGGTGCCCCATGAATAAGGAATGTCGTTTTCGCGGCGGTAAAAGTTTGCGCGGGGGTTGTCCCATGAGCGGAAAACAGCCTTGATGGACTCCATCATCTGAACCTTGGGGTCGGCCGGGAAATCCTCGCCCTTTTCTTTTTTGTAAAAGGCCTTGAAACGCTTGACAAGCTCTTTCATGTCCTCCGTGTCAAGGTCGACGTCGGCGGAAATGCCTTTTTCCGCCTTAACCGCGTCGATGATTGTTTCAAAGCTTTTCTTTGAAATCTCCATAACGACGTCTGAAAACATCTGAATAAAGCGGCGATATGAGTCGTAAACAAAGCGCTCAAAATTCGGGTCGCTGTTGCTTGCTATCAGTCCCGCGGCGACTTCGTCGTTGATGCCGAGATTTAAGATTGTGTCCATCATGCCGGGCATTGACGCGCGCGCGCCCGAACGAACGGACACGAGCAGCGGATTTTGGACGTCGCCGAACTTTTTGCCGTTGATTTCTTCGACAGACGAAAGAGCGGCGTAGATTTGATCCTCTATGTCGGCGCCGATGACCTTGCCGTCGTCATAGTAGCGCGTGCAAGCCTCGGTGGAAACAGTGAAGCCCTGCGGGACGGGCATCCCGAGCCTTGTCATTTCCGCAAGGTTGGCTCCCTTGCCGCCAAGCAGCTCCTTCATGGACCCGTTGCCCTCGCTGAACAGATAAACATACTTGTAAGCCATTGATTTACCTCCAGAATTTGTATAATTTAAGTTTTTAAACTTCAGAATAACAGAGCGCCGGAACAAACCGACACTTAGGGCAACACCGCACAATGATTGTTGTGCGATTGCGCCGTCAGATTTTTTCGTCAGATTGTCTAAAAAGCGCAGGCAATACTTTTTGTATTGCCGAGCATTTTTGGGCGATATGACGGAAAAGA
>JAAYIY010000011.1 GCA_012523185.1 Clostridiales bacterium
GTATATAATAAGTATATATTTTATTGAGAGCGGGGAGGGTGATTTATTGTACGAAACTGATGAGCTTCTAAAGAGTATCAGGCGTGTTCATTTCATCGGAATCGGCGGCAGCGGGATGTGTCCGCTGGCTGAAATACTCCACAAAGAAGGCTATATTGTCTCAGGCTCCGACAACAACGACGGCGACACTCTTGACAGGATACGAAGCCTCGGCATATCCGTCTTTATGGGTCAGAACGCCAAAAACATCAGGGGCGCCGAGATGATAATATACACCGCGGCGCTTTTGCCGGATAATCCCGAGCTTGTCGCGGCAAAGCAATCGGGCATACCGACTTTTGAGCGTTCAAAGCTTTTCGGGGCAATCACAAGGATGCATTCAAATTGCATAGGCGTCAGCGGCACACACGGCAAAACAACAGTCACCTCAATTCTTTCACAGATAATGATAACGGCCGGCGCCGATCCGACTTGTGTTATCGGCGGCAAGCTTCCGTTAATCGGCAGCAACGGCAGAGCCGGTCATTCAGAGCTGATGATTTGCGAAGCGTGCGAGTTTGTTGACACTTTCCTTGATTTAAGCCCCGACACAGTCATAATAACAAATATAGACGAGGATCACCTTGATTACTTCAAGACTGTTGAAAACCTGACGGCTTCTTTCAGAAAGTTTGCGTTGCTGGCTTCAAAAAGAGTCATATATAACGCCGGAGACGAAAAGACCTTGAAGGCAGTCGCGGGGATAACAGACAAAGAAATGATAAGCTTCGGTCTTTCGCCCGATTGCGATTACAGCGCGCGGAATATAACGTCCGACCACGCGGTGCCAAGCTTTGACGTCTACAATAAAGACGCGCTTTTGGGGCGACTTGAGCTTAGCATCCCCGGCAGCCACAACATCCTGAACGCGCTTGCCGCGGTTGCGGCGGCGCACATCAACGGAGTCCGTTTTTCAGTCATTTCCTCGGCGTCAAAGGATTTCAGGGGGGCGGGCAGGCGTTTTGAGATACTCGGCAAAAGGAACGGCGTGACGATTGCGGACGACTACGCGCACCACCCAAAGGAAATTGAAGTCACATTGACGGCGGCAAAGCAGATGGGCTTCGCGCGAGTTTGGGCAGTTTTTCAGCCTTTCACGTTTTCGAGGACGGCAATGCTGATAGACGAGTTCGCAAAAGCTTTAAAGATAGCGGACAAAGTTGTTATGACGGAGATAATGGGCTCGCGTGAAATAAACACATACGGAGTGCATACGTCGCAGCTTGCGAAAAAGATTGACGGCAGCGTCTGGTTTGCGACATTCGCCGATGTCGCGAGGCACATTGCCGAAAACGCGCGCGAGGGAGATCTTGTGATAACGCTCGGATGCGGAGATATTTATAAAGCGGCAAGGGAAATATTAAAGAAATACGACATTGCGGAGGTATAAGATGATTTATAAGCTTAATCGCACAAATTACAGGGATTTCAAGGTTTTTGAAAAAAACAAGCTTGCGGGCAGGGCATATTTTATCCCATACCTTAAAAAGGAAGAGCTTTCAAACACACCGTTTGAAAAAGAGCGCGTTTCTTCCGACATTGTTCGCGTGCTTTCCGGAAAGTGGGACTTCAAGTATTTTGGCGACGTTTCAGACATGCCGCGGTCGCTTGACACTGACAAAACAAAGTTTGACAAAATAACTGTCCCGTCGACGTGGCAGCGCACCGGATACGAGCCGCCTGTTTATCTTAATTGTCCTTACCCGTTTGAAACGCCTGTTCCGGACATCCCGGAGGAGCTTTCCTCGGCTGTTTACAGGACCTTTTTCGACATCGAAAAAGACAACAAAAACTACATAATCTCCTTCCTCGGCGTCATACCCTGCGTCGACGTCTATCTAAACGGAAAGTTTGTGGGCTACAGCGAAGGAGCCCACAACACCGCCGAGTTTTTGCTGAACGACTTTATTAAAAAGGGAGAAAACGAGCTTGTGGCGGTCGTGCGCAAATGGTCCACAGGCACGTTTCTTGAGTGTCAGGACATGTTCCGTGAAAACGGCATTTTCAGGGATGTTCTTCTTTATGAAATGCCGCCTACATACATAAACGACTATGAGATTAGGACAGACAAGTCCGAAAAAGGCTACAACCTTTCATGTGATGTGTTCATAAACGGCGAAACGGCAGGCTATACAGTCGGAGTTTCCCTGGCAAAGGACGGCGGCGAAATATTATCGCAAGAAGTCGAGGCGTCCGAAAAAATTAATGTGGAGATGGCTTGTCCCGACGCCGTCGAATGGAACGCGGAGGTTCCATCCCTTTACGAGCTTTATATAACGCTTTACAAGGACGGCGCGGAGGTTGAGACGCTGCGCAACTTCACCGGCTTTAAGACTGTAAAGATAGACGGACACGTCTACACATTCAACGGTCAAAAGATAAAAATCAAAGGCGTAAACCACCACGACACACACCCCGAAACAGGATATGTTATGACTGTCGACGATTTAAAAAAGGACATTCTCCTGATGAAGTCCTTAAACATCAACACGGTGCGCACGTCGCACTATCCGCCCGACGCGCAGTTTTTGACTCTTTGCGACATATACGGGCTTTATGTCGTCGACGAGGCCGACATAGAGACGCACGGCTGCGGCTGTGAGCCTTATAACGATATAAATCTCATCAGCAACGACTTAAAATGGGCGCCGAGATATGTCGACAGGGTCAAAAGGATGTTTTACCGCGACAGAAATCATCCCAGCATCATAATGTGGTCTTTGGGCAACGAGGCGGGCGGCTGGAAGTGCCAGGACAAATGCTTTAAATTCCTGAGCGAGGCGTGCCCGCGGATACCTGTTCACTATGAGGGAGTAATAAGGACGCCGCGGCACGGCTATTCTGTCATTTCAGAGATGTACACGCACCACGACGACCTTGTTCGTGTGAGGGAAAGGAGCAGGGGAGCGCACTATAAGAACAAGCCGTTTTTCCTTTGCGAATATTGTCACGCGATGGGAGTCGGGCCCGGCGCTCTTGAGGACTATTGGGAAATCATTTATTCCGACGACATTTTCATGGGCGGATGCATATGGGAGTGGGCGGATCACGCGGTGCAGCACGACAAGGGCAGGCTCAAATACACATACGGCGGCGACCACGGCGAAAAGAAGCACGACGGCAACTTTTGTGTGGACGGCCTTATGTATCCCGACAGGACACCGCACACGGGCGCTTATGAGATGAAAGCTGTTTACCGTCCGCTCAGGGCGGCGCACAAGGGCGGCGGGCGCTTCAGCTTTTTAAACACAAACCGCTTTAGAGACAGCGGATATATAAAAATTCTTTGGGAGCTTCTCCACGACGGAATGTCGGCGGCACAGGGAGAAATAAAGCTTGTGACAGCCCCGACCGAAAGCGCGGAGGTGTCCGTCGACCTGCCGAGCATGGCGGACGGCGAATATCATATCAATTTTATTTATCTTGACGGCGACGAAGAAATAGCTGTGGAGCAGATTGCGCTCAAGGAGGGCTTGCCCAAATTTAAACCGCTGCAAAACAAAAAAATCAAAGCAACCGAAACGGGCGAGTGCATAACAGTCGAGTTCGACGGCGGCACCGCCGTGTTCGGAAAGTCAGACGGCAAGCTTGTGTCATATGTCTGCAAGGGTAAGGAGATGCTGAACAGCGCGCCCGTTTCGCACGTCGGCTTCGGGCCAAATCTTTTCCGCGCAAGGCTTGACAACGACACCGACCGCTATGAGGCTTGGAAATCAGCAGGTTTCGGCTCTTTCAGGCAGGAGCCGGTGTCGATTTCATACACCGCCGACGGGCTGACGGCAAAAATCAGCACAGCGTTCACGCTTGAACACAGGAGAAGGATTCTTTTTGATTTCAACGCTGTATACACTGTTTTCGGCAACGGCACAATAAAGGTTGACGCGTCTGTTTCGCCGCGCGCAAAGCTTGAGGCGATGCGGGATATACCGCGCTTCGGCATGACGGCGGAGCTTGTACGCTCGCTTGAAAATGTCGAGTATTTCGGGCTTGGAAGTCTTGAAAACCTGCCCGATTTCAACGCGCAGTCGACTGTCGGAATATACAAAACGACAGTCGGAGAAATGCACGAGCCATACATAAAGCCGCAGGACAACGGCAACAGAGGCGGCGTCCGTTTTCTTAAGCTCACGGACGGCGACGGCGACGGTGTTTTGATAAGCGCCGTCGATAAAGCATTCAGCTTTTCCGTTCACAACTACACACAGGGGCGACTTATAAAAGCAAAGCATCAAGAGGATTTGCGCGACGAGAAAACGACGTTCTTGTCTGTCGACGGATTTATGAGGGGGACGGGAACGGCAAGCTGCGGGCCTGATACGCTTGATAAATACAAGGTAAACGCCGAAAACGGGCTTAGCTTTTCTTTCGCGCTTTCACCGATAGTCGGCGTGGCGAAGAAAAAGGTTCCCGTAAAAAGGGCTGAACGCCCCGTATATGACACAAAGTTTATTCCCCGCGCGATATCGCCGGAGGAGGTCGGAATCAAAAGCGAAGCGATAGAAAGCTTTGCCGACGCTTTAAATTCGTCAGGCGTCAGATACCATTCCTTTATGATAATCCGCGACGGCAAAGTGGCGGCCGAATGCTACCGCTACCCGTTTAACGCCAAGACTCCGCACATAATGTATTCCATCAGCAAAAGCGTCACATCGTGCGCCGTCGGTTTTGCTATTGACGAGGGCTGGTTTACGCTTGACACCACGCTGGCGGAGATTTTTCCGGAAAGAGCGCCGAAAAAGGACGCGGACAAATACAAAAACATAACAATCCGCCATCTTCTGACCATGACATCAGGCAAGACACCGGGATATATGTCAAACAAGACAAAAGGCGACTGGATAGAGCAGTACATGGACAGCAAGTGGTACGCGGAGCCGGGCGAGCAGTTTAAATATGTCAACGAAAACACATTTATGCTTTGCGCCGCGATAAAGCGCGCGACGGGCGTGTCTGTCAGCGAATATTTGACGCCGCGCCTTTGGGAGCCGCTCGGAGTCAGAAAGCCTTACTGGGAAACAGACCACAGCGGAATCGAGTCCGGCGGCTGGGGTCTGTTCCTGACGCATGAAGCTTTTTCAAAGTTTTTACTGACTTATCTTCAGGACGGCAAGTTTGAGGGCAGGCAGGTTGTGCCCGCTCAATGGGTAAAAGAGTCAATGAGCCTTAAATCAAGCGCGCCGGAAGACGAAGAAGCAAGATCCGGCTATGGCTATTGCTTTTGGGTCAATGATGAGGGCGGCGTGAACGCCGTCGGCGTGTTTGGTCAGGTGGGGCACATTCACAAAGAAAAAAATCTGATAGTTTCAGTTGTGAGCGGGGACACAAACGAAGCGCTTGTTTGGGACGCCATAAAGATATTTGAAGACGACGACGCCTTGACAGAGCGCGACGGCAACGCGAGGGAGAACACGGCTCTCGCAAAAAAGCTTTCGTCATTTAAGATGGAGACAGTGCCGCAATCCGGTCTGCGGAGCCGCTTGGAGCAGGATATAGAAGGCAAGAGGATAACCTTCAGGCGCGCTCTGATAGCTGACGTTTTCGGGTTTTCACCGTCGATGCTGCCGATAGTCGCGACATATATGACAAAAAACAGGGCGGGCGGCTTCAACAATGTCAAATTCAGTTTTCGTGACAAGTTTTGTTATTTTCAATGGACGGAAGGCGACGAAACTTGCTGTGTCCGCTGTGGCATGGACGGAAAATATCGCGCAAGCAGGATTACGCTTGCAGGCACGAGTTACACCGCATACGCGGCTGCTTATTGGGTCAACGACACGACGCTTGAGGTGTGGCTGCGCCCGCTTGAATCCATAGGCAGGCGTGTTTTGTCGTTTCATTTTAACGGCAAATCAGTTCAGCTTGAGACACACACCGATCCGTCCATAGAAGAAGTTTTGGACACAGTCAAAGGCACGTTGACCGAGGCGCTCAAGACAGAAAGAGGCAAAAAGTTAGGCGAAAAGCTGATAATCGGAATGCACGACAAGATTCAGCCCGTTCTCAAGGGCAAGATAGTCGGTTTCCGAAAGTAAAAAGGAGGTCGCGACATGGAAAACAAAAAAGCGGACACCAAAAAGACTTGGTACAAGGAAATGTCAGTCTATCAAATATGGCCGCGGAGCTTTTGCGACGGCAACGGGGACGGCATCGGAGACCTTGAGGGTGTGCTGTCAAAGTTAGACTATATCAAAAGCTTGAATGTCGACGCAATTTGGTTTTCTCCGCTTTATCCGTCTCCAAACGCCGACTACGGATATGATATTTCCGACTATAAAAACATCTCGTCAGACTACGGCTCTCTTGAGCTTTTTAAGAAGGTCGTCGAACAGGCGCACCAAAGAGACTTGAAAATAATAATGGATCTTGTCATAAACCACACATCCGATGAACACGAGTGGTTTCAAAAAGGCAGGAAAGACAAAAACAGCCCTTACCATGACTACTATTTTTGGCGCAAGGGCAGGGGAAAAAGGCCGCCGAACAATTGGAAGTCTGTGTTTGAGGGAGGGGCTTGGGAATACGACGGGGATTTGGACGAATATTACCTCCATGTGTTCGCCAAAAAGCAAGCGGATCTCAACATGGACAATCCGGCAGTGCGCGAGGAGATAAAGAGCGTGATGCGCTTCTGGCTTGACATGGGCGTCGACGGATTCCGTGAAGATGTCATCACATATATTTCAAAGCGCGAGGGCCTTCCGAACGGCTTTCCTTTGCCGATAGGAACGGGCATAGAGCATTACACAAACGGTCCGAAGGTTCACGAATACCTTTCCGAGTTTAAGCGCGACGTGCTCGATCATTACGATTGCTTTACAGTCGGCGAGGCCCCCGGCATGACGCCGCGTGTCGCAAAGACGTTTATAGCCGAGGGAGACTCGAAAGTGCTGGATCTCATGTTTCACTTCCAGCACATGGCCGCCGACTGCTTTTTAGTCGACTGGATAGGGCTGCCCTTCAGCCTCAAGAAGATGAAAAGAGCTTTTTCGCGCTGGCAGCGTGAGATGTTCGGCATCGGCTGGAACGCGCTTTATCTTGAAAACCACGACCATCCGAGAATCATAGACAGATACGGCAGCAGGGAATACAGAGTAGAAAGCGGCAAGATGCTTGCCGCCATGTATATCTGCCAGTGCGGGACGCCATTTGTGTATCAGGGTCAGGAAATCGGCATGACAAACATCAAGCTTGACGGCTTTGACAAGTTTAAGGACGTCATAACATTTAACAACTACCGCCTGTTTAAAAAGCTGCGTTTGTCGGACGAGCGGATTTTAAAAATCACAAACAGAAGCACAAGAGAAAACGCGAGAACGCCGATGCAGTGGAGCGGCGGGGAAAACGCGGGTTTCACAACAGGCGATCCATGGTTCCATATAAACCCGAACCACACAGAAATAAATGTCGAGGCGGCCGAAAAGGACGCCGACTCAATTCTGCACTTTTACCGCGCGGCGTTAAAGTTTCGCAAGGAAAACGAAATTGTCAT
Organism: Clostridiales bacterium; assembly: GCA_012523185.1. Taxonomy (GTDB): domain Bacteria; phylum Bacillota; class Clostridia; order Oscillospirales; family Acutalibacteraceae; genus UBA1425. The sequence continues at coordinate 7,529 of JAAYIY010000011.1, forward strand.
TTACGGGGATTATAAGGAGCATTACAAGGAAAGCAGAAAGCTTTATGTCTATGAAAGAAGTCTCGGCGAAAAAAGGCTGCTCGTAATCTGCTCGTTTTCAGACAAGCCCGTCCGTTTTATAACTCCCAAAGGCTTTAACTTAAAAAACGGAAGGCTTGTGCTTCAAAACTACAAGTCAGTCACCGAAAGCAACGTGTTTCTCACAAGACCATATGAAACGAGGGTTTATCTTTTTGAAAACTGAAAATAAAAAGAAGACGAAAAGCAACTTTTTCGCCCTTATTTCACGAATGAAATACATTAACCGTTGGGCGCTGATGAGAAACACTCGCAGCGAAAACCTAAGCGAGCACAGCCTTGAGGTCGCGGCTGTCGCGCACGCCTTGGCGCTCATTCACAACAAACGCTTCGGCGGCAACATAAACGCCGAGCGCGCGGCGGTGCTCGGAATGTTTCACGACGCGCCTGAAATTCTCGTGGGCGATATGCCGACGCCTGTCAAGTATCACAGCGAAGCGGTTCGAGAGGCGTATAAGACAGTCGAGGAAAGCGCCTGCCGCACGATACTTGAGATGGTTCCCGGCGATCTCCGCGACGAATACCTGCCGTTGTTTTTTCAAAGCGAAAGCGACGGCGAGCTTTGGCGATATGTAAAGGCGGCGGACAAGATATGCGCTTTGACAAAATGCATTGAGGAGAAAAAGGCAGGCAACAGCGAGTTTGACAAGGCGGCGGAGACGACTCTCAAGGCAATAAAGGCGCTCGAAATGCCTGAAGTGGAATGTTTCCTGCAAGAGTTTATTCCGGGGTTCAAGCTGACGCTCGACGAGCTGAGGGAATTTTAACAGAAAAAAACAGACCGGGCTGTGCGGGAAAATTCCGTACAGCCCGGATTGTTTTTTTAACGCCGTATGATTTATCGTGTCGGCGGATTGCCTGTCTTTCGCGTGCCGTGTGAGCGGACAAGATTTTTGAAATGACGACCCTTTTCCTCAAAATCTCTGTAATAGTTATAGCTGGCGGCGGCCGGTGAAAGCAGGCAGCTTTTGCCCTTTTCCGTCACGCAAAAGGCTTTTTCAACGGCGTTTTCCATGCCGTCAACTCTGAAAAGCTTTTTGCGCGAGCCAAGCTCCGCAAGGCGCAGGCAAATCATGTGACCTGTTTCAGGCAGCCCGATAATGTTCCTCACAGACGACTCCTCAAGCGCGCGGCAAAAGTCGCCGTAATCCAGCCCTCTGTCCATGCCGCCAAGTATGAGAGTGTCGGTGTCGCCCACCGCCTCGACGGCGCACATGACGGCGCGCGGTATTGTTGCGATGCAGTCGTTTACAAACTTTATGCCCTCATATATCCCGACGGGTTCCATGCGATGCTCAATGCCCCCAAAACCTTTTATCCCCGCTTTGACAGCGTCGCGGTCTATGTTGAGACAGCGTGCCGCGGCGGCGGCAAAAAAAATGTCTTGATGGTTATGCCGTCCCATAAGGCGCGGATTAAGAGTTGTGAGCAGCTTAAGGAAATCCGAATCCTCTCCATCGGAGGCGCTCACGGGAATCGCGGCGGACAGTACGGCGCCGCGCGAATAATATTCGCTCAAGTCCTGATCCGCGTTATATATAAAAAAGTCGTCCGCGCTTTGGTTTTTCATTATATTCAGCTTTGCGGCGGCATAGCCATTAAATCCGCCGTAGTGGTCAAGATGCTCCTCAAACAGGTTCGTAAAAACGGCGATGTGCGGTGACACTGTTGTGAACTCAAGCTGGTGAGACGACATCTCGATAACAGCCGTACATCCCGCGGACGAGTCGAACCTGTCAAGAACGGGAATCCCGATATTGCCGATAAGGCACGTCGGCACATTGGCGGCGCGCAGTATTTCATAAATCAGCGTCGATGTGGTCGTCTTGCCCTTTGTGCCTGTGACGCCCACCTTTAAACATGGCGCATAGCGCATGAAAAGGTCTGTCTGGCAGGTGATTTCTGTGCCTTTCGGAACAGTAACGCCGAAAAAGGATATGCCGGGGGACTTTAAGACGACATCAAAATCCTTCATGCAGGAGAGATAATCACTGCCTGTCACAAGCCGGACATTGCGGTCGTCAATATATATGTCGCGCCTGTCCGCGATTGTCAGAAAAAGCCCGGGCAGGTATTTCCTGATATAGTTATAGCTTGAGCGCCCCTCCCTGCCAAAGCCGAGAATAAGCACCTTTTTGTTTTTTATGTGGTCAATCAGCGGATTGGACAAAGGCAAGCATCTCCTTTGCGTATTTGATAAAGTCCTTCGGGATGTTGTTTTTGCTGTCAAAGCTTGAAAAAGGGTCGCCATTGCCGACGCCGTGTGACACGGAGGAAAAGTAATCAAGCAGGCAGGGAAGCGGCAGCCCGAGTTTTTTGTATCTTTCGGCTGTCATCGCGAGCGCAAAATTAACTTCGCTGACAGTGCCGACACACTCAAACGGCTTTGCGCCCGAAATCCCCGTCATCCCGTCAAAGTCGTCCTTCAGCTCACATTTTTCAAGCATATTGCAGCCAAAAATCTCAAAAAGCCGCTCAGGCGGCAGGAACGGCGACAATATTATATATACGAAAAGGCATTTGGCGCAATTGCGGCACCAGATGTTTTTTTTGCTGCCGACGTTGCAGCTCTTAAAAGCCTCGTGAAATTGCGGCAGCGACGCGAACATTTTGGCTATTTGCAGCTCGCAGAACGGGCGGAGCAGGCTGAAATATGTGACGGGCAAGCGGAGGTGCTTTGATGTGTAAAGGTTGAAATCTTTTTCAAATTCATAAGACTTTGAATATTGGTGATTGACGCTCAAGCCCTGCACGCTCGGCTCATTGGCGCTTGACTCGTTTGAAAGAATGACATTCTCCGCGCCGGTCAAGTAAGCGCTGTATAATGAAAGGAACGCGACGACTGACGAAAACGGCGTGTGACCGTTCAGATAGCCTTCGGAGTTGAGCCTCAAAAGCTCTTTGTCCATCTCTCTGTATGATCGGATTATCCTGCCTTTTCCAAGCCCGGCGGCGGCCGCCGTGTCGGTGCGCGCCTGCTGGTCATTGACAGTGAAACACATGACGGTATCTGAAATATCTTTTAAAAGAGCCAACGTAACGGCCGAGTCTTTGCCGCCGCCGACAGGGACAATGTTTATGCCGCTTTTGACATATGGAGTGTCGGCGGTGTCCTTCGGAGCCGGCAATGTGTTTTCGACGGCGATGAAGCTTTCGATGTCGGTTTGGATGCCGTTAATGAAAAAGAACTCGCCCAAACCGTTAAACCACAGCTTTTTCCACCATTTTATCTGCTCGTCGGAAAGGTATCCGCAGCGGACGACAAAACGCTTGGGGCATATTGCCTTCCAGTAGCTCACAGCCTCCGCAAGACCCAATGAAAAAACAAGCCTGCGCGCCGTCTCGCCGTTGACGGGATTTAACAAAGTAAGATTGTCTGTTTTGATTATTATCTCGTGATTAAACTCAAATCTTTTGTCAACAGAAAAGTTGAATTTGATGAGGATATGCCCCTCATCGCGCTCGATTTGAAACCCGTCATAGTAAAAGGCGCTGAATTCACGGCGGAGCAGGTCAAAGCTTTTGCTCATCGTTAAAGCTCCTTTTTTGTTTTGGGATAAGATTGTCAGACAGCCGGACGCATCTCGGCGCCGCACGTCAGCTTTTTGCGGAATATGACATTGCGAAGCAATGTGAGCGCAAGGAAGAATAGCCTAAAATGCTTCGGAAGGTGTTCCCGCCGATTTCCCTGTTGCCCAGTCTGATTTTTGTAATATACCCGACATTCTTGCTGTATGCGCCGTCGTGGCTGATTATTTCTATCCATGAGGAAGGATCTCCCGAAAGCGTGATTTTATTGCCGCTGTCCGAAAGACCGCTGTTATATCGCTCGACACATTCCTTGAGGCTGTCGGCCGACAATGTAAGCGTCCTGACGCTTATTTCCTCCGGGCTTGAAATGCCGCCGGAAAGGTAAGGATATGACTTGCCGCCCCATGTGCCGGATGCCGACGAGCTTTTGCCTGCGCAGCTTGAAGAAAACGGAGTGAACGCCGCGCTGCCGTTATAATCAAGATATTGACCGTATACGGCGTCCACGGCGCTGCGAATCAAAGCCGACGGCTCGGATGTTTTGTAAGCCAAATCGCCCGTGACAAAGCAGCCGCTGCCGTTGTCGATGTGGTATTTGAGGTAAGTATATATTGCCACAACCTGCGCCTTGCATCCCTCGGCGACCGCGTCTTTGCAGCTTCCGCCTATCTCGGCGTTAGTGACTCTTTCCAAAAATGTCCTTGTCGGTATGTAGGAGCCGTTAAAGTTGATAAACATCGGCATGAATGAGTCTGTCTTTAACACCGTGCCCGGGTAATAGTGGTAAAGTATGCGGCTGTAATCCCAGTTATAGCCCCCCGACGAGTTGCCGTATGTCAGTGCGCCGTTTTGACTCATCCCAACGCCGTGACCGTAGCCGTAGGCTGTGAATGTGAATTTGCCCTTGCTCTCGGCGTCAACGGAGTCAGCTTCTGTCTCTCTTGCCTCGGTAGTCTCGGGCTTTGTCTCCGCTTGAGTCGGCGCCGCCGTGGCGGCGGGCTTTTCCGTCGTGTCGGCTTTTGCCGAAGCCGTCTCTGTTTCGGCCGCTTTTTTTGTCGTGGCAGTCGCGGCAGTCGTGCTTGTCGTGACGGCGGAGGATGTTTCTGTCTGCGCTTGAGTGCCGCTTGAAGCTTCGGCTTTTGACGCCGAGGTGTATTTTATCGCGATATCCGCGGCGACCGCTTTTTCCGCGGCGTCTTCCGCTTCAGTCGGCGTCGGCTCGCAAAACGGGTTTTCAAGCTCGATAACAGGCGCCGCCGTTTCGGACTCGCTGTCGGAGTGCGGCTCACTTTCAATGACGCTCACCAAAGCAGGCTTGCCGCCCCCAAAGAAGAATGCGCGCACATCTCTGAAGAAAAAGCCGATGAGCAGGCACATTATCAGGGCTATCGCAACGCCCGTGACGACCTTTATTGCCGTGCTTCTTTTCCGTGTCGGATCCTGTGCGTCCTCCGCCTCCTCAACACCCTGTATTTCTGAAACAGGCGCGTCGGCGGGAGGTATGCCGTCAGCTTTGACAAATTCTGAAAGCATTGTGAAAAGCATTGACGTCGCGGTCTCGACAAGCTCGTTTGCCGTCTCGCCGTCTCTGCTCGTTATCTTTTTTATATGTGCGTGACTGCTTCCGGAAACAGCGGCATAAACAAACAATTTTCCGGCGGCTCCGTTTGAAGAATAGACATTTGAAATGATTGCGCCGAGATCCGCCCCGCCGTCGGCGCGTGCCTTGTCCGCAAGACGGGCTATGCAGTCTTTCAATGTCTCGCCGCTTTTTTTTGTGTCGTCGCTTTCGACGAAGCTGTAAACACCGGTGAAATTGCCCGCTTCAATGCGCTGGCGCGCGAAAATGCTCGTCTGCGTGGCGGCCAGCGAAACTGTCGTCTTGTTTTGGGCAAGCAGCTCGGAGACTGAAGGGAAGTCGTCGCTCCCGCCGCCGAAGCGCGATGCCGCAGCGGCACTTTTCAAGAAAGGAATTATTCCGCTTTCAAGCATATCTGCGGAAAGCTCCTCGTCAAGCGGCATGAAAATCAAAGTCTGTTTTCCGCCCGCGACGGCAAATCCGGAGTTTAAAGCGCCGGGCGTGAGAAACACATCGGCGCCGACAGGCATCAGCGCATGGGCCTTGAGGCTTGAATCATCAACATCTGTGCCTGAGGCGGAAATTTCTGAAACAATTGCCTCGTTCAGCTCGCTCGTCAGACCGAGCGCCTTCAGCAGCGTCCATTTTTGCTCCGGGAAAATGTCGGAGCCCGCGGCCGCAATGATAATGTCGCTTCGCAGGAAAGCGTTTGACATCTCCTCAAGGAACGCCCTTGTCGAGTCAAATGCTTTAAGGCCGCCGACTTCACAGCCAAGGGCGTCGGATATCCGACGGCTTATTGCCTGCCGCGCGGATTGAAAGGAATCTCCCCCGGCTTTTGAAATCGACAACAGTTCAATTTTCACTGATATGCAACCTCCCGTTCACCCGTATAAGCTTTTTTTGCAAATATCGGGCTATGCGTTAGGAATCCATTTTGACGAACCCGCGTAAGGGTTTTTAACGCCTTTTTTGCTGTAATACTCCGCCGGGTATCTGGGGCTTGGATTCGCAAACGCTTTTGACGTATCAACCTTTGTGCTTTCGCCGTCTCGGACAAGCCTGCCTATTATGACAAGCCTCGCGTTCGGAAAATCATAGGCGCAGGTCGAAAGAGTTAAAATCTTGTCGGTGTTTTTAATGTCGACGCCCGTGCTGTAGAGCTTGCGCTGGTCGACTTGAGAGATATATTCGCCAAACTCATTGTCAGAAATAAGCTCTGTGAAAATATAGTTGAATATCCAGCCGGTGGAATCGACTTTTCCGTTTGATACATAGACGGCATAAACCTTGAAAACATATTCGTCATAAAGTGTCTCAAGCTTTATAATCGGCGACTTTTTAAAGCCTTCGATTTTTCTGTATCTCTCAAGCGGACCGAAAATCAAGTCGTCATATTCCATGTTGTGACCGTAAATGATGGTGTTTCTGTCAAGCCCGCCCATGCTGTTTCTGTAATCCGTGAAAGGACAGCCGTATTTTGTCCATTCCTTTCGGAAGTTTCTTTTGCGGTAATAATCGTTGTCCCTGCCGCGGACGACAGGCATCGAAATGTCTTTTCCGTCAATTTCGAGATATCCGTAAAAGTCACTGTTAATCGCGTAAAAATCGGCAAGGTTGACGCGCATATCCGACGGAAAAGTGATGCCGGAATATTTTTGGGTGACCTCGTCCCAAGACTTTACGGCGTCGCCTCTCAAACCTGAAAGCTCGTCCGCCTTTATTTTGGCGACATAAGGCTGAATCAAATATGTGTTGCTAAGTATGCCGCCGCATATGAGCATTGTGACGATGGAGACAAGGAACATACTCTTGCGGAATATCTCAAGCGGCCCGTCTTGCCTTCCCGGCAGAAGACCGGCAAAAAAGCCTTTTTTCTTTTTCTTTTTCTTGCTTTGAGACTTGCCGTTTGCGCCGGAGGATTTGACAGACCGCTCCGCTAACTGTTTTTTCGCGTTAGCGGCGGAACCAACACCGCCAAAAGCACCTGCGCCGCCCACCGCCGTGAAATCAGGCTTGCCGTCAAGAGCGTCAAGAGCGTCAAGAGATATGTCAAATCCGCCGTATTCGCCCTCGGCGTCCATGGCGTTTTTAACAGCTTCCGAAAAGCTTGCCGCCTTGCTCGCGCCGACGGTCTTTTTGGCGGGAGCGGAGTGTTTTTCTGGAGCGGCTGTTTTCGGCTCGCCGCTCAAATCGGCGGCGTTTTGCGGCGCCGAAACTCTCTCGGCTTCAGTATCGGGTATAAAAAGGCGGCAGTCGTTTTTAAGAGCGTCAAGCTCGCTTGTTATGCCGCTTTGCGTTTCGCTGTAAAGCTGCTTCAAGAAATCGTCGCCGGACACCTGCGAATCAACGCCGTCCTTTTTATCGGCCGTCGGCGCGGCGGCAGTCCCGCCCGCTGATTTGACGCCGCCGGTCTGCGGCTGTTCGCCGGACTTAGGTTTTTTCGCTGTCTGCGGCTTTTCAGTGGTTTTTGACTCTTTTGAGGGCTGAGCCTTTTCCTCTGTCTGCGGTTTTTCCGCTACCGGAGGCTTTTTTGATGTCTTAGGTTTCTCTGCGGTCTGCGACTTCTCCGCTGACTGTGTGTCCTCGTCAAACGGCTCTATCACAGTTTCGTCGTCAGACTTGAGATTGACGCTTCCGGGTGTTTTGCTGTCGGTCGATTTGAGGAACTCGGCAAAGCTTGAAACGCTGAAAAAGTCCTCCTCGGCCGCCGAAGACGCCTTATTCTTTTCGTTGTTGTCCTTTTTCTTGTAAGTAGCCACGTTTTTTCCTCCCGGTGTTATTTTGCGGACGGCTTCCACTTCAAGCTGTTTTTATAGGGATTTGATTTTCCCTTCAGCTCATACCACCTGTGCGGACGGCGGTAATCAGGGTTATCTTTAACGGCCGACGCGTCAATTTCCTCGCTCTCGCCCTCGCGCATAAGTCTTGCGACAAGAACAAGCCTTGTCGTGATCTTTTCACTGCCCACGTCGAAATTATAAGAACACGTTGAAAGCGTGAGAATCTTATCTGACGCGTCTACGTCAACACCTGTTTTGTAAGGCACGCGCTGGTATACCTGCTCAAGGTACCCCTCAAAGCTTGAGTCGCTCATGTCGGGGTAAATGTAGTTAAAAACATATCCGTTGTCGTCGGACGCCTTTATGCTTGTGGCAAACACCGCGAACACCTTCCATTTGTATGTGTTGAACAATGTGCCGTATTCTATAATCGGGTTTTTCTTAAAAAACTCTTTGTCCTCATATTTGACAAGGTCGTAAAAAACCTGCTCCTTGCCCTCTGTCGTGTGACCGTATATGATGGTGTTTTTTGAGAGCCGATATTTTTTGCATCTGTAGTCAAGAAAAAGGTTGCCGTAGCGCCCGCGATTGCCGTAAAAGTCTGTTTTGAGATATTTGTAGTCGGCGCTGTATCCGTCGTCTTTTTCGTTCTGGACAACGACTGTGTCTATTGATGTTTCGGGCAGTCGCAGCCAGCCGACTGTGTCGCTGTTACAGGCGTACAGCGGCATAAATTCAGACCGCATATCAGTGACATATGTAACATCGCCTGTGCGAACCTTTAAATCTCCGAGCAGGTCGGGCGCGCTTAAAGCGGCGGCGGGCAAGTCGTCGGAAACGTCTATTAACGGATTGTCTTCTGATGATCTTTTTAAAATGTTTTTAACAGTAAGAGCTGAAAAAGCAACGAAAAGCGTGAGAAAAATCGCGGACAAAACCATAAACGGGACGGGCGAGGTTTTTTTCTTGCGTTTGCTTTTTTTCGGCGTATGCTTCACGGGAACGGGATTTCTCCGAACATCTGCCATGGCAAAAAAGTCCTTTCTGTGCTTTATCAATAGTTTTTAATAATGAATCTCCTCAGCATATCAAGCGCCTTTGACGCCGTTACATACCTGTTGTATTCGCGCGCGTTTTTGCGCCCCGTTTCAAATCTTTCGGCAAAAGACCCTTGCGCGCCGCAAATGCCGATAAACGACAGTCCCTCCGGAAATTCGCCGTCGTCCCCCGGTCCGGCGACGCCTGTTACGGAAACGCCGATATCGGCTCCGCTTATTTCCATGACTCCGCGCGCCATCTCGACGGCTGTCTGTTCGCTGACAGAGCCAAAACGCTCAAGCGTTTTCGGGCTTACATTAAGCATTTTTGTTTTCATGGCGTTTGAATATGTTACGGCGCCGCACTCAAATACAGACGACGAGCCGGGAACCTCCGTGATGCGCTTTGAAATATAACCGGCGGTGCATGACTCGGCGAACGCGGCGCGAAGACCTTTTTCCGAAAGCAGCTTTACGACAGCTTCCTGCAAGCTTTCGTAGTCGATACCGTAAATAAAATCAGAAAGCCTTGACTTTATGTCGGCTATGACAGGCAATAAAAGCGCCTCCGCTTTTGCGCGGCTTTCAGCGCTTGCCGTGACCCTTAAAAAAGCTTCGCCGTCTTTGGCGTAAGGCGCGACTGATGGATTGACGCTTTTAAGGAGATCGGACACCCTGTGAGCCATGTCGCTTTCGCCGATGCCGAAAGTGCGGACATTTCGAGAAATTATGACGCCGTCGGAATATTTTGAAATCAGAAAAGGCCTGACGCTTTCGTTGAACATCATTTTCATCTCGCGGGGCGGGCCGGGCAGGATTATGACGCATTTCCCGTCCTTTTCAAGAGCCGCGCCGGGAGCTGTGCCGCAGGAGTTTTTAAAAACCGCCGCCCCTTCGGGAATGTCGGCCTGCTTGGCGTTTTCGGCGGGCATGACTTTGCCGCGCCGCGTGAAATGTGACTCGATATCGGCAAGTATCGCGCTGTCGCGGCAAAGGCGGAATCCAAGCGCCTCGCACACAGTCTCCTTTGTGATGTCGTCGGGAGTGGGGCCGAGACCGCCCGTCGTGATAATTATATCGCAGCGTGAGAGTGACGATCTGATTTCGGAGGAAAGGCGCCCGGGGTTGTCGCCCACGGTGCTTTGGTGAAGCAGCCCTATTCCGAGAGACGCCATCTCGCGTGAAAGGTATTGCGCGTTTGTGTTAAGTATGTCGCCGAGCAAAAGCTCCGTGCCGACTGAAATAAGCTCGCAAGTGTGCATAAAAATTACATCCTCAATCCGTCAATCACGGACCTTTGCGCTCCGTCTGCCGCATCGTTTACAAGCTTGTCCGTGTCAAGCGCGCTTTCGGCGGACTCGACATATTTAAGCTTTGGCCTTGTGCGCGGATGCTTTGGCGTGAACACTGTGCAGCAGTCCTCATATGGCAGGACAGAAATGTCAAACGTGCCTATCCGCCTTGCCGCGGCGACCACTTCGTCTTTGTCCATGCCTATAAGCGGTCTGAAAACAGGCATCGAAACGGCGGCGTCTGTGCAGGCGAGAGCGTGAAGCGTCTGGCTCGCGACCTGTCCGACGCTTTCGCCGGTGATGAGGGCGCCGCAATCGTTATCCGCCGCAATGACGGCTGAAATCTTCATCATGAACCGCCGCATAATGACAGTGGAAAGCTCCTCCGGACAGTTGTCTTTGATTTGCTCCTGTATCTCGGTGAACGGCACCGTAAAAAAGCTTATCGGGCCGCTGTAAAGGGAAATCTTTTCAAGCAGGCTTCGGACCTTCATCTCCGCCCGTTCGCCTGTATAAGGCGGGGAAGCAAAGTGGACGGCCGTGAGCTGAAGTCCCCTCTTTGCCATCATCCACGCCGCGACGGGGCTGTCGATGCCGCCTGAAATCAGCACCGCCGCCTTGCCTGACGAGCCTGTGGGCATGCCGCCCGCCCCTTTAAGCTGTGTGCCGTGGACAAACGCGGCGTCGTCTCTGATTTCGATGTTTACGACAATATCCGGGTTGTGTACGTCGACGCTCAAATGAGGATGTTCCTCAAGCAGGCGATTACCGAGAATCGAACATATTTCAGGTGATGTGAGCGGAAACTTCTTGTCGGATCTTTTCGCGCAAACCTTAAATGTCGAGACTGACGACAGCTCGTCCGAAAGGTAAGAACCGGTCGCCGAAAGAATCGCCTCAAAATCCTTGGGCAAGGTCAAAGCCCTTGAAAGCCCGGCAAAGCCGAAAATCTTTCGGCATATCGAAACAGCCGCGTCAAGGTCTGTCCCCTCGTCTGACGGCTTGGCGATTATGGTGGACTGCGCCGCGGTGAGCCGCCACTCGCCTAAGGCTGAGAGGCGGCGGCGCGTGGTTTTGATGAGCATATCCTCAAATTTGCGGCGGTTAAGTCCCTTTAAGACTATCTCGCCGTTTTTCAGTAAAATTACTTCATTCATTCCTGTTTGTTGCTTTCCTGTTTATTAATTATCATCTGCCGCGGCGGATGCTGTTTTTGCCGTCTCGCAGACCGGAGATGAGCATGTCTATTTCTTCTGTTTTCGTAAAGCGGGAAAAGCTTATGCGCAGCGCGCTTGATATGCGGTCGCCGCTAAGCCCCATGTTTTTAAGAACGCGGCTTTTCATGCCCTTTGAGCAAGCGGAGCCGGACGAAACATAAACACCTCTTGACGAAAGAAAATTCATCATCGGCTCTGAGTTTATGCCGAGAACTGAAATGTTGACGATGTAAGGCAGTGCGTCGTCGGGGGAGTTTGGCACAATCCCGCCGACGGAGCCAAGCCCGCGGAGCAGATATTCACGCAGGGCGTATATCCTGCCAAGCTCTCCGCGCGTGTCCGGCAACGCGCTGACAGCCGCGCCGAATCCGGCGATGGCGGGAACCGGCTCTGTGCCGGGACGAAGCGTCCTCTCCTGAAGTCCGCCGAAAACGCATGGAGAAATTTTCACAAAAGAACGGTTGTTTTTGTAGCCGCCGCGCACATAAAGCGCGCCGGCGCCTTTCGGGCCGTGGATTTTATGTGAGCTTATGCTCATCAGGTCGACGCCCATAGCGGACGGCTTGAGGTCTATTTTGCCGAAAGCCTGAATGGCGTCGCAGTGTATGACGGCGCCGGAGCGCACCCGCGCGACAGCTCTGCGTGCGGCCTCGACAGGCTGAATGGTGCCGACCTCGTTGTTCACCGCCATGATGCTTATCAGCACCGTTTTTGAGTTGACCGCCCGAAAAAGATCGTCCTCTGAAATGCGCCCCTCCGAATCCGCGCGAAGCCTTATGACCTCAAAGCCGTCTGCCTCAAGGTGCGAAACAGGCCCCTCGACACTCGGATGCTCGACGGAGGAGATTATGATCCTGTTGCCGCCGCGTTTCATCGCCGCGGCCGCGCCGAGGATGGCAAGGCTGTTGCTCTCCGTGCCGCCGGAAGTGAAAAATATCTCGTCCGCGCCGCAGGAAAGCCTCTTTGCGATTGACAGGCGCGCGCCGTCAAGTATCGCAAGCGCCTCGTTGCCTTTTTTGTAAAGAGACGAGGGGTTGCCCCAGTTTTTTAAAACAGCGTCCGACAAGGCGGATACCGCCTCGGGACAGACTTGAGTGGTCGCGCAATTGTCAAGATATGCCTCCACCGCGACACTCCCCCAATGACAAACTCCCCAATTTTACATATAAATTATTATACATCATTTTCACCCCATTTGTAAACGATAAATTTTAATTTGACGGGTAATTTACAAACAATTCATACAATTACGCCTTAATTTCGAGAGAAAAAGAGCGATGTTCATAAAAAAACACAATGCGAAAGATAAAAACGCGTTTAAACCTTGCCGATAACATCATATGCGCCGCCGCGCCGTCGTGTCCGCACAACAATCATTGTGCGGCGTTGCCCTAAATTTTGCGCCTGCCAAAGCGCCTTTGGAAGAACTTGACTGTCTCGACAATTGGTATGACAGCAAAAGCCAGGGCAACCGCTATAAGATATTCCTTAAAGCTTATGGTCGTAAATCCGAAAGCTTCAGCCAGCGGCTTGACCTCTATAACAAGAGTTGTCGACACAAGGCTTGCGATGCACGCCCAAATCAGAGCTTTGTTTTTTGTTTTAAGCTTAAACAGACTGCCGCGCTGTGAGCGCATATTAAAGCTGTGGAAAATCTCCGCCATGCTCATGGTCAGGAACGCCATGGTGACGCCGTCGCTGCTGTTTGCTATCTCAAGGTTTCCCGTTTCAATAAAATGCCCCGTAAAATATGCTGCAAGCGTCAGCAAAGTGACGGTAAGTCCTTGATACGCAATGTCAACGCCCATCCCGCCGGCAAAGACACCGTCTTTTGTGCTTCGCGGCTTTCTTTTCATTATGTCTTCCTCCGCGCTCTCCATCCCGAGCGCCAACGCGGGGAAGCAGTCGGTCACAAGGTTAATCCACAAAAGGTGAACCGGCTCAAGGATTATAAAGCCGAGAAGCGTCGCGACAAAAATGCTTAAAACCTCGCTCATGTTGGAGCCGAGCAAAAACTGTATTGCCTTGCGTATGTTGTCATATATGCGCCTGCCCTCCTCGACGGCGCCGACTATCGTCGCAAAGTTATCGTCGGCAAGCACCATGTCCGCGACATTTTTTGTGACGTCAGTCCCGGTGATGCCCATCCCTATGCCGATGTCAGAGGACTTTATGCTTGGCGCGTCATTTACTCCGTCGCCTGTCATTGCCGTCACATATCCCGCCCGCTTCCAGGCGTTTACTATTTTTACTTTATGCTCCGGCTGGACGCGAGCGTAAACGCTGATATTTTTGAAAACGGAGTCAAACTCCTCGTCGCTCATATCATTCAGCTCCGCGCCAGTCTTTGCCGTCTTGCCGTCGCCAAGTATGCCCAGCTCACAAGCTATCGCGACGGCAGTATCAACATGGTCGCCTGTTATCATGATAGGCGTGATGCCGGCGTCGCGGCACTCGGCAATGGCGTCAAAGACTTCGGGGCGGACAGGGTCGGCCATTCCGGCAAGTCCGATGTAGCAAAGGTCATTTTCAAGCGACTCAGGCAAGTGACAGTCGGGCGGCGCGTCGTATGAGCGAGTCGCGGCAAGAAGCACGCGCAAAGCGCGGCCAGCAAGCGACTTGTTTGAAGCAATTATTTCAGCCCTGATATCGTCTGTCAAGGGCAGCTCGGCTCCGTCCTTTAAGCAGCGCGTACACTTCTTAAGGACTTCGTCCGGAGCGCCCTTCGTGAATTGAATAACTTTCCCGTCGGAGCTGTGGATGGTACTCATCATCTTTCTTGCGCTGTCAAACGGTGCTTCGCCGATTCTCGGATATTTTTTCTTCAGCTCATTTTTGTCAACACCAAGCTTAAAGGCGTAATTGACAAGGGCGCATTCTGTGGGCTCGCCGATTGCCTCGTTGTTTTCGTCAAGCTCGGCGTCGGAGCACAGCGCCATGGCAGTCGCAAGAAGCGTCTCGTCACTGCCCGAGCAGTCTGTGACAGTCATTTTGTTTTGCGTCAGAGTGCCTGTTTTATCGCTGCAAATTATCTGCGCGCAGCCCAATGTTTCGACTGCCGTCAGTCTTCTGATGATTGCGTCGCGGCGGCTCATGTTTGTTACGCCTATTGAAAGCACGATAGTGACGACCGCAACCAAGCCTTCCGGGATAGCCGCTACCGCAAGGCTGACAGCAATCATGAAAGTGTTTAATATTGTTTCGCCGGAAATAGCTCCGAACTGAACAAAATCGCGTATTACGCCGACAGCGAAAATAACGGCGCAAATGACGACGACAAGCACCGTGAGAACCTTGCTCAACTGGGCAAGCTTTATTTGAAGCGGCGTAGCCCCATCCTCTGCTTTTGAAAGCGCGTGCGCTATCTTTCCCATCTCCGTGTCCATACCCGTGGCTGTTATCACAGCGGTGCCGCGCCCGTAAACCGCGGCGCTGCCCATATAAACCATGTTTTTGCGGTCGCCGAGCGGTACGTCGCTTTGTTTTCCGAGGTTAAGTATGTCTATAAACTTAGTGACGGGGACGCTTTCGCCCGTAAGCGCCGCTTCCTCCACTTTAAGGCTTGCGCATTCGATAAGGCGCGCGTCGGCGGGAATGGAGTCGCCTGCCTCAAGCAAAATCACGTCGCCCACAACAAGCTCCTCGCTTTGCACAACGGCAATCTTCCCGTCGCGCAGAACCTTGCTTGTCGCCGCGGACATCTTCTGGAGTGCCTCTATGGCCTTTTCCGCCTTGCTCTCCTGGTAAACTCCGAGGGCGGCGTTGACTATGACAACAAACATGATAATAAAAACATCTGTAAAATTCTCGTTGTTCAGGCGTGAGGTGACGCCTGAAATAGCCGCCGCGGCTATAAGGATGATAATCATCGGATCCGCCATCTGCGCAAAAAAACGCTTTATCAGCGAATCCTTTTTTGAGTCGGCAAGCCGGTTAGGCCCGTTTGCCTCAAGCCTTTTTTGCGCCTCGGCCGAGGTAAGCCCTCCGGCGCGGCTTTTCAGACCTTCAAACACATTGCCGACATCTTCAAGATAATGTTTCAATTCCGCTCACTCCAAACGATTAAATTAAGCACCGGTCATTTAAGTCCTGTGAACATTATTTATAATTTTATCAAAAGTAATTAAAACGATAATAATAATGAGGAATAATTTTGTTAACAAGTTGTTAACAAACGCGCCGTGTGATTTTAAACCGCCCGCGATATTTACTCATTAAGCTATATGCGGCTTTTAAGGCAACACAGCACAATTATTGTTGTGCGATTGCGCCGTCAGATTTTTTCGTCAGGTTGTCTAAAAAGCGCAGGTAATACTTTGTGTATTGCCGAGCATTTTTGGGCGATATGACGGAAAAGATGCAAGCAAGCGTGCAACAAAGGCTTCAGCCGCTTATTGCGCGGTGTTGCCTTAGGTGAAATAGTTTTGCAAAGTGCTTGATATGCTTTGCTGAAAATGATATAATTCTTTAATGTGAAAGGAATGATAAGATTGTCGAGGAAAAAGTGGCAGGTAAGCGCCTGCGACAAGGAGGACGCGGCGCGGATTGCGCAGGAATACGGCGTCGATCCCCTTTGCGCGCTTTTGGCGTCGTCCCGCGGCTTAAGCTCAGACGAGGATATACGCGGCTTTTTCTTCAGCGGCGAGGCGGAGCTTTCCGATCCGTTTTTGCTTAAAGACATGGACAAGGCCGTCGAGCGCGTCAACGAAGCTGTCGACAGCTTTGAAAGAATCGCCGTTTTCGGCGACTACGACGCCGACGGGATAACATCCGCCGCCCTGATTTGCTCATATCTCGGAATGCGTGAGGCAAACTTTTTTTATTTTTTGCCGACAAGGGACGAGGGCTACGGCCTTTCAGTCGAGGCGGTTGACAGGCTTCACTCAATGGGCGCAAGTCTTATTATAACCGTAGATAACGGCACAAACTCCATAGACGAAATTAATTATGCCGCCTCTCTCGGCATTGACACTGTTGTGACTGACCACCACCGTGTCGGCAGCGAGCTGCCGTCTGCGCGCGCCGTCGTAAATCCCCACAGGCATGACTGCGGCAGCGGCTTTAAGAATATGGCCGGCGTCGGCGTCGTGTTTAAGCTTGTCTGCGCTCTTGAGGGCGGCGACAGCGCGGCGGTGCTTGACGAATACGCGGATCTGGCGGCGATAGGCACGATAGGCGACATTGTCCCGCTGACCGGCGAAAACAGAAAAATTGTCCGCGCCGGCATTGAAAGGATTAACAGCTCCCCGCGCGTCGGCATATCGGCGCTTCTCAAAGCCGCCGGTCACAGCGGAAAGCCTGTCAATTCGTCAGCCGTTTCCTTCATGATAGCGCCGAGGCTAAACGCCGCCGGGAGGATGGGATCCGCCGAAAGAGCGCTGATGCTCCTGATGTGTGACGACGAAAAGGACGCCGCGCTCCTTGCCGATGAGATGGAGTCCGCGAACACCGAGCGGCAGCGCACGGAGCAGAGCATTTTTGCTCTTGCCGACGAGCAGATAAAGGCGTCGCCGTCACGCTTGTACGACAAGGTGATAATATGCGACGGCGAGGGCTGGCACATCGGCGTGATAGGCATTGTCGCTTCGCGGCTGACCGAAAAATACGGCAGACCGTGCATTGTGATTTCGCGCGCGGGAGAAATCGCGAAGGGCTCCGGCAGAAGCATCGAGGGCTTTTCACTTTTTGACATGCTGGAATCGCTTTCCGACTGCCTTTCAAGGTTCGGCGGGCACACTCACGCGGCGGGTCTGACAATTGAAAGCGCGCGCATTGACGAATTCAGGGAAGCCGTCAGGCAATACACTCTCAAAACCGACATGCCTTTCCCGACACGTCATATAGATATAAAGCTAAACCCCAAAAGCATCGGATTAAACATACTTGACGCGATTGAACAATTTGAGCCGTTCGGCGCGGGAAACCCACAGCCTGTTTTCGGTTTATTTAAAGTGACGATAGAAAACATTTTGCCGCTTTCGGGCGGAAAGCACCTTCGCATCACGGCGGTCAAAAACGGCGCTCGTGTTTCTGTGGTGCGTTTTGGCGTATCTCCGGAGAATTTTCCGTTTTGCCGCGGCGCCGTCGTTGACCTTGCCGTAACATTCGGCGCAAACGATTTCAACGGCGTGACAAAAGTCGGAGTTTACCTCAAAGGGATACGATATTCCGGGCTGTCGTCTGAAGGGTTTCTTAGCGGGATTCGTTGTTATTCAGACTTTATGCGCGGGGAATTCCCCTCGGAACGCGGTTTTTCTTCCGTTCCCGCCCGCGACTTTATCGGAGGCATATACAGAAGCCTTAAGAAAAAAACATACGCAAGCATTGACGAGCTTTGCGTCGACACGGGCAACACAGGGCTTGAGGTCTGCTCCGTGATGCTGTCTGTAGACGCTTTGTGCGAGCTGGGGCTTGCCGAACGGGCGCCAAGCGGCAGGCTTTCATTGACGGGCAGCAAAAACAAGGTCAGCCTTGAGGACTCAAAGACGCTTAAAAGGGCGGGCGAGCTTTCACGGCGCGCGGCGGTCAAACAATAAACCGACTTCGGCAGGTTGTCGGCGGAGCGCTGCTTTTTATGAAATGCATTCGGAGTTGAGATATAACAAATTATGAAGTTAATTGCGATTGAAACCTCTTGCGATGAAACTGCGGCGGCAGTCGTCAGCGACGGCCGCGAGGTGCTGTCCTCTGTCGTAGCGTCGCAGGTGGAAGAACACATCATCTATGGCGGTGTCGTTCCGGAGATAGCTTCGCGCCGCCATGTTGAGGCGATTTCGGGAGTTGTCTCGCTTGCCATGCGGCAGGCGGGCATGACTTACGATCGGCTTGACGGCGTCGCAGTGACATACGCTCCGGGGCTTATCGGCGCGCTGCTTGTCGGCGTAAACTTTGCAAAAGGGCTGTCATACGCGGCAGGCCTTCCGCTTGTTCCCGTCCACCACCTGCGCGCTCACGCCGCCGCCAATTACATTTCCTCCCCCGATCTTGAGCCGCCTTTTTTGTGTCTTATTGTGTCGGGCGGTCACAGTCATATTGTCGAGGTAAAGGATTACACCGACTTTCATGTCATAGGGCGGACACGCGACGACGCGGCGGGCGAGTGCCTTGACAAGGCGGCGCGGGCAATGGGTCTGCCTTATCCCGGCGGGCAAAACCTTGACAAGGCGGCGGCGGGCGGCGACCCGCTCTCATGCAGCCTGCCGCACCCGTCCGTTCAGGGCAGCGAATATGATTTCAGCTTTTCCGGTCTGAAAACCGCCGCTGTAAACATCATCCACAAGGCAAAGCAAAGGGGCGAGGACATCAACGTCCCCAATCTCGGCGCGTCATATATAAAGGCGGTAACAGACTGCCTTGTGGAGCGCACGGAAAAGGCGGCGTCCGCGTTCTCCCACAAAAAGATAGCCCTTGCCGGCGGCGTGTCGGCAAATTCCGTTTTGCGCCGCGAAATGACCGAAATGTGCAAAAGAAACAAGCTTGAGCTTTTTATGCCTCCGCCGCGGCTTTGCGGCGACAATGCCGCGATGGTAGGCGCACAGGGGTATTTTGAGCTGCTGAAAGGAAATATCGCCCCGCTTTCGCTCAACGCGATTGCGACGGCTGAAATTTAGGAGGTAAACATGGATAAAATTATCAGATGGGGCATTGTCGGGACAGGCGGCATAGCGCGCCGCTTTGCAGAAGCGTGCAAGAACACGCCCGGGGCAAGTCTTGCCGCCGTGGCATCAAGGTCGCAAAAGACAGCCGACGCGTTCGCGGATAAGTTCGCGATAGAAAAGCGCTTTGCGTCTTACGAGGATATGGCGTCGTCAGACGACATCGACATAGCCTACATAGCGACTCCCCACGGCACCCACGCCCCAAACGCGATTCTTTTTATGAACGCGGGCAAGGCGGTAATGACAGAAAAGCCGGCGGCTGTCAACCTTCGGCAGCTTGATTCAATGATCGAGAGCGCCAAAAAGAACGACGTCTTTTTCATGGAGGCAATGTGGGCAAGGCTTGCGCCGGGGACATACAAAGCGCTTGAGATTGTCAACAGCGGCGTCCTCGGAAAAATCGGATGCGTGCAGGGCAGTTTTTGCTTTGAGATGTACGACGAGCCTGACCACCACGTTTTTGACCCTGCACAGGGCGGCGGTTCGCTCCTTGACGTGGGATGTTACGCCCTTAGCTTTTCGTCGTGGTATCTTGGAAACAATCCCATTGAAATAAAGGCCGTCGCGGATATCGGCAAGACGGGCGTGGATGAGCATTGCTGCGTGCTGATGAAATATCCTGGCGGAGAAATAGCCCAGCTTTCATCGGCCATTATGCTTCCAAAGCCAAACGAAGGCTACATTTTCGGCGAAAAGGGATACCTTTACATGAAACGCTTTTACGCGCCGCAAAAGATTGAGATGCATTTAAGCGGCAAGGATATGCAGGAAATCGACTGCCCGTATATCGGCAACGGCTTTGAGGAGCAGATACTTGAGGCGTCGGGGTGCCTGCGTGAGGGCAGAAAAGAAAGCACGATAATAACACACGAACAAAGCAGGCTGATAGCGGGGCAAATGGACGCCATAAGAGCCTTAATAGGCGTCAAGTATCCCGCCGATTAAGGACGCGGACGCGGCGGCGGGAATCGTTGTGTCAGACTTTTTTGCTTTGTGCGCGGACGGCTAAGGCGCCGCGCCCAAGCCGTTAAAGCAGCTTTTGCCGAGAATTCCCAAAGGTTTGCAAAAATTTTCCGAAAAGCTGTTGACACCGAAAAAACCGTGTGATATACTGTGCTAAATAAGCGAAGGGAGGCATCAGGCGGTGAAGTCCGTTATGTTTACAGCCGAATACTTTTACTTTTATTACTTTATCAACAAAAGTGATAGTGATTCGTGTTGCAAACAGACAAGGAGCGCCTGACGATGCTCGCTTTCAGTTTTAGCCGACAAGGCCGCACAGAATCACATCTGTGCGGCTTATTTTTTTAAAGTTTTTAGGGGATGACGAAATGATAGCTGTATTAAAACCCTCCGCCACTGACGAGCAAAAAAATCACCTCATATCCTGGCTGAAAAGCCAAAGCCTTGACGTCCATGTTTCGCAGGGAGAGAATTACACTGTGCTGGGGCTTATCGGAGACACGGGCATAATCGATGTTGACCTGCTTGAGAGCCTTGAAATGGTTGAGTCGGTCAAGCGCGTTTCCGAGCCTTTTAAGCAGGTTAACCGAAAGTTTCACCCGGAAGACACAGTCGTGGAAATCGGCGGCAAAGTAAAGATTGGCGGCGGAAACTTTGTTTTGATAGCGGGTCCATGCTCTGTCGAGTCACGCGGTCAAGTCGCCCAAATCGCGAGGGAAGTCAGCGCCGCCGGTGCGGATGTCCTGCGCGGCGGCGCGTTTAAGCCGCGCACGTCGCCGTATGATTTTCAGGGGCTGAAAGCGGACGGCATAGAGCTTTTGCTCGAGGCGAAAAAGGAGACGGGAATGCCCATAATATCCGAGATTATGAACGCCAATCATCTCCCGCTTTTTGACGACGTCGATATTATTCAAATCGGCGCAAGAAACATGCAAAACTTTGAGCTTCTTAAGGAAGTCGGGAAGACAGACAAGCCGATTTTGCTAAAGCGCGGCCTTGCCAACACATTAAAGGAGCTTTTGATGAGCGCGGAATACATCATGTCGGAAGGGAACCGCAACGTCATTCTTTGCGAGCGCGGAATACGCACCTTCGAGACAGCCACAAGAAACACGCTTGATTTGTCAGCTGTGCCGATGCTTCGCGAAATGACACACCTGCCGGTGGTGATTGACCCGAGCCACGCGACGGGCATAGCTCGCCTTGTCGAGCCGATGGCAATGGCCGCCGCCGCGTCGGGCGCGGACGGCATCATGGTCGAGGTTCACAACGACCCGATTCACGCGCTGTGCGACGGCGCGCAGTCACTGACACCGAGTCAGTTTGAAAAAGTGGCGTCAAAGGTCAGGCTGATTAGGGAGGTGGCGCTGCAATGAATGTCGGCATTGTCGGGCTGGGATTAATCGGCGGCTCCGCGGCAAAGGCCTATTCGGAAAACGGCGACAGCGTTTACGGGTTTGACACAGACAAAAGTATTGTCGGTTTTTCTGTTTTGAGCGCGGCGGCAAAGGGGGCTCTTTCAGGGGAGAACATCGGCTCATGCGAGCTTATCCTGCTTGCCGTTCCGCCCGCGGCGGCGGCAATATGGCTGGAGGAAAACGCGGCGTATATATCAGAGGACGCTTTTGTCATTGATTTTTGCGGCACAAAGCGCGTCATTTGCGAGGCGGGATTCCGTCTTGCAAAAAAGCATGGGTTTACTTTTATAGGCGGACACCCGATGGCGGGCACACATAACTCCGGTTTCAAAAGCTCGTCGCGGTCGCTGTTTTGCGGCGCGCCGATGGTTATAGTCCCGCCAAGGTTTGACGACATTGAGCTGCTCGAAAAAATCAAAGAAATGCTTTCGCAGCTTTGCTTCGGCTCATATTCAGTAACAACGGCCGAGCGCCATGACGAGCTGATAGCCTTCACCTCCCAGCTTGCGCACGTTGTTTCAAACGCTTATGTAAAAAGCCCGTCGGCAGACTGCCACAAGGGTTTTTCAGCGGGAAGCTACCGCGATATGACGCGTGTCGCACAGTTAAACCACGATATGTGGGCGGAGCTTTTTCTTGAAAATGACGACAATCTTTTGACCGAAATTGACGCCATTATAAAGAATCTCGTCGAATACAGAGACGCAATCGCCGAAAAAGACCGCGAGCGTCTGGCGCTCCTTCTCCGCGAGGGAAGTGACAAAAAGAGAGAGGTTGACGGACATTGACGACTGTAAAAATCGGAGTGTCAAAAAGCTATGATGTTCTTATAGGCAGCGGATTAATCGACGAAGTCGGGCGCTTGATGTCCCGCGTCACAGCTTCGCGCCGCGCCGCCGTGATAACAGACGATATTGTCGGCGCGATTTACGCGCCAAGGCTTTTGACAAGCCTTAGCGAAAGCGGATTTGACGCGTTCACCTTTACGATCAAAAACGGCGAAGGCTCAAAAAACGCGGCAAACTTCACGGCGGCGTTAAACAGACTGGCGGAAAAAGGTCTCACAAGGGGCGATACCATAATTGCTTTGGGCGGCGGAGTGGTCGGAGACCTTGCCGGTTTTACCGCCTCGGCATACTTGCGCGGCGTGCGTTTTGTCCAAGTCCCGACGACACTTCTTGCCGCCGTAGATTCGTCAGTCGGCGGAAAAACAGCCATAAACCTTGACGTCGGCAAAAATCTTGCCGGCTCATTCCACCAGCCCGCGCTCGTCGTCTGCGATATGGAAACCTTCAAAACATTGCCGGAGCAAATCTTGAGGGACGGACTTAGCGAGGTTATAAAATACGGAGTCATAGGGAACGAAAAGCTTTTTGAACACATTGCCGAAAAGGGCGGCGGCTTTGACCGCGAGTATGTTGTGTCGGAGTGCGTTAAAATGAAAGACGGCATAGTTTCCCGTGACGAATTTGAAACGGGACTTCGGCGGATTTTGAATTTTGGCCACACAGTCGGTCACGCCGTCGAGAAGCTCAGCGGCTTCACAGTCAGCCACGGGAGCGCTGTCGCGATAGGCATGGCGACTGTCTCAAGGGCGGCCGCAAGGACGGGAATCTGCTCCGAAAGCTGTCTTAAACAGATTATATCAGCCATAAAGAGTATAGGTCTGCCGACAGATAACCCATTTAAAACGGCGGAGATTTATAAAGCCGTCATGTCCGACAAAAAGATATCGGACTTCGGTATCACTGTCGTCCTGCCCGAACGAATAGGAAAATGTGTCTTAAAGGAAATGCCGCTTGACGAGCTGAAAGTTTTTTTGGAGGCGGGTGTTTAAAATGATTGCCAGAATAACGCCGTCACGGCTTGACGGGACAGTCCGCGCCGTCGCGTCAAAATCGCACATCCACCGCCTGCTTATCTGCTCCGCTTTGTCCGACAGACCGACAGCTATAAAGTGTGACGATATGTCGGAAGATATCGAGGCGACAATCCGCTGCCTTAACGCCCTCGGAGCCGACATTGTTTTTGACGGCGGAAAGCTTAACGCGGCGCCGATTACAGACGCCGAAAGCACAGCTGTTCTTGACTGCGGCGAAAGCGGCTCAACACTCCGATTTATGCTGCCGGTCGCGTGCGCACTTGGCGCCGACTGCGAATTCATCTTATCCGGCAGGCTTCCGAAACGCCCGCTTTCCCCGCTAAGCGACGAGCTGATATCACACGGCATAAGCCTTTCAAGTCCGTCCCCCGGCGTGATAGCCTGTTCGGGCAAGCTTACGGGCGGCGTGTTTTTCATCGACGGCGGCGTTTCCTCACAGTTTATAAGCGGTCTGCTGCTTGCCGCGCCTTTGCTTGACGGTGAAACGGTCATAAACATTTCAGGCACTATTGAATCGGAGGATTACATCGCCATGACAAGGGCGGCGCAGGCGGATTTCAAGGTTCTTTCCGATTTTAACGGCTCTGCCTTTTTTCTGGCGGACGGTCAAAAATATTTATCTCCCGGTTTTTGCCGCGCGGAGGGCGACTGGTCAAACGGCGCGTTTTGGCTTTGTGCCGACGCGCTGTCGGGAGGGACGGTGAGGTGCGACGGGCTTGATGACAGCTCCGTCCAGGGCGACAGGCGCATTGTTGAGATTATCAAAAGGATTGTCAAAGGCGGTGCGGAGGCGGATGTCAGAAATATACCCGACCTTGTTCCGATAATATCTGTGCTTGCCGCCGTAAGCAACGGTAAAACAACAATCAAAAACGCCGCGCGGCTCAGGCTAAAGGAAAGCGACAGACTGCGCACGACATCAGAGATGATAAATAATCTCGGCGGCGAATCGAGGGAGACAGACGACGGACTTGTCATAAACGGTAAAAGTCGTCTTAGCGGCGGAATTGTAAACAGCGCGGGCGACCACAGGATAGCCATGAGCGCGGCGATAGCTTCTATTGTCTGCGAAAATGAGGTTGTCGTCGTCGGCGCGGAGGCCGTTAACAAGTCATATCCCGCATTTTGGAGCGACTTCACAAGCCTTGGCGGCAAAGTCAGTCTGGAGGAAAGCTTATGAGCAGTATTTACGGAGAAAATATCAAGGTTTCAATCTGGGGACAGTCACATTCGCCGGCAATAGGCGTTACTGTTGACGGACTTCCCGCCGGCATTAAAATTGACGTGGAGAAGCTTCACCGATTTCTCGGCAGGCGAGCGCCCGGAAAAAACAAGTTTTCGACAGCACGCCGTGAAGACGACAAGCCGGAGTTTCTCTCCGGTCTGAAAGACGGCTTTACCTGCGGCGCGCCGCTGACGGCGGTGATTTATAATTCCGACACGCGTCCGTCGGACTATGAGGAAATAAGATTTAAACCGCGCCCATCACATGCCGATTATTCGGCTCATGTAAAGTTTCGCGGCTTTCAGGATTTTTACGGCGGCGGGCATTTTTCAGGCAGGCTTACTGCTCCGCTTTGTGTCGCCGGCGGTATATTCCTCCAGATACTTGAGGGGGAGGGCGTGTCGATAAGATGCGCCGTAAAGAGCGTTGCCGGCGAAACAAGCGAGGAAAAAATCACGGCGGCAGTCGAGGCGGCGCGCGCGCGCGGCGATTCGGTGGGAGGAGTTATCGAGTGCGTCGCCGAAAATGTGCCCGCGGGGCTTGGAAATCCCATGTTCGACGGCTTGGAAAACATGATTTCAAAGGCTGTTTTTGCCATTCCCGCCATCAAGGGAATTGAATTCGGCAACGGTTTTTCATGCGCTTCGCTTTGCGGAAGCGAAAACAACGACGAGTTTTTTATGGACGGCAATCAGATAAAAACAAAAACAAACAACCACGGCGGCATTCTCGGCGGCATATCCTCAGGAATGTCCATTGTTTTCAGGGTTGCCGTCAAGCCGACACCGTCCATAGGACTTGGTCAGAAAACAGTCAATTTAAAGACAGGCGAAAACACGGAAATCATTGTTTCCGGACGCCATGACCCGTGCATTGTTTTTCGCGCTCTGCCGTGCGTTGAGGCGGCGGCGGCAATGGCTATATATGACGCGGCGCTTGCCGCAAGAAAGGAAGGTTAAAATGGAACTTGAGCAATGCAGAAAAGAAATTGATTCGATAGACGAGGAAATTGTCAACTTAATCGGGCGGCGATTAAATTGCGCCGAAAAGATTGCCGACATCAAAGAGGGGTCTAATATACCTGTGCTTGCCGCCGAAAGGGAAAGACAGATTATTGGCAAAGTGACGGAGCAGACAAAGCCGGAATACAGAAACTACATGAAGGTGCTTTATTCTTTGTTGTTTGAGCTGAGCCGCTCCAACCAAAACAGGGTGATTAAAGGCAAGGACGAGGATTTTCGCGCCATAGCCGAAGCAATGGAAAACACGCCGAAGCTTTTCCCGCAATTCGCGCGGGTCGGATGCCAGGGCGTCGAGGGAGCATACTCACAGGCGGCCTGTGAAAGGCTTTTTAAAACGCCGTCGATACTTTACTTCAAAAGCTTTGAATCAGTATTTGACGCCGTCAGCCGCGGCATGTGCGACTACGGAGTGCTGCCGATTGAGAACAGCATAGCCGGTTCCGTCAAAAAAGTATATGACCTGATGATTTCGCACAAATTTTTTGTAATCCGCAGCGCGCGTATAAAGATTGACCATTGTCTGCTTGCCAAAAAAGGGACGGAATTAAAGGATATCCGTGAAATTTTGACACACGAGCACGCCGCGGATCAGTGCGCCGCTTTCCTTGACAGCCTTGAGAATGTAAAGGTGACGCGGTTTGAAAACACCGCCTCCGCCGCGCGCTTTATAGTGGAGTCCGAAAGAAACGATATCGCTGCAATAGCGTCGCGGAGATGCGCGGAGCTTTACGGTCTGTCGCGAGTCTCCTCTGACATCCAGGACAACGGAAACAACTACACAAGGTTTGTCTGCATTTCACGCAACCTCGAAATATACCCCGGCTCTGACAGGACGAGCATTATGATGTCGCTGCCGCACAAGCCGGGGGCCCTTTACAAGGCGTTGTCCCGCTTTTACGCTCTTGACATGAACCTCATCAAGCTTGAAAGCCGCGCAATGCCCGACAGGGATTTTGAATATATGTTTTATTTCGATGTCGAAACCTCCGTTTATTCCGACGAGTTTGCACATCTCATGCGTGAGCTGGGAGAAATCAGCGAGGAGTTTCGTTATCTTGGGAGCTATTCCGAGGTGGTCGGCTGACGGAGACAGGCCGCCGCGCGCTTCCCGCTTGAAAGGATGATTTAATGAAACGCTTCGGCCTGCTCGGCGAAAAGCTTTCGCACAGCTATTCGCCGCAAATCCACGCGTTGCTCGGAAATTATGAATACAAGCTTTACGAAAAGAAAAAAGACGAGCTTGAAGGCTTTTTTAAAGATTTTCAGCTTGACGGCATAAATGTAACGATTCCGCACAAAAGAGATGTCATTCCCTTTTGCGGCGTGATATCAGACACGGCCGGGAGAATAGGCAGCGTCAACACAATAGTCAGGCGCGGCGGAAGGCTTGAGGGGCACAACACTGATTACTACGGCTTTTCACAGATGCTGTTAAGGTGCGGCGCAAAGGTCAGCGGCGCAAAAGTCGTCATTCTCGGAAGCGGCGGCTCGGCGCTGACTGTCAGCGCCGTGGCGTCGGATCTCGGCGCGGCGGAAATCGTCGTCGTATCCAGAAAAGGCAAAAACAATTACGAAAACATAAGAAATCACGCAAACGCCGATATAATTGTCAACACGACACCTGTCGGAATGCACCCGAACAACGGCGCCGCCCCTGTTTCGCTCGCCCTTTTTCCGCGCTGCCGCGCCGTGCTCGACCTCATTTATAATCCGGAGCGGACAAGCTTGCTGCTTGAGGCAGAGGAGCTTGAAATCCCTCACACAGGCGGTCTGACGATGCTTGTCGCGCAGGCGTTTAAAAGCGCGCGGCTTTTTGTCGGCGGGGACAACATTGACGAGGATATTTGCGGCATAACAAAAAAACTTCGCAGCCAAATGGGGAATATTGTTCTTATAGGAATGCCCGGATGCGGCAAAAGCACAGTGGGCAAAATCGTGGCGGAAATGACGGGCAAGGCTTTTGTCGATTCCGACGAGGAGATAGAAAAAAAAGAGCGCGCCTCCGTGACGGAAATTATAAACGTCAAGGGTGAGGAATATTTCCGAAACGCCGAAACCTTGGTGTTGGCTCATCTTGAGAAAATGAGCGGGGCAGTCATAGCGACAGGCGGCGGATGTGTCACAAAAAAAGAAAACTATCCCCTCCTTCGCCGAAACGGTACGATTGTGTGGCTGCGGCGCGACTTAAACCTTCTTGCGCGCACAGGCAGGCCGCTGTCGCAAAGAGACGGCGCGGCGGCTCTTTATGAAAGCCGCAAAGAGCTTTACGAAAGCTTTGCGGACTTTGTTGTGGACAACAACGGCGATGTGATAACAACGGCAAAAAAAATAACGGAGATATTTGAATGAAGATTTTTTTTATAAACGGTCCGAACATTAACATGCTCGGAATCAGGGAGCCGGAGATTTACGGCGGCGGGTCATATCGCGAGCTGGTGTCCTTTATTGAAAAGACCTGCGCCGCCGAAGGCGCCGAGTGCGATATATTTCAGTCAAATTGCGAGGGCGCGATTGTTGACAAGATTCAGCAGGCATACAAAAACGCAGACGCTATAGTGATTAATCCGGCGGCATATACGCACACAAGCGTCGCGATTCTTGACGCCCTTAAAGCCGTCGCGCTCCCGACTGTCGAGGTGCATCTTTCAGACGTAAAAAATCGAGAGAGCTTCAGGCGTGTCTCATACACCGGTCAGGCATGTGAAAAGACCATAACAGGACTTGGCTTTGAAGGGTACAGACAAGCTGTTTTGTATCTTAAGGAGCTGATTTGCGGAGCATGAACAGAAGTCCGCGGCGTCACGCGGAGCTGAACTGTGTTATGGACAATCCGCGCATAAAAAATGTTGTAACAAACGTAGCTTTGCTGAATATAATATATAGTGCGCGCCGTAGCAAACAACAAAATTTTTACCTTCGATAAAAAAGAAGGAACTTGAAGTTAAACGGATTAACAATTCGGTTCCCAAAACTTTTATCGGAGGTGTCTTCTATAAAAAGGATTATTTCTTTTATTGCGGCGGTTGTAATGCTCTGTTCAATAAGCTTTGCGGTCGGCGGCGCCGGCGCGATGGAAATTGAGGTCGGGACGGTTGATGAAAACCCTTTTATGCCGTCCATAAGATATGCCGGAACAGCAGTTTTTCGGATTATCTGCGACTCTTTCCGCCAAATTGAAACGGTTTATTACAGGTTCGGACAGCTTTTCAGCTTTCTTTACGGCGCCGAAAACAGGTCTGTCGAGATTATAAGCTTTGAATGGCGGGACGAGGCGCCCTTGCTTGCCGCGGAGGATTCACGCGCTTTTGCCTGCTCGATGGCGCTTGATAAAGACATTAACTTTTTGAGACTGTCTTCAGACATAACTTCATGGTATGAATACAGCTCGGACGGCGCGTTGTGGCAAGAGGTCAAAACAAACGACTATTTCACTTTTGTGCGCAACAAGCTTTGTCAGGGACATATTTTTAACGATTCCGATAATTCTGTCAAGTATAATTACTACGGGCGGAATTTGATTATACCGGCGGGCACAAGGTTTGTTATGTGCGTTACGGGGGACGCCTCGGAAAGTGTCGCGAGCGTATATGACCTTGACGAGGGCGCGGTATACTACATACGCCTTTGCATGTACGCGCGAACCTTCGGGGCGCACACGCTGTATAAGTCGGAGCCGTTAAAATGTGTCAGGTAAGCGGCGCGGTGTTATGAGGTCGTTTAAAAAACAAAACCGCGGGCACTTTGTCCGAGGCGGCGTTTGACAGCGCTTTTGAATGCTGATATAATGTTGCAAAACGATTGTGTCAAATGTATCAAACACGGCGAAAACGGCGCGCGCCGTGCTAATCTTTAAACAAGGGGCATGAGATGAAATTTAACGAAAAAAACATACGCGAGCTGAACAAAAGCCCGATTAAGCTTATTGCGGACGAGTGGGCGCTGCTCAGCGCGGGAAAATGCGGAGCATGGAACACAATGACCATAAGCTGGGGCGGAATCGGCGAGCTTTGGGGAAAGGACGCGGCTTTTGTCTTTGTCCGTCCGCAGCGCTACACGAGGGAATTTATCGAAAGCTCCGATATGTTTTCTTTAAGCTTTTTCGGCGGCAAATACAAAGACGAGCTGTCTCTTTGCGGCAGCAAGAGCGGCAGGGACACAGACAAGTCTTTGCTCACGGGGCTGACGCCCGTTTTTGACAACGGAGCGGTGTATATACGGCAGGCGGAGCTTGTCCTTGTTTGCCGCAAGATGGCCTTTTTTGATCTTGAACCAAAGGGGTTTACAGATAAAAAGATCGAAAACAATTACAGTAACGGCGATTATCACCGCATGTATGTGGGCGAGATTGTTAAAACGCTCGAAAAAAGTTAAAAAACTGTTAAAAAACCTTAAAAAAGGTGTTGACAATCCTGTTTGAATGTGATAACATAGCTTCACATTTCAAAGACGCATTGCGTCTTTAGTCGGTGTCAATGACGGTGAGGGTCCACCCGTTCCCATCCCGAACACGGAAGTTAAGCTCATTCGTGCCGAAAATACTTGGCGGGAAGCTGCCCGGGAAGATAGGTCGATGCCGACATTTTGAATTCGGCCGCCCAATAGGGCGGTTGTTTTCATTTTCAGGGGCGTTTTTCGCGCTGCGCAAGTGGCGGCGCGGGAAGCGCCCGTTTACTTTCCGACGCAGAACGACGCGAACACCTCGTTGATTACGGCGTCGCCCGCCTTTTCTCCCGTCAGCTCAAGCAGCGCGCCGATGCAGGCGTCAGCGCAAACGCCGACAGCGTCAAGCGTCATGCCCGATTCGACGGCGGCAATCGCCTCGTCAATATAGCCGACTGCGCGCCGACAGCAGCCGCGCTGCCGCTCCGTCGCGAGCATTGCCGACGACGGGTCAAAATTGTCGGTGCCGAGCGCATGCTCGACGGCCTCTTGAAGCTCCTCAAGCCCATCGCCTGTCGCGGCGGAAATCTCGACTGTCTTTTCTATATATGAAGATATCAAAGAGACGTCAAGCCTTTGACCGATGTCGGTTTTGTTTATAACAGCAATCGACGTCCTTTTCGAGCAGAAATCCAGCAGCTCCAAATCTCCGTCAGTCAGCTCCTCCGAGCCGTCAAAAACGGCGATTATTAATGACGCGCGCTCTTGCTTTTTGCGGGCGAACCCTATGCCGACGCTCTCCACGGGATCGTCGGTGTCATGAATCCCGGCAGTGTCGGAGAGGCGCAGAACAACGTTGCCGACACGCACAGTCTCCTCGATTACATCGCGCGTTGTGCCGGCGTAGGGCGTGACGATTGAACGCTCATAGCCTGTCAAAAGGTTCATCAAAGCGGATTTTCCGACGTTTGGGCGTCCGGCTATCGCGGCGGGAACTCCCTCGGTTATCGCCTGACCGGAGTCAAAGCGCGACAGCAGCCCTTCAAGCATCTTTTTTGTCTTTGAAAAAACCTCCATGAGCCGCTCGCCGCTTATGTCGTCTATGTCGTCGTCGGGGTAATCGACCCACGCCGCAATATTAGCGGCGACGGCGATTATTTCTTTTGCCGCGGCATTGATTTCGCGGCTTAACGCTCCGTCAAGCGCGTTTTGCGCCGCCCGCGCCGCCTGCTCGTTTTGCGCGTGAATCATGGACATGACCGCCTCGGCGCCGGACAAATCAAGCTTGCCGTTTAAAAACGCGCGCTTTGTGAATTCGCCTGCTTCCGCGGGGCGGGCACCGGCTGAAAAGACAGTCTCAAGCGCTTTCTGCATAACAAAAAGACCGCCGTGCAGCGATATCTCGGCGACATCCTCGCCTGTGTAGCTGTGCGGCGCCCTGAAAACAAGGCATATTGCCTCGCCTATATCCTTGCCCTCGTTGGCGACCCTGCCGAAATATGCCCTGTATCCGGCGGAGCGGGACAAAGAGGCGCCGCTGACGGGGGAAAACACCTTTTCGGCAATCGTCAGAGCGTTTTCGCCCGATATTCTTATTATCCCGATGCCTCCCGCCGCTTGCGGCGTGGCTATCGCGGCTATAGTCCGACCGTCCATACGTCGCTCCTTAATGTGATATTCAAGGCTTTTTTGCCGCTGTCGATCAGTTAAAAAGCTCCATAGCCTTTTCTGTTTCTCCGCTGACTAAAAGCTTCACCGCCTCGCAAGCCTTGTCCGTGGCTTCGCGCAAAAGAGCAAGGTCGTCCTTTGTAAAAGCAGACAGCACCCAGTCCATCAGCTCCCATTCGGGATTTGGCTTTGAGCCGATTCCGAGCTTTACGCGCGGGAAGGCGTCGCTGTTAAGGTGGGAAATGATGCTCTTTATCCCGTTATGCCCGCCGTCGCTCCCCTTTCGCCTTATGCGCAGCTTGCCGCAGGGCAAGGAGATGTCGTCAAAAACAACTATAATCTTTTCCGGCGGAATCTTGTAAAATGAGGCGGCGTCCCTGACGGCCTCGCCGCTGTTGTTCATAAATGTCTGAGGCTTTAAAAGCAAACAGCGATGACCGCCCAGGCACGCCTCGCCAAGCAGCGATTTGAACCTGAGGCGGTTTATTCTCACGTTTTCATTCATTGATAAAAGGTCAAGACACATAAACCCGGCATTATGCCTCGTAAACTCATATTTTCTGCCGGGATTGCCAAGGCCGACAATAAGGAATTCCGGCGACTTCGACTCTGTCGTCCTGCCGATTACCCATCTTTTTAACATCAGGTGATATCTCCGATATATTTTTTAAATTTGTGTCAGATAAAGGCTCGAACGCTATTTTATTTCGGAATACTGCTTGACAACGGCATCGTTGTCGTTGCCCGGAGTCCTTGAGTAAACAAGCGATGCGCCCATCCCTTTTATAATGGATATTACGGCTGATTCCGACAGGCTGTTGTTTCCCACAAGAACATTAAAGAAGATGCGGCGGTCTGACTTGTCGTTTGCCGGAAAACCCATTTCTCCGGCGCTGTTCGGCGCGACATACACTGACTTTGTGCCGTTTTCCGCCAGCTTAAGACCGTAAACCGTGAGGTTGCTCCCCGTGGTGTTTTTAAAGTCAACGGCAATTGTGTATGTACTCCATCCGGACGGGTCGCTTTTAAGGGATCTCTCCGCGTCAATCGGAAGCCCAAAATCGGCCAGTGTGCCGCTTGAAGCAAAGTATGCCGCTTTGTCGGTTGCGTCAAGGAATGTGAATGACGCCGATATCTCCGACACAGGCACATATGCCGTCGTCGAGGTTGTCGTCGTTTCTTTTTTTGTCGTGGTTTCCTTCGCGGGCGCGTCTGTCTTTGACGTGACTGTGTTTGAAGCAGCTGTCTTTGATGCCGAATCCGCGAGCGTCGTCGTTTTTGTGCCGCTCGCCCCGCCGTTGCTTGCCGTTGTGCCGGGTATCACTCCGCCGTGAGAAGTGCCCGCCCCCGGGGCTGTCGTGCCGGCAACCGTCTTTGCGGGGGAGTCGGCGTCGGTCTTGTCCCCCTTGGAGGTCTTTGCCGCCTTTGCCGTCTTGCTGTTTTTCTCGACAGCCTCCTCTATATCGTCGACATAATACTCCGTCACGACATATTCGCTGCCTGATTCGTCGACAGCGGTGACGACGACTTTATATGACACTTTTGTTTCGCCGTGTTCGTCCGTAATGACAAGGGTTTCAATTTCGTCGTCCGCCGCGCCCCTGTTGCAGCCGAATACAGCCGCAATCACACACAGCACAAGCAGCGCGGCGGCAAACCGCGTTGTGACAGTTTCAAGATTTTTCAATCGTTTCACTCTTTCTATTTGACTTTTATGTATTTAAGGCTTTCGCCGTCGGCATCCCGCAAGCTCCTGATATCTGTCGCTGCATCGACGTAAATTATCTTCAGCCCCATACCTCTCGCCATATCCAGAATATTTTCGTTTGTGTAATTGCCGCCGTCGGCAAACAAGTCGAACCAAACCTTGCGCGCACCCTCGCTTTTCGCGGAAATCTGGACGACGGCTCTCGGCATGGTGCTTATGAGCGTTTCTTTCCTGCCGTTATGCTTTATTTCAAGGCCGATAACTCTGATGTCGGAATTGCTTTTGTTAAAGACCTCGATACAAAGCTTTGCGCCCAAAAGAGCGTCGTAGGAGCGCAGGTGTTTGGCTTTTTCTTCGTCTGTAAAGTTAAAACCCTCAAGGAGATAATCATACTTTATTTGGTTTGTATAATATTTCGCAAAAAAATCAGAATCGTTTAACTCGGCGCACCTTGCGCTTGTTCCGCCGCCGAAAAGACAGGCGGATGCCGTTAAAAGCAGCGACAAAACAAGCACAGCGCAAATTATTCTTAATGATGACTTCAATTGTTTCTTCCTTTCCGGACAATTACTTTCTGTAAGGCTTTTTTGATTTAACCCAGTCTTTTTTGTTTACCTGGCGTTCGCGCGCGACGGCAAGAGAGTTTGCGGGAACATCCTCCGTTATTGTCGAACCGGCGGCGGTGTATGCGTTTTCACCCACTTTGACGGGAGCGACAAGGCTTGTGTCGCAGCCGATAAAGGCGCCGTCCTCAATAACTGTGCGGAATTTTTCCTTGCCTGAGTAGTTGACTGTGGCGCAGCCGCTGCCGATGTTGACGCCTGTGCCGATATCAGAGTCGCCAATGTATGACAAGTGCGATATTTTTGTGCCTTCGCCGATGCTTGAGTTTTTGACCTCGACAAAATTGCCTATGCGGGCGCCGGAGTCTATCTTTGTGCCCGGTCTTATCCGCGCGAACGGACCCACCGCGGCGCCTGCCGAAATTTCCGCCTCGGAGCAGTGAGAGCTTGTTATAACCGCCTCGTCGCCTATCACGCAGCTTTCTATGCAGCTGTTTGAGCCGACGACACAGCCCCTGCCGATAACCGTTTTGCCCTTTATTGTCGTCCCGGGGAGGATTTCGGTGTCAGCGCCGATAACGACATCGGGACCTATTATCACCCCGTCGGCGAAAGGAACTGACACGCCGTTTTTCATGTGCGCCTCAAGCACCCGCATACGTGCCTTTTCGTTGAGGCGCATAAGCTGGAGCCTGTCGTTTGCTCCCAATACGGCGTCGCTGTTTTTAGAGTTGAATGTCGCGGCCCTTTGACCCATCGATTTCAATATCTCGACCGCGTCTGTCAAATAATATTCCTTTGCCGCGTTAAGCCTGTATTTCGCGTCGGTTTTCAGCTTGTCAAGAGCAACCAGCAGCGCGCGGCACCCGAACCAGTATGCGCCGGAATTGACTTCTGTTATGTTTTTTTCGTTCTCGTCGGCGTCTTTTTCCTCAACTATTTTTTCAAAAATGCCGTCGGAATTCCTTTTTATCCTGCCGTAGCCCGTTGGGTTTTCCACGTTTGCCGAAATAACAGTGGCGGCGTTGCCGGAGCGCATGTGGTACTCGAAGGCAAGCTTTAATGTTTCGCCGTCGACCATCGGCGAGTCGCCGTTTAAAACGAGAACGTTTGAATAGCTGTTTGCCTCGATAAACGGCTGTGCCCGCATCACGGCGTGCCCTGTCCCGAGCCTCTCCTCCTGGACGACGGTTTGAACGCCGCTCGGCAAATGTCCGTTCAGGAGTTCGCGTCCGTGCCCCGTAACAACGCAGATATCGCTTTCGTCAAACCCGCAGTCAAGAGCGCAGTCGATGACCCAGTCAATCATCGGTTTGAAAAGCACCTCGGCAAGAACTTTTGGTTTTGAGCTTTTCATGCGCACTCCGTCGCCGGCGGCAAGAATAACCGTACAGTTTCCTTTCACTTTCAAAGCCTCCCTTTCAATAAAATAAATCAAGAATAATACCCAAAATAATTATGACAGATAACAGACAAAAATTCAAGAGGAAATTATTCATTTTTTAACGCATTTTTTACACACTCCGCAATATATACAAAACCTTTTTTAAAACTTATTCAGTATTTATAATAATAATGCATGGAAATTGTTGATTCATTATGATATAATAACCTTTGAGTGCTAAGGCAACACCGCGCAATGAGCGGCTGAAGCCCTTGTTGCACGCTTGCTTGCATCTTTTCCGTCATATCGCCCAAAAATGCTCGGCAATACAAAAAGTATTGCCTGCGCTTTTTAGACAATCTGACGAAAAAATCTGACGGCGCAATCGCACAACAATCA
>JAAYIY010000012.1 GCA_012523185.1 Clostridiales bacterium
CTCAAAGTCGTCAAAAGAACCACGTCAGTCACAATCGTCTGCGGGTATGAGCCGAATGTGCCGATGTCCCCCACATGCCATGTTTGCGCGGCGCTCGCGCCGGGTGAAAGGGGACTTTTCAGCCACCCGGGCAAACCAACATCCAAACCCTCCAACGCACCAAGAGGCGCGCCGCCGAAAACCAAAATAAACGCAAGAATAAATGTTGTCGCTCTTTTGAATGCCTTTTTCAAAACGATTACCTCCAAAGTTTAATTGTTATATAAATATTCTATCACAGAGACTTCCAAGTTTCAACCATTAATTGAAAAATATTCCAACCTATTCTTGTTTTAAAACAATTTCGTTTTATTGGTGAAGATTTCATTGCCCGCTTGACTTTTTAAAATATTTTGGCGCCGTGCCGCACTCCGCCTAAAAGACAATTTGCTTTAAGGGGAGTTGCGGCACGGCGCCTTCAAAAAATCCGCAAAACGCCGATGCCTGCGCTCTTATCGGAGCAATGACTGTTCGATGATTTGATAAACGACTGTCACCAATATTCCGATGGCGGCGCCGACGACTATCTCGGCATAAGTATGGCCTTTAATGACTTCAAGCTCTTTAATTTCCTCGGGCTTGTCCTTGTAAAGATCGCGCATCAGGCGGTTTATCTCAATTGATTGATAGCCTGTCATCAGGCGGACGTTCGCGGCGTCAAACATCGTTATTATCATGTAGATAAACGCGACGGCAAACGCGGGAGAGCCGAAGCCTTCCGTAAAGAACAGGCGAACGACAAGCGCAAGCACAACGGCTGTGTGGGCGCTCGGCATTCCGCCTGACGCGAACATATTTTTTTGTTCTTTTTTAATCGAGCATATAATCATTTTCACCGCTTGTGAAAGAAACCATGAAATAAGGCACGGCAACATATATTTGATGTATTCGTACAATTGATACAAAAAAATCTTCCCTTCAGTTTTAAATATCTGAAAACAAAGTTGCTGTTAAGCTTTGAAAAAGGCGCTCAAACCTCTGTATGTCATGTAGACATCAAGCTTTGAGACGACTTCAAAAGGCGAATGCATGGACAAAACGGGAACGCCCACGTCAACGACGTCAATGTCAAGGTTTGCGATATATTTTGCCACCGTTCCGCCGCCGCCCTCGTCAACCTTGCCTAATTCGCCTATCTGCCATATGACGTCTGCATCGTCGAATATTCGCCGTATTTTGCCGACAAACTCCGCCGACGCGTCGGATGTGCCTCCTTTCCCTCGTGATCCGGTGTATTTAGTCATTACAATCCCTTTGTTTACAAAGGCTGAATTTCGCTTTTCTAGCACAGACGGGAAAGTGGGGTCAAAAGCGACGTTGACGTCGGCGGAAAGACACTCCGACAACCTCATGACATCGCGCCCCTCGGCACCCTCCATGCGCGCAAGATCCTCAAGAAAATGTTTTAGATATGATGAGTTTAAGCCGGTGTTTCCGTCGCTGCCCGTCTCCTCCTTATCGGCCAGCACAGCCAAGGATGTGTACTCAGGCACGGCGCAGTCAAACACCGCCATTGCGGAGGGATATGCGCACACTCTGTCGTCGTGTCCGTATCCGCCGATAAGGCTTCTGTCAAAGCCTATGTCGCACACAGGAAAGGCGGGGACAAGCTCAAGCTCCGCGCTTAAAAAATCCTCCTCGATCATGCCGTATTTTTCGTTTAAGATTTTGAGTATATTAAGCTTGACAAGCTCGCTGCCGCTGTCGCTTCTGAAGGGACGGCTGCCCACAAGGATGTTAAGCTCCTCTCCCTCGATTCCCTTGTCAAGCGTGCGCTTCATCTGCTCGCCGGCAAGGTGCGGCAAAAGATCGGTTATTACAAACCTCGGCTCGCCTTCATTTTCACCGAGCGACACCGTGATTGACTTGCCGTCCTTTAAAATAACGACGCCGTGGAGTGAAAGCGGCACTGTCGTCCACTGATATTTTTTGATGCCGCCGTAATAATGCGTCTTAAAAAGCGCAAGCTCCTCCGCCTCGTAAAGCGGGTTTTGCTTGAGGTCGATGCGCGGAGAATCTATATGCGCAGCGGCGATGCGGACTCCCTCGGAGCATTTCCTTTTTCCGAAAACCGTCAAAATGACTGCTTTGCCGCGGTTGACAAGATAAACCTTCTCACCGGGCTTGTACTTTTTTTTAGGGTCATACGGGCTGAAGCCTTTTTTTTCAGCCTCCGACTTAAAATAATCGGCGCATTCCCTTTCTGTCTTGCAGCTGTTTAAAAAGCTTTTGTAGCCCTCGCAAAAATTGTCGGCAGCATTTATTTCGTCGTCGCCAAGCGTCAGCGCGGCGTGTTCTTGCTTATAAACAAGCTTTTCGGAAAGCTTTTCGGCAATAGATTTCTCTTCCATTTCATTCGATCCTTTCAGTCATATAAATTTCTGTATATATTTTTTGCCCTCGTGACCTTGCTCACATAATGGGCGGTGTCGCGAAAGGGTATGTTGTCAAGAGTTTTGCCGTCGGGCGAAACGGAATCGTCCGCAAGCCATTCATTAACCCTCCCCCTGCCTGCGTGATATGCCGCAAGAGCGGTGTCCTCGCTTCCGAATTCGTCAAGGAGCAGGCGCAGCATGAATGTTCCGCAGCGCACTGACACATCCGGCTCCTTTAGGCTTTCAAAGGAAAGATTCTCACCTGTTTTCCCGCAAAGCCAGTCAAGCGTGTCGGGCATAATCTGCATAAGCCCCAAAGCGCCCGCCTCGGAAACGGCGTCGGGCACGAACGAGCTTTCAGACTTGATAACAGCGTAAATAAGCTCTTTATCAACACTGTACCGCTCGCTGTATACAGCGACAATTTCAGGGTACTTTATGGGGTAAAGCGCCCGCATCACGCTCACGCTCGTAACAGCCGCCATAGCGATGACCGCGGCGGCAAAAAGCAGCATGAATGCAGCGGTCTTACGCCTCGCGCTTTTTTGATGATTCATGTCGTTTCCTTTCGACTGCGTCATACAGCCTTAAAAGCTCGTCTTCAAGAGAATGCGGAGGGTGGTTCCTAATAATAATATCTGCAAACCGCTCATAGTATTCCTCACTTTTCTGAGCGTTTATACGCCGCAGCGCATCGGCGGGCGTCAAGCCGTCGCGCGCAATCACACGCTCAAGCCGCAATTCCCGCGGAGCGGAAACGACAGCGACAATATCGCAGCGCTTGGAAACTCCGCTTTCGATAAGCGCCGCCGCGTCAATCACCGCCGTGTCAAATCCGTCTGCCGCGGCTTTTTTTATGTCTGAAAACATGAGTTCTGTTATGACCGGGTGTGTAATCGAGTTTAAAGTTTTTGTGCCCGACCTTGATGAAAACGCGCGGCTGCCGAGCAGACGGCGGTCAAGGGCGCCGGACGGAAGGATGATATCGTCTCCGAACGCCGCCGCAAGCTTCAAAAGAACAGGCGAGCCGGGAGACGTCGAAACG
Source organism: Clostridiales bacterium (assembly GCA_012523185.1). GTDB lineage: Bacteria > Bacillota > Clostridia > Oscillospirales > Acutalibacteraceae > UBA1425. The sequence goes on from JAAYIY010000012.1 coordinate 3,460, forward strand.
CGCGCGTAGCAGTCGCCGTCCGCGATGAAAAAACCGCGCTTCGCAAGCTTGCGCGAAACGGTTGTTTTCCCCGCGCCGGAGGGACCTGTCAGCCCTATAATGAGCATATTATCCCGCCCTTTCTGATTATAACTTCACAACCTTAAAAGCCGCGGCGCGAAGAAGCCTGTTGCAAACGGCCGTCCCCATGCCGTCCGTGTCGGGAAGGCGGGCAAAAATCCTTTTTATCTTTAATTCGTCGGCTTTTCGCAGCGCCGAATAAAGCCTTTGCGCCTGGGCGCGTGAATCCTCCTTTGCGCCGAAGCTGAAAACAACGGCGTCCGGAAAGCTTGATTCCTCGCCCTCAAAGCAAAGCACGGCGGAACCCGCGCTTTGTTTGTTTACATATTCAATAAACGAGCCAAGCGCGCCGTCGACGACGACAACCTCGGCCTTAGGCGAATAGTGCCTGTATTTCATCCCGGGCGAAGCGGGGCGGGCTGTTTCGGTGAAGTCGGAAAAAACAGACCGATGGACTTCCACATCGCCTATCGTGTCCGCAAGCTGCCGCAGCGTGACGGCGCCAGGGCGGAGAAGTGTCGGTGTCTTTGTGCAAAGCGTTATAACTGTCGACTCGATGCCGACCTCGCAATTGCCGCCGTCGACGACACCCTCGATTTTGCCGTTCATGTCGTGCAAGACATGGGCGGCGCAGGTCGGGCTGGGCTTTCCCGATGTGTTGGCTGACGGCGCGGCAAGCGGCAGACCGGCCGCTTTTATTATAGCATTGGCGATTTTGTGCGACGGCATACGCACCGCGACAGTTGGCAGCCCGCAAGACACTTCGTCCGGGACGGCGTCCGACCGTTTCATTACCATTGTCAGGGGACCCGGCCAAAAAGCGTCGGCAAGCCGCGCGGCTTTTTCGGGCACGACGTCGACAAGCGGCGCCAATTCCTCGAAACGGCTTATGTGGACTATCAGAGGATTGTCCTGAGGACGGCCCTTAACCTCAAAAATTCTTTTAACGGCCGTCCCGTCGAGGGCGTTGGCGGCAAGACCGTAAACAGTCTCCGTCGGTATGCCGACAAGTCCGCCGGAGCGCAGTATTGAAGCAACCTCCGAAAGCTGCCGCTCGTCGTCCTCTGACAATATCTTGAAAACCCTTGTGTTCATTTTTGTACATCGTTTCTTTCGTTAATATAAAGCAAGCTTTTTCGGCTCGCGGCAGCGCGCGGGAATTTCGCCGATGCCAAAAGCCAAAAGAAGAAAAAACACACTCCGCCGACCGGCGCGTAAAAACCGGTCGGCGGAGCTGAATTTACGGCAATGCCGCGTAATTGTAGCCGTGCGGGTTTACTGCCGTGCTTTTGCCCGATCTTTTAAAGGATTAATAGTTTTCTTTCCTTACTTCAAAAAAGCTAAGCGGGTGCTTGCAGACGGGGCAGACAGCGGGAGCCTTTTTGCCCATTACAAGATGACCGCAGTTGCGGCACTCCCACATGACTTCCTCGCTCTTTTCAAAGACAGCCTGCATCTCGACATTGCTGAGCAGCGCGCGAAAACGCTCCTCATGTGTCTTTTCGATTTGCGCCACTTCCCTAAACTGCACGGCAAGCTCTTTAAAGCCCTCCTCCTCCGCGTCTTTTGCGAAGTTTTCGTACATATCAGTCCACTCATAGTTTTCGCCCTCGGCCGCGTGGAGAAGATTCTCCGCCGTGCCGCCTATCCCCTTGAGCGCCTTAAACCAGAGCTTGGCATGCTCTTTCTCGTTGTTGGCGGTCTGCTCAAAAATTGCCGCTATTTGCTCATAGCCCTCTTTTTTTGCGACAGAGGCGAAGTATGTGTATTTGTTGCGTGCCTGTGACTCGCCGGCAAAAGCTTCGGCAAGGTTTTTTTCAGTCTTTGTTCCTTTGTAGTCCATTTTTAATCTCCTTTGATTTTATTTTGCAAAAATCGATATGATTTTTTAATCGCAGAGCCGCAAAAAGAAAAGAATCCTCGGCGGCTGCCGTTATTAAAAAATCATATCAAGCATTTAAAAAAATGTCAAGAGCGTTTTTGAAGCTTTTTCAGGTAAATTATCAAAAAACAGTTGCCTGCAAACAAAAACTCCGCAAAATATTAAAAATCGCAAAGACGGCGTGAAATCATCGGAAAACACGAAATCTGCCGAAAAGCCAAAATCCGCCACACCTAAAGTCCAAAGCGCGGACGCCGCCGAGCTGTTTTTTAAAGGCTTGGTTCCGCGCCCGACTCCGATTTCGTCCTCTCCTTCAAATCTTCGATAATCATATTGTGCTTCTTTTCTGAAAGGTCATAAAAGAGAAGCGGAACAATGGCGGCAGCGGTGCTTATTACAGTCGATATTATCAAAACGTTAAATATCGGTGTTCTGACCGCCGTGTCAAACAGCACGTCATAGTTGTCTTTCAATCCGTAATGCTCATAAAAAAACGGCAGAATAAGCCCTATCCCCAAACCGCAGACAGTCGAAAACATGGCGCCGAACTGATTGATAAAGCCCTCTATCCTCTTGCCTGTTTTCCATTGCTGATAGTCGTATATGTCGGCTGTCATTGATTGTGTGAGAACATATTCGCCGCCAAGACCGAGAGTGCTAAAGTATAGACAGACAAAAAACAAAACAGGCTTGTCGCTGAAAAACATCATCGGCAAAGCGAAAACGCCGTGCATCACGTTGCTTAAAATCAGAGACTTCTTTTTGCCGAACTTTCTTGACAGCATCGGCGCCAAAAGCATCCCCGGGACAGACGCGTTGCCAATCACGGCATTCATGATTCCGAGGACGGCGTCCTTTTTGAGCGCGTAAACACAGTACCAAGCAAGTGTTGCTCCCACGCCGAATTTCAGCGAGCCGAGTATGTTAAACATATTGATGACCCAAAAATATTTGTTTTTCGCGACCTGCGAAATACCGTCCTTAAACTTTACCTTCGCGACATAATCGGGAGGAACAATTATTCTTTCCTTTGTGCCGCTGAACGTCCAAAGCCCCAGCAAAAAGCCGACAAGCGAAAAAGCGGGGAAGATAATCCTGTATACAGTTATGTCAAGAAGCCCTCTTTCGCTTATCAGCGGCGCCAGCACAGGTATCGCGATGTTTATTATAGAAGGGCCGATGCTGTAAATAAAGGAGCTGATTGAGAGCAGCCTTGTGCGCTCGTCGCCGTCGGGCGTCATAACTTGCGCAAGGCTCGAAAACGCCATGGCATAAAGGTTTTGAAAAATCATCAGAAGGGCGTATAAAATGCCGATGAGCAGACATTTTACAGTGTATGCGGCATTCACGGGTATAAAGGGGATGGCGCAGGTGAGGACGGCGCACGGCAAGCCCGTATAAATAAGATAAGGCCGAAACTTGCCGTATTTTGTGTTTGTGTTGTCTATCAGCATGCTTATAAAAGGCGCCTTGGCGATGTTGATAATCCCCATTATCACGCCCATATACGCGAGATGAGTCGGCTTGATGTTAAAAACAGAGCCCATTAAAATGCAGTTCGCCGTGAGCGCGACATATATAAACAGCGACGTAACCGAGCTGATGCCTATTCCGCCGAAGCTGTACGCCGTAAATTCCTTGTACGGAATGCAGCGTCCCTCCGCGGGCACTTTCCAATGCGCCCTGATATCACCGACAGTGCTTTTAACCTTAAAAACGATTTTCACCGGCAAGCCCCCAAAAAATATTTTTAATATAGCAGCCGACATAAGTTTTTCGGCATTTTGCTTTTGTGCGTATTTGCTTTTGTGCGCAAATTTAATTTTCCGTCCGCGGTCTTGCACAGCGCGCCGTCTGCTTTTCAAGCTCTGATTCAAACCAGGTTTCCGGGTCGGGAACGGGGCGCGTCGGCAGCCATTCAAATTTGCAGCCGTTTTCACAAAATTTTGAATATTGTATAACATCCGCGAAATCTCCGCGCACAAACGGCCTGAAATCACCGTCTTCCTCGACGGCAAACGAGCCTCTGCCGCTTCCGCCTTTTTCGATATAGTCAAGCATTGCGGAAAGGTATACAAACTGCGCCAAAATAAGGTCGCGGTTCCGCAGTGTTTCCGGCAAGTGCGCGGGCGACGGCGCTCCGCTCATCTCCTCAAAGCTTTCCATGTCGGAAAGGCAGTCGGAGACGGCGGCCTTGAGCTTTGCGGGATCTCTTACGAACGCCCCGAACTCCGACATCCTTTTTTGGAGCCTTTGCCTGAAGGATAAATAATGACCGCGTCCGCCGACTTGTCTTTTTGCAGCCTCCATTAAAGCCAAAAGCTTCTCGGGGTCGATATCGCGGACACCGCCGCAGGAATCGGCGCACACTCTTTTTTCAAGTATATGCGCCGCGGCGCGGCAAGCGTCTGTCTGCGTCGCGTTAAGCGCCGCGCCGCCGGGTCTGTAAATCCCAAAAGACGCCGCCGCCTCGCCGACGGCATAAAGCCCCTCGACAGCAGTCCGACAATGCGCGTCAACGGCAAGCCCGCCGTTGTTGTGCTGGGCGGCGACACAAATTTCAACGGGCGCCGCCTTTAAATCGATGTTGTTGTCCTTGTAAACATCATACGCCTTTTTATTAAGCTTTAAAAGCCTTTCGACAGGCGTGCGCAAAAGCGCGCCGCTTTTTTCAAGATAGCTTTTGCATTCACTTGAAAGCAATGAAAAATCAAACCTGCCGCCAATCGGATTTTTTGTGAAATCCATAAAAACCTTGCGCCCGCCGGAAATCTCTTTAAAGACGGCAATGTCGATTCTTGACGAACCGGCTTGAGCCTTTTTTACATCAAAAGGCCATTGATACCCCTTTAAAAAAGTTATGTGCAGCAGCTCTTTATCGTCTAAAAAGTCGGACAAAAACTCCCTTTCTCCGCTTCCGTCAGGCAGCGCTGAAAAATATCTCGGCAAAACCTGCTGAAAGCTGCCCGACAAATTCCAGCGGAAACCGACGGAGGCTATTCCGTACTGCCATTCCGTAAGGTTCGCGCCGACGGCGCCCGCCCGAAAAGCCATGCCCGAGCAGCCCGTCTGCGAGTGCGGGTATGCGCTGTCACGATAAAGCCCGGCCGGCCCCCCTGTCGCAAGTATTATGTTTTTGCACATAAAAACACAAAAAGCGCGGCGGATATCGCTTAACGCGCCGATATCCAAAGCAAAAAGGCAGGAAACTTTGTTCCCGTCAGTCAAAATTTCCGCCGCAAGAAATCCGTCGAATATTCGCACGCCGTTTTTATTCGCCTCGTTTTCGAGCTTTTCAACCATATAACGGGAAGTCAGAGGACCCGCGGAAACGGCTCTTAGCGTGTCGTCGTGGTCTGTTTTGTAGCCGATATACTCCCCGAACTCGTTTGACGGAAAAGGTATGCCGAGGTTCACAAGATTAAAAAAGCCCCTTGCGGAAAGCGCGGCCTGACACAAAGCCGTGTCGCCGTTCATGCATCCGCCCGCGAACAGGTCTCGCGCCATACGCCGAACGCTGTCGGCGCCTTCTCCCGCGACAGAAAGCTTGTAATATGTCTGCTTGTCCGAGCCTGTGTTTCTTGACGTCCCCATTTTTCTGCCCTCCGTGATAAGGCAGAAAGATGAATCGCCGCCGCGCGCCAATTCGTTTGCGGCCGCAAGCCCGGACGCGCCGCTTCCGACGATGACAGTGTCGTATCTGTAAACGGAAACACTGTATTTTCCTATCTTTATTTTCTCATCCACTTAAAACACTCCGATTATCAAAGCCGTTTTATATTAAGTCCGCCGTCAACATTAATTACAAGCCCCGTCGAGTATGTGAACCGGCCGCTTGCCAGCGCCCACACGGCGTTCGCCACGTCTTCGGGCAAGCCCATTCTCTTAAATGGCACAAGCCCGCCCTCTATCAGCTTTTCGTATTTTTGCTTGACGGGCGCAATCATATCTGTTGAAATTATGCCGGGACGTATCTCAAAAACAGGTATGCCAAACTCGGCAAGGCGGACGGCAAAAAGCTGTGTTGCCATGCTTATACCCGCCTTTGACAGGCAATATTCCGCACGATTCAGCGAAACCGTATCGGATGAAATCGAGCTGATGTTTATTATTGACGGGATGCCGCCGCGCCCTTCCTTGACACGCGCCGCCATTATATTGGCGACGGTCTGCGTCAAAAGAAAAGTCCCCGTCAGGTTTACGCTTAAAACTTCTTCGAGGCTTTCGGCGCTCATTTCAAGTATGTCCGCCCTGACACGCGGCGCCATCGAAGCGTTGTTTACAAGCAGGTCGATTCCGCCCAAGCGCATGGATTCGTCAACAACACTCCGGCGCGCTGTCTTGTCGGCAAGATTTCCGCGAACATACGCGACGGCGGCGCCCTCATCCTTAATCTTTTTAAGCCCCTTTTCGGCGTCCGCCTCGGAGCTTATGCCCATGGTGACAATGTTGTAACCCTCCCGCGCGAGGCGGACGGCGACGGCGTTGCCGATGCCCCTTGACGCCCCCGTTACAACTGCCAGTCTTTTGTTGTTCATGTTCCCTCCATAAAAGCTTTATGCGATCCCGCCGCGGCTGACTTGCGGGATCTGTAAAAATATTTCAAAACAGTGTTTAAACTTTTCTTGTTATTTGGTATAATCATCTTTGAGACAAGGATGTGTTTTTATGAGCTTTGGCTGTGAAGAACTTTCGGATGTTGTCGGCATTTGCGAAAAGAGCGGATACGAGCTGCACTTTTCGCGGGATTTAAAAATTCTCGGCGCCGCCGCGAAAGTCGGGCGCCGCGCCGCGCCGAACCGCTTTTGCGCACAGCCCATGGAGGGCTGCGACGCCTTGCCTGACGGCTCTCCCTCAAGGCTGACAGCCGAAAGATATTTAAGGTTTGCGGGCGGCGGCGCAGGGCTTATTTGGTTTGAGGCGGTCGCCGTGGTCGGCGAGGGCAAAGCAAGCGCCCGCCAGCTTATAATAACAGAAGAAAATGTTGAAAGCTTCAGGTCTGTCGCCGACGCTGTGCGCAAAAAGGCCTTTTCCGAAAACGGTCACGTCCCCGTCATGATAATGCAGCTTACGCATTCGGGACGGTTTTCAAGACCGGACAGCACTCCGCGCCCTATCATTGCTTATCACCACGCGGAGCTTGACGGGCGCCACAGCATTGACCCGGAGCTTCCCGTCGCGACAGATGAATATCTTGACACGCTGCCGGAACGATACGCGAAATCGGCCATGCTTGCAAAAAAGGCGGGGTTTGACGGGGTGGACGTCAAGTGCTGCCACAGATATCTCTTGAGCGAGCTGTTGTCGTCGTTTGACCGCGTCGGAAAATACGGCGGGAGCTTTGAAAACAGGACAAGGCTTTTTATCGACTGCATAGACGCGATTCGCGCCGCCTGCGGCGATTTCATATGCGGCTCAAGGCTTAACGGCTTTGACGCGCTTCCTTTGGGTTTCTCCTGCGGCAAAGACGACTATATGAAGCCGGAGCTGTCGGAAACTCTTGAGCTTGTCAAGATTTTGAGGGCGCACGGTGTCGAAATATTAAACATAACGTCGGGCTCGCCGTATTATAACGCATATGTAAACCGCCCGAACGATGTCGACAGGAGCGAGCCGCCGCTTCGTGGCGTTTCAAGGATGCTTTCCATCGCCGGGGAGGTTCAGCGCTGTGTGCCTGACATACCTGTCGTCGGCACAGGATTTACATATTTAAGGGAGTTTGTCCCCTTTGCGGCCGCCGGTGAAATCAACGCGGGGAGATGCGCCTTTGCCGGGCTGGGGCGCATGAGCTTTGCCTGCCCCGATTATCCGAAAAAGGTTTTAAGCGGCGAAATTCCGCCTGCCGATTTGCTTTGCGTCACCTGTGGGAAATGCGCGGGACTGCTTCGTGAGGGGCGCCCTTCCTTTTGCGCCGTCAGGGACAAGGGCAGACCGCCAAACAGCCGCCGCTTAGATTAAATCTGAAAATGTCACAAACGTGTCGGTATCTAAAACAAATTTTCAAACAGCCGCCGCGTAAAATAAATTAAGTAAGAAAGGGTGTTTTAAATGAATCTCGGAATAGTGACGGACGAGCTGTCCTTTAATCTTCCGTTTGCGCTTGGCGCCGCCGCCGCGAAAGGCATTGACCGCATCGAGCTTCGCATGACGTCGTCGGGCAGAGTTCCGTTTATAACAGACGAGGAAAAAGAGATGCTCGAAGATATCAGGGATGACTACGGCTTTAAAATCACCGCCATATCCCCGGGAACGTTTAAGTGCAAGCTCCGTTCGCCGTCATTCGGCGAGCAGCTGAAAAACTTTGAAAAGGCGCTCGACTTCGCGGAGGAATTCGACGTTCCGAAAGTTATAATATTTGCTGTCGAAAGGAGCGACGATGACACGGAGAGCGACTATGAAGCAGTCGCCGACGCCGTCGGTCGGGCGGCGCTGCTTGCGAAAAAACGCGGTATAATTATCGCGGCCGAAAACGAGTCGGGATGCTGGAACGACACACCCGAAAGCATAGCACGCCTCCACAGAGATTTGGCGGGGACCGGGCTTACTCTTAACTGGGATCCCGGCAACCTGCACGCCGCCTGCGGGCTTGACTACAAAGCGGGCTACGAGCCTCTTAAAAAATATATTACAAACGTACATATCAAGGACTCAAAGGGACAGGGCAAGGCGCATCGCTGGGTCGTGCTCGGCGACGGGGAAATTGACTGGAAAGGGCAGCTTGCCGACTTGATGCGAGACATGCCGACAGTCGATATGACTGTGGAAACGCACTGCTATCCGCTGCTGGAAAACACATTGAAAAACCTTAAGATGATAAAAGAATATACAAGGTGTGATTAAAATGTCCGAAAAAATCAAAACTCTCCTTGTCGGCATCGGCGGCTACGGCGCCGGCTATGTGATGGCGGCGATGGGAATGGATGACGAAATAGAAACAGTCGGGACAGTTGATCCGTTCGCGGAAAAGAGCAACGCCTTCGGAGCTGTTGAGGAGCTGCCGATATTCGACACAATCGACGAGTTTTTCAAGGCGGGACACACAGCGGAAGCGGCGGTCATTTCAAGCCCGATACACCTTCACCGCGAGCATATCTGCTCCGCTCTCTCACACGGTCTTCACGTCCTTTGCGAAAAGCCGCTTTGCGCCTCTGAGGACGAGGCAAAGGAAATAATCGCGTGCGCTAAAGGTCGCCCTGACCAAAAGGTTCTGATTGGATTTCAGTGGTCTTTTTCGCCCGCCATACTTGAAGCGAAAAGACAAATCTTATCGGGGGTTTGGGGCAGGCCCCTCTTGATGCGAGTTATCGTCCGCTGGCCGAGAACCTTCGGCTATTACGCGCGCAACGAATGGGCGGGCAAAATGGCGGACAAAAACGGCATATTTATCGGCGACAGCGTTTTATCAAACGCCACGGCGCACTATCTGCACAACCCTTTGTTTATGCTTGGCGGCGGGATGGCGCTTTCCGCAATGCCGTCAAAAGTCGAGGCGGAATGCTTCAGGGCGTATGATATTGAAACATTCGACACAGCTTTTTTAAGACTGACGATTCCCGACTGTGACGGCGGGGAAACAAAAGCGGTGATTGCCGTTTCGCACTGCTCCGAGGGCAGCGCCGAGCCAACATTGGAATATGTTTTTGAAAACGGCAGCATAAGCTGCTCGGGCGACGACATTCTCCGCGGCGAGCTGAACGGAAAGAAGCTTGAGTTCGGCGTCATCGGCTCCAACCTTGAGGGCTATTTCAACAAGCTGTCGTGGCTGTGCAAGTGCGCGCGCGAGGGCGCCGATCCGCCGTGCGCGCCTGAAACGGCGTTCCCGGAGCTTGCCGTCGCGAACAAAGTTTTGCGCGGCGCGCCTGTCAAGCAGTTTGACAAAAAAAGCGTCGTGGAATGCGGGGCAAACGACAAAAGGCTTAAGGTCGAAGGGCTTGACGACGCAATGCTTATGTGCTATGAAAAAATGAAGCTGCCGTCGGAGCTTGGCATATATTTATAAAAGTTTCAGAACAAAAGCAGAAAACAGACTGTTAAGTCAGACAGGGACAAAAGCTTTAAAGCAGAAGATTTCGCAGGCAAATCCTTTCGGGCTTTCCGCGCCGCGCCGACGCGTCAGACCGACTTTGCCATTAATATCATCTTATGTGTTTTAACTGCCGCTGTCAAGCTTAATTTGCGCAGGCAAGGCTTTCCAAAAGAAAAGTCCTTGCCGCTTGGCGGTTTGTTTCAAGAATTGATTCTTGACAAAGCCTCGGCGGTTATGCGCTTTTGTTTTCGGTTTTCTGTTTGGATGCCCCTTTCCGGGATGCTTTTCATAAAAAGGTCTGCCAAAAGATCCGTCTTGTGGTAACATCCGTCACAACCCCCGCTGTGGAACTTAACATGGGAATTAACTATCTTTTGAAAACGCATTGACAAAGCGGCGGTGATTTGTTAAAATAATTAACGTTGCGGAAACGCGGGTGTAGTTCAATGGCAGAATCCCAGCCTTCCAAGCTGGTTGTGTGGGTTCGATTCCCATCACCCGCTCCATTTTGCGCTTGTAGCTCAGGCGGATAGAGCAACTGCCTTCTAAGCAGTGGGTCAGGGGTTCGAGTCCCTTCAAGCGCGCCAAAAGCGCCGCGTCCGGCGGCGAAAAGTGATGAATGATAAGTTGTTAATGACAAATGCGCAAACGTGAATGTCGGGAAGGCTTTCCGTATTCACAGTTTATTGTCGGCACAAGAAGTCACTCATCATTTTTTTATTTGCAAAGTGAAGTTGTCGTGCCGCGTGACATTTTACCGATTCGGGACACTGCCGAAAGCTTCACAAAACAGCAAACCCCGCAAGCTGCCGACGGGAATTTCGGCAAGATTTTTTTTAAAAACGTCGCGGCGACGTGTGAGTCAAGCAATATACAAAAAAAATAAAAACCGGCGCCCGCAGGCGTCGGTTTTGCCGCACTTGACAGAAATTTCTAATCGTCAGGTGCGGAGGCTTTTTTAAGCTCCTTGATAAACGCCTTGTCGTCATCTGTCAATTGAGCGTTTATGAGCAAGTCGGGGCGGCGCCGCAAAGTGCGCTCAAGCGAACGCTCGCGCTGCCACCTTTTTATGTTTGCGTGATGCCCCGATAAAAGCACTTCGGGGACCTCCGAGCCGTTCCACATAAACGGGCGCGTATACTGCGGGTATTCAAGCAAGCCGGAAAAGTGGCTTTCATCCTCAAACGCCTCGTCGGCGGACAGTACGCCCGGCTGAAGCCTTGAAATGGCGTCGGCGACGACAAGCGCCGGAAGCTCGCCGCCTGTCAGGACATAGTCTCCGACGGAAAGCTGCTCGTCGGCAATCTCGGAAATTACGCGCTCGTCCACACCCTCATAATGACCGCAGAGGAGAGCAAGGTTGTCAAGCTTTGCCAGCTCCTTAATGCGCTCCTGCGTCAGGACATTGCCCTGGGGCGACATATACACAAGGTGAGGTCTTTTCCCAAGCTCGGCGCAAAGCGACATAAAGCAATCATATATCGGCTGTGCCTGCATAATCAGCCCGTATCCCCCGCCATAAGGGGAGTCGTCCACTCGCCGATGCTTGTCTTTTGTGTAGGCTCGTATGTCACGGCAATTAATCTCGATAAGACCGGCGCCCCGCGCGCGCTTTAAAATGCTTTCACCAAGCACCGCGCGGCACATATCGGGAAAAAGCGTCAGTATGTCAATTCGCATCTTCAAAAATCCCTTTTATCGGCCTTATCCTTATTTCGCCCGCCTCTACGTCAGTTTTGATAACGACTGACGGAATTGCGGGAACAAGATGCTCTTTCCCCTCGGGGGATACGACGTGCCAGACATCGTTGGCGCCCGTCCTGCTTACGTCGGAGAGAATGCCGTAAGTTGTCTGTGCGTCGTCCGCGTCCATGACGGCGCAGCCTATCAGCTCCGCGATAAAGTAGCTGTCCGCGGGGAGATTCGCGTCGCCGCGGCGAATATAAAGAGTCTTGCCGCGCATTGCGGCGGCGGTCTCGACATTGTCAATGCCGCATAAAGAAATCAAGGCAATATTCCCGTGAGGACGACAAGAACAAACCTTGACCTTGTTTTCGCCGTTTTGGTCAAAGTAAAGCTCTTTGAAGCCCCGCAGGAATTCGGGTGAGTCGCACCACGGGTTTACGCGCAGCTCGCCGTGAATCCCGTGTGTGCCGACTATTTGCCCTGCCTCAAGAAAGTCCTTAATCAATTTCCACCGAGATTTTTTCGCCGCGGCGGACGGCGGCGGCACGCATGACTGTGCGGATTGCTTTCGCGATGCGCCCCTGCTTGCCGATTACCCTGCCCATGTCGTTTTCGGCGACATGAAGGTGATAGACAATGATGCCTTCTTCGTTTGGCTCGTCGACTGTCACCGACACGGAGTCGGGTTCCTCGACAAGACCTTTTGCGATGATGATTAGTAAGTCTTTCATTTTTGACCTCTTATTTTAATATTTCGCTTTTTTTAAGCAGCGCCTTGACTGTCTCTGTCGGCTGCGCTCCGTTAGCGATCCACTGAAGCGCTTTTTCTCCGTCGATTTTGATTTCAGGCGGATCAAGGAGGGGGTTGTATGTGCCTATCTCCTCAATAAATCTGCCGTCGCGGGGGTATCTTGAGTCCGCCACGACGACGCGATAAAAAGGTGCCTTTTTTGCGCCCATGCGGCGCAGTCTGATTTTTACAGCCATTGTTGTGTCCTCCAAAAAATAAAAAATTTATGATAATGTAAAGATTATGCTACATTTTGAAGCCTTGGATATTTTTCATGCCCTTCATGAGGCTGACCCGCTTCGCGGCGTGCTTCGTGTTTTTTGTGTTCATCTGCTTGAACATCTTTCGCATCTGCCGAAACTGTGAAAGAAGCCTGTTTACGTCCTCGACCTGCTTGCCGCAGCCGGCGGCTATCCTGCGCTTTCGCGATGGGTTGATGATGTCGGGATTTGAGCGCTCGGCGGCTGTCATGGAATATATGATGGATTTATATCTGTCAAATTGCTTTTCGTCTATGTCGTCTTCTTTGATTTTTCCGGCAAACCCCGGCACCATGCCTAAAATGTCCTTGACGGGACCGAGCCTTTTAATCTGCTCAAGCTGACCGAGCAAGTCGTTTAAGTCGAACTTGTTTTTTAAAAGCCGTTCCTCAAACTCACGAGCCTTTTTTTGATCAAGCTTTTGCTCCGCCTTTTCGATGAGAGACAGCATGTCGCCCATGCCCAAAATCCGAGAGGCCATTCTGTCGGGATAAAAGGCGTCAAGATCCTCAAGCTTTTCGCCGATGCCGACAAACTTTATGGGCCGGCCGGTGACTGCCCTTGCCGACAGCGCCGCGCCGCCTCTTGTGTCGCCGTCAAGCTTTGTAAGCACAATGCCGTCGATTCCGAGCGCCTCGTTAAAAGAGCTTGCGACATTTACGGCATCCTGCCCCGTCATTGCGTCGACGACAAGAAGGATTTCGTGCGGATGAACTTCGGACTTTATGTTTTTGAGCTCGCCCATGAGCGCCTCGTCTATGTGAAGACGGCCGGCTGTGTCAAGAAAAACATAGTCATGACCGTGGTCCTTGGCAAACTTAACAGCCTCTTTGGCTATGGTTACGGGATTTGCTGTCCCCATCTCAAAGACGGGAACGCCCGCCTGTCCGCCGATGACCTGAAGCTGCTTTATGGCGGCGGGGCGGTAGATGTCGCAGGCGACAAGCAGCGGCCTGTTGCCCATGCCCTTCAGCATGAGAGCGATCTTGGCGCTGTGCGTCGTTTTACCGGAGCCTTGAAGACCGCACATCATGACGACTGTCGGCGGATGAGGTGCCGTGTTGAGCCTTGCGCGTGTCCCGCCCATCAGCTCGATAAGCTCCTCGTTGACAATTTTGATCACCATCTGGGCGGGTGTGAGGCTTTCCATGACCTGAGCGCCGATGGCCCTTTCGGTGATTTTGCTTGTAAAATCTTTGGCGACCTTGTAGCTGACGTCTGCCTCAAGCAACGCAAGGCGCACCTCGCGCATGGCGTCCTTAACATCCGCCTCTGTCAGGCTGCCCTTGCTGCGCAATCGCTTGAACGCATTTTCAAGTCTTTCGGATAGACCCTCGAACGCCAAAAAATCACTTCCTAACGTCAGTCGAGCAGCAGCGTCTGCGCGACTGTTTTAATTTTGACTGTGTATTCGTTTATTTCCCTCGAAAGGCTGTGCCGTAGGTTGTATTCGCTTATCTTTGACGTGTAGTCGATGATGTCGTCAAGGCCGCGGCGCATCTCCCCGAAACGACGCACAAGACCAAGTCGGCTTTCCATCTCAAACAGCTGGAACTCGGCGCGCTTTATGGCGTCGCGCACACCCTGGCGGGTGATTCCCTCGTTTGCCGCGATTTCGGAAAGCGAAAGGTCGTTGTCATAGTAGTATTCAAGAAAGCTGCGCTGTTTTTCAGTGAGCATCTCACCGTAAAAATCAAGCAGTATGGCTACCTCAAGATTTTTTGCCAACACAAATCCCTTCTTTACAAGGATGCCTGTAAAGAGGATTTCTTTACAGCAAGGGTTATTATACTAAAACATATGTCCTTTGTCAAGGTTTTTGAAAACAAAAAAACGCTGAAAAAACAGCGTTTTCAAGGCTTAAATTTGACGCCGCACAGCCTTTAGCGGACAAGTCGGCGGCGCGGCACAAAATGTTGTTTTAAAGATGTCAGGCCTTTCGCACGATTGCTATCGGCGTTTGCTGCGACTTTTGCCCCAGCGGGTTGTCTCTGAAAATTTCCTTGCACATCTCGATGTCGATGCCCTTGTCCGAAACTCCGAGAACATCCCTGCCTATGTCGTTGGCGTCCATGACGACGACGGCGCATCCGCAGTGCGCCTGAAGCGCCGCCGCGACTTTGTCCGGATCCTTCGGCGCAAGCTTTGCGAAGTGGTTGTACGGCGGAATAGTGTAGTCGCACGGACCGTCGATAGCCCTGCCCTTGTCGCCGACTATTTTATAAAAAACTCCGCGAATTCCGAAAGGCTTTGTCACGGCGGAGCAGAATGCAGCTAAAAAAATCTTGGCAAGTCCGATTTCGCGTATGGCAAGCTCCATTGTCCACGGACTTCCGAGACCTATCCCGTAGGGGGATTTGTAAACAAACCTGCTAAGCGTGTGCGCAAGCCTTGAGGGGTGGATGTCGTCGATGTCAAACGCCCTGCCCTGGCTTATGGCGACAATCTTTTCGCTTATAAAAACCATGTCGCCGGGCGTCAAGTGCGGCGCGACATATTCATCAAGAATATCCTTTAGGCTGTCGCCGCTGACGACAACATGAGTTTTGACGGGATATCTGTAAAAATCTCCGTATTTAGTTGATATCATCAGCTCTTTGCCCTCATTTGGCAAAAGATTGTCAGCACTCATTCCAAAAATCCTTTCTTTTTCTAAGGCTAATGATATCTTAACCCAATATTATGGATTTTGCAAGGCACGCGGCACTTCTTTTTCGGCGTTTTTTTGTTTTGCGGACAGCTCCGAATTATTCAATGACATGAAGGAAAAAGTAATAACAGCAACATTTCAAAATCGCGGGCGCATTCTTATGATGGCGGGGGCAAAATTAAAACGCCGCGTTTGCGGCGAGGTTTTTCAGCATGAAGGCAAATATCCGTGCGTTACGGGATTTGACACGCTTTTCAAAACCTTAATCGGGACAAACATTTCGTATTAAAACTTGATTTTTACACAATATTATGTATAATATTATAATACGGATAAAATTTGAAGTCTGTTTGCGGGAAGGGGTTTTGCATGAAAGGCAAGCTTGTCATAATTGAGGGTCTTGACGGCAGCGGGAAGTCCACGCAGGCAGAGGTTTTGAAGCAAAAGCTTGAGGCGCGGCCGATTGACTTTATGCAGATCAAGCTTCCCGATTATGAAAGCCGTTCGAGCGAGCTTGTCAAAATGTATCTTTCCGGCGAATTCGGCACCAATCCGGGCGACGTCAACGCTTACGCCGCGTCAGCCTTTTACGCTGTGGACAGGGTGGCAAACTATATCACGCGCTGGAGAGAAAAATACGACGGCGGCACGCTTATAATTGCCGACAGATACACCACCTCAAACGCCTGTCACCAGCTCCAAAAGCTGCCGCGGCGGGAATGGGACGGATATTTAAAATGGCTTGAGGATTTTGAATACGGCAAGCTGGCGCTGCCGAGGCCCGATATTGTCTTTTTCCTTGATATGCCTGTGGATGTGTCACAGGCGCTGATGAGCGGGCGTTACGGCGGCGATGAAGAAAAAAAGGATATTCATGAGATAAACAGAGCCTATCTTAAAAGCTGCCGCGAGGCGGCGTTATACGCCGCCGACAGGCTCGGCTGGCGTGTAATAAGCTGCTCCGAGGCTGGTGCGCCGAGGAGCATTGAGTCAATAGGCGCCGAGCTTTATTCTCTAATGTCGGAGGAATTGTTAAAAACATGATTGAATTCAGAAAACCTGTGTTAGACGATGGCGAAACAATAAGGCAGATTGTAAAAGAGTCGGGCAGGATGGGCTGTGAATACTCTTTCGGAAACATCTTTTCGTGGAGCGTCCCGTTCAGCGTATCAATCGCGATATGCTGCGACTTTTTTGTGTCATATTCTGAAGCAGACAAAAGATACTGCTTCCCCGCGGGGAGCGGAGACCTTAAAAAGATAATTGTCGAGCTGAAAAAGGACGCATCCCAGAGGGGGGCTCCGCTGGCGCTTTACGGCGTGACAAGGGAAGACGCCGAGAGATTAAGCGAAATTTACTCCGACGAAGTCGTCATAAGCCCCTCAAGAAACTCGTTTGATTATATTTATTGGACAAACGACCTTTACCTTCTTCCCGGCAAAAAATATCGTTCAAAAAGAAACCACATCACGGCGTTTGAAAAGTCAAACAAATGGGAGACAGAGGAGATAAACGACGGCAATATTGAGGAATGCGTCAACATGAGCGTGAAGTGGGCTGAAAAGAATTTTGACAAAAACCCGATGGAGCTTGCAATGGAGCAGACGGCGCTTGCCACGGCTTTTAAAAATTACGGCGCGCTCGGTTTTTTCGGCGCGATTTTAAGAAACGAGTCGGGGATTGTCGCGTTTACATTCGGAGAAGAAATAAATCACAGGATTTTTTGCACTCATTTTGAAAAGGCATACGCCGATGTCCGCGGCGCATATCCGATGATAAACAGGGAGTTTGCCGGTATGCTGCGCAAATATAAATATATTAACCGTGAGGAAGATGCCGGGGATGAGGGGCTTCGCAGGGCGAAGATGTCTTACCGTCCCGCAATTTTGCTCGAAAAAAATGTGGCGGAGTTCAGGTTATGAGTGTTGTTCGTTTTGCGCAAAGCGCTGATGTCCCGGCGATGTCCGCCATCTGGGCAAACGCGTTCGGGGACAGCGCGGAATATATAAGCTTTTTTATGAATGAGCGGCTGCCCTCCTCGGCGGCGCTTGTGCTTGAGGAGCGGGGAGTCGTTAAGTCACAGCTTTTTTTGCTGCCGGGAAACATGAGCGTTTCCGGGGCTGTCGTGCCGTCACTTTATCTTTACGCGGCGGCGACAGAGCGGGACAGCCGCGGCAGAGGATTTATGGCGCTTTTAATCGAGGCCGCTAAGGAATATGCGGCGGACGGCGGTTTTCACTATATAACGCTTGTGCCGAGCGGCGGCGGGCTTTACGGATATTATTCGCGCTTCGATTTTCACGAGGCGTTCGGATACAGGCTTTTGAGCTTTTGCAGGGCGGAGCTTGAAAATTTGTCGGACGGCGCCGCGAAAAATCATATTTTAACAGCTTTTGAAATGTCGGAGATAAGAAACAAAGGGCTTTCGGGCTTTGACTCTTTTCTTTGGGACGAAAACGCGGTTTCGTTCGCTTCCGGGCAGCACGCCCTAAGCGGCGGGAAGATAATATGCGCGCCGCGCGCGTGGGCGCTGTCCTACGAAGAAAACGGCGCTGAAAACATCATAGAGCTTTGCGCCGAAAGCTCCGCCGCGTTTGCCGCGCTTGCCGCGCGCCTTCTTGACAAATGCGGCGCCGAAACTTTCAAATTCAAGGTTCCGGACGGCTTTTTTTTGAAGGGCGGAGAATATTTTAGAGGCGGCATGATTTTTAAAGCGCCCGCCGCCGAAAGGTCTAAAAGCATAA
The DNA here is from genome assembly GCA_012523185.1 of Clostridiales bacterium. Taxonomy (GTDB): domain Bacteria; phylum Bacillota; class Clostridia; order Oscillospirales; family Acutalibacteraceae; genus UBA1425. The sequence goes on from JAAYIY010000012.1 coordinate 21,558, forward strand.
GGCGCGCGTACATGGGCTTAATCATGGAATAAATTCAGGAGGTGTCAACATTGATATATGTTCTTTTGGCCGAGGGATTTGAGGAGATTGAGGCTGTCGCTCCCATCGACATTCTCCGCAGGGCGGAAATCCCTGTTGTGACTGTCGGAGTGGGCGGCAAAACAATAACGGGGGCGCACGGGATTCCCATAGTCTGCGACGATGTGGCGGGCAACGCGGATTGCTCAAAAATGTCCGGCATTGTTCTCCCCGGCGGTCTTAAAGGATCTCATAATCTTGAGGATTCTTTTGAGGTTCAATCGTTGCTTGACTGCGCTGCAAGGGACGGAAAGCTCATAAGCGCCATTTGCGCGGCGCCGTTCGTTCTCGGCAAAAAGGGTCTGTTAAAAGGGAAAAGGGCGACGTGTTATCCCGGCTTTGAAAAGGATTTGCACGGCGCTTTTCCGACAGGCGAAGATGTGTGCCGCGACGGAAACATCATAACAGGTAAAGCGGCGGGCGTCGCCGTTGAATTCGCGCTTGAGATAGCGGCATTTTTCAAGGGCGAGGAATGCGCAAATAAAATCAGGAGTTCCATACATTGCAGATAAATCTAAAACAGCAAAAGAATGAGCTGCGCGAGCATTTCAAAAAGATTCGCGGTGAAATTCCGACAGATGAAAAACGGCGCCTTGACAACAAGATAACGAACAGAATCATCGGGCTTTGGGCGTTTCGCGAATGCGAATTGTTTGTTGCTTATGTGTCAAAGCCAATCGAAGTTGACACGATCGGCATGATTGAAGAGGCATGGCGGTCGGGCAAGCGCGTCGCCGTCCCAAGGTGCATTACGGAGTCATTTGAGATGGAATTTTACTACATCGATTCATACGACGACCTCATATCCGGTCCCTACGGGCTAAAAGAGCCCGATCCCGAAAAATGCGAACTCGTCTCACGATTTTCAGACGCTTTCTGCGTTGTGCCGTCTATAGCTTTCGACACTTTCGGCTACCGCCTCGGGTTTGGCAAAGGATATTACGACAGATTCCTTTCAAAGTTTGACGGAAAAAAGGCGGGAGCTTGTTATTCGTCCTGCTTAACCGACAGCCTGCCACACGGGAAATACGACAGAAAAGCCGATTTGCTCGCGACTGAAAACAAGCTGTATGTCTTTAAATAACAAAGCGGAATCTTCATCTGTTGTCTGACGGAGGGACAATATGGACGATCTCAATAAAAACGGCAACGGCAACATTGACGGCTTTGGTGACAGCCTTGAAAACAGCGACATCTACGCTTATATCGACAGGCGCGAAAAGGTCCGAAATTTCAAGGTGGACATCAAGGAAAACGCCGACACCTTAGACGGCGACGAATATATGTCCGATCTTCCTGTTTATAAGGGAGAAGTGTATTTCTCCAATCATGCCCGCTCCGGCAGAAGCGGGCAGGCGCAGCGTCCGCCGACAGGTGAAAACCCTCTTAATTCAGTTCGCACACCGCGCCCGCAAGGCGCCCCCTCCGGCGCCCGCCCGTCCTCCGCCCGCCAAACGAGCCGCGGCACAGCGCCGCCGGGAAAAAGAAAATCCAAGAAAAAAGGCGCCGTGACAATCACAAGGACCGCAAGGATTTTGATAATAATCGCTCTTTGCACAGCCGTGCTGTCCGGCATCGCCATAACGTGCATAAACGATGTGCTTGCCATAAACAAAGATTCGGAGCCGGTCACGGTGGAAATTCCGGCAAACGCGACGACAAGCGAAGTCATCGATATACTCGGCGACTCCGGCCTCATAAGCCGGCCGCTTATGTGCAAAATGCTGTACGGAGTTTTAAATGACATCAAAAAAAGCTCCAAGACTTCCAAAAGCTCCGAGCCAAAATACATCGAGGGCATTTTTTACCTGAAAGCAAACATGGGGCTTGAGGGGATGCTTAACAAGCTGAAAGAAACACAAAATTATTCCGAAACGGTGACGCTTTCTTTCCCCGAGGGGTGGTCCGTATACCAAATCTTTAAAAAGCTTGAGGAATACGGCGTGTGCGATGCGGACTATCTTTACAAGGCCGCCAACAGCGTAAATTTCAACTACGGATTCCTTTCTTCAGCCAAAAGCAACGACAGCAGCGACAGATATATGCTCCTTGAAGGATACTTTTTCCCCGACACATACGAGTTTTTTGTCGACCTCAACGCCAACAGTGTCATAGAACGTTTTTTACAAAACTTTGACAACAAATGGACGGACAAATTTGACGCGCGAGCCAAGGAAATGGGTCTGACTGTTGATGATGTCATAAGGATAGCTTCTATCATACAAAGGGAGGCGGCAAATGACGAGCAGATGCCGCCGATATCCTCCGTTTTGCACAACAGGCTTAACAACTATGTGACATATCCGACGCTTGACTGTGACTCGACATATAACTATGTAACAAATTTTGTCAAGCCGATTGCGGGCGAGGTTCTTTCCGACAGATATATGAAAAACTACAACACATATATTTGTGACAAGCTTCCTAAAGGCGCCATATGCAATCCGGGCGCATCGGCAATTGAGGCGGCGCTTTACCCCGACAAGACAGACTATTATTTCTTTCAGCATGACCCGAAAGGCAAAATATATTTTGCGAAAACAAACGCCGAACACAACAAATATAAGGATCGGATAGCGCTGGAAAATGCAAGGTAGACACGGCGCGGACACCGAAAGGAAAAAATTTTGATTTGCGCTCAAAACAAAAAAATATCTCCGCCTGAGCTGCTTGCACCCGCCGGAGATATGGAGTCCTTTGAAGCCGCCCTGCGGTTCGGCGCCGACGCCGTTTATCTTTCGGGAACACGTTTCGGAATGAGGGCGTCCGCGGCAAACTTTTCATTTCCCGAGCTTTCACACGCTGTCGGCATGGCGCACGAAAACGGCGCAAGGGTTTATCTTGCGTGCAACATTATTCCGGAAAGCCGTGATATGAGCGCGCTTGAGAAATTCATAGGGCAAGCGTCCCTGTGCGGTGCCGACGCGTTTATCGTGTCTGACATAGGCACATTAAGGCTTGTCAAAAGACTTGCGCCCAAAACGGATATACACATATCGACACAGGCGGGCGTCACAAATTATGAAACGGCAAACGCCTATTTTGAAATGGGCGCCAAAAGAGTGATACCGGCGCGCGAGCTGTCTCTTGACGAGCTTAAGCTCATGAGGGACAGGACAGATCCCGGCCTTGAAATCGAGTGCTTTGTCCACGGAGCGATGTGCGTGTCTTTTTCCGGACGATGCCTGCTTTCAAATTACCTTACGGGCAGGGACTCAAACAAGGGTGATTGCGCGCAGCCGTGCCGCTGGAAATATCGGCTTGTCGAGGAGACAAGACCGGGCGAATATTTCCCGGTGGACGAAGACGCGGACGGCACACACATAATGAACGCGCGCGATATGTGCGCCATACGCCACATACATGAGCTTGTGTCGGCAGGTATCACAAGCTTTAAAATCGAGGGAAGGGCAAAATCCGCCTATTATGTCGCCGTCATCACAAACGCTTACCGCCGCGCGATAGACGGCTATATGAGCTGTCCGTCGCCCGACTACATCCCCGAGGAATGGGTGCTTGGTGAGATGACAAAAGTCAGCCACAGAGAATACTGCACAGGTTTTTTGTTTGGCAGTCCAAAGCAAAACGCCGAAATCTTTTATGACGGCGGATACAAAAGAAGCTATGAAATTTCCGCCGTCGCCGTCTCATATAACGACGGCTTGCTGACGTGCGAGCAGCGCAACCGGTTTTTCTCGGGCGACGAGCTTGAAGTGCTGGAAGCGGGGCAAAGACCTTTTAAAATAAAAGCGGAGGAGCTTCAAAGCTTGGAGGGCGAGCCGCTCGAAGCCGTACCTCATCCGCTGATGCGTTTCAAGATAAAGGTCTGCCGCCCGATAGCTCCGGGAGCTGTCCTGCGGCGGGCAATCACAAAATAGCGGCCGCTCAAAAACTCCGTAAAGCGTTGAGCTGAATCTTTGATTGTGGGGGAGAAATATATTTAAGTGGAGTGAAATAAGTATCAAAAGCAGTGCTCAAAAGCTGTATTCAAAGATAGACGAGCGGGCAAGATTCGCGTTTGTTTCAGCTTTTGTCATAGGGTTTATAACGCATTGCTTCAGTTTTTTTAACTTGTATTTAAACCATGACGGCATAAAAAACATATACGGATTCACAGATATGACGTCGTCGGGGCGCTGGCTTCTTAAACCGGCTTGCTTGCTTTCGGGCGACGCCTGTCTCCCTGTTATCATAGGACTTCTTTCGATTTTATACCTTTCGGCGGCATGCGCCCTGATAACAGAGATGTTCAAGGTTCAAAACAAGGGGTTTATCGCCCTTATTTCAGCCTTTATAGTGACGTTCCCTTCAGTGACCAAAACATTTACATATATGTTCACAGCCGATGGATATATGCTCTCCTTTCTTCTTGCCGCCGCCGCGGTTTTTTTAGCAAAAAGACGACGTTTCGGCTTTTTGCCCGCATCACTTCTTGTCTGCCTGTCGCTCGGGATTTATCAGGCGTCTGTGTCTGTCTGTATCATTCTTTTTATGCTTGTCATCGCCATAGATATACTTGACGGCGAAAAGACGAAACAAATTTACATAAGGATATCAAAATACATCTCATGCGGAGTTTTGGGATGCGGACTTTATTATGCCGCGCTAAAAGCCATAATTGCAATAAAAGGCGTTGCTCTGACAAATTATAAGGGCGCGGACAAACTTTCGCTTGACCTGAATTCGTTCAAGAATGCCGTCGTCAATCTGATTCCGAAAAACTTGGCATTAATACTTGCAGACGGTCAATTCGGATTTTGCGGAAAAAAGTTTTTGGGCGTTTCGTTAGCGGCGCTTACCATGATTGCTGTTGTTCTGGTGCTGTTAAGGGCAAATTCAATGAAGCTATACAAAAGACCGCTCGTTTTCCTCTTATTGCCCGTGCTTTTTTTCAGCCTTCCCTTCATGATGTTCTGCATTTTGTTCATTTCCCCTGGCGCGGGCTATTATGCAGTGATGTTGTCGTCTTTTTCGATTGTGTTCGCGGCGCTGCCCATTATTTTTGACAGATACCTTTCTGTTTCTTCACTGATAACATTTCTGCATAAATATCTGATGGTCGCCCTATCGGTGCTGTTCATCTCCCATTTTGTCATTTTTGCAAACTTCACTTATGTCCGAGGAGCTGTTCAAACAAAAAACACCGAGGCGCTGATGACAAACATTGTTTCAGAACTTTATACAATCGACAATTTTACAAAAAAACCTTTAATCATCACAAGCCGTTCATATGACAAGGAGGGCGGCAAAGGACCAAACTATATGTCTGAAAGGGCAAGATACATTTTCCTTGGGTTCGTCAAATATGAAGCAAGCGCGGAAGATTTTATTTATGAGGATCTGACAATTTATTTAAAACTGTATTACGGGCTTGACTGCACGCCGATGAAACACGCTCAATTTACAGAAATTAAGCAAAAATGTGCCGGCAAGCTTGATGACTCCGCCGCCGACACCGGCAGGGCATACGATATATTTGAGCATGACGGCAAAATTATTATAGTCTTAAACAATTATCTCAAATAGTTTCTGCCGAGCAGGAAAACCAAAAGCGGCGGCGCCCAAAGCGGGTACCGCCGTTCTTTAGGGCAACACCGCACAATGATTGTTGTGCGGTGTTGCCTTAGATTGTTAGTTTATTCCTTGCGCCATTTGACGCCCTGGGGCGTGTCCTCAAGAATTATGCCGCGAGACTTCAGCTCGTCTCTTATGCGGTCGGCGTCTGCGAATCTCTTTTCGTTCCTTGCCGCCGCGCGCATCTCTATGAGCTTTTCGACTTCGCTGTCAATCGACAGCTCCCTTCTGTCATAAACAAGTCCAAGCACGCCCGTCAGCTCGTCAAAAACAGACATAGCCTCCCTGCAAAGCTCCTTTGACGCTCCCTTGCCGACGACAAACGTGTTTATGTCCCTCACAAGGTCAAAAACACTTGCAAGAGCGTCCGCTGTGTTTAAGTCGTCCTCCATCGCGCCGATAAATCTTTCGCGCCGATGTTCGGCAGCGGAGCGAAACTCCTCACAGCCGCCCGTATCCTCAGACGCGCCGCTAAGCTCAAAGTCGAGGCTGTCGCGGCAGTTGTGCAGCCTTGCGAGCGCTGACTTGCACTGCTCGATTACATCGATGCTGTAATTGATGGGGCTTCTGTAATGTGAGGAAATCATAAGGTATCGTATCGGCTCATAGCCGAACTCCTCCGCGACATTCCTGACTGTGAAAAAGTTGCCCAGCGACTTAGACATCTTGACATTGTCAACGTTTATATAGCCGTTGTGCATCCAATAGTTCGCGAACGGCGCGTCGTTGCAGCATTCGCTTTGCGCAATCTCGTTTTCGTGGTGCGGAAATATAAGATCCCTGCCGCCGCAGTGAATATCGGCAGTCGTTCCGAGATAGCGGTGAACCATGGCCGAGCATTCGATGTGCCAGCCCGGTCTGCCGTCGCCCCACGGCGATTCCCAGTGAGGCTCGCCGGGCTTTGCCGACTTCCACAAGGCAAAATCCATCGGCTCGCGCTTGACCTCGCCGACCATAATCCTCGCACCCGCTTCAAGATCCTCAAGCGGCTGGTGCGACAGCTTGCCGTATCCCTCGAATTTTGAAGGGCTGAAATAAACGTCGCCGTCTGTTTCATAAGCATAACCTTTTTCGATGAGTGTTTTGATGATGGAAATAATCTCGCCGATATTTTCAGTCGCCTTCGGGTGAAAGGTCGCCTCGCGGACATTAAGACCCTTAGCGTCAATTTTGTATTCGCGAATATATTTTTCGGACACCTCGCTGATGGATATGCCTTCCTCGGCGGCCTTGTTGATTATCTTGTCGTCAATGTCTGTGAAGTTTTGGATGAATTTTACTTTATAGCCCCTGTATTCAAGGTAACGGCGCAGCACGTCGAAAACACACAGCGGTCTTGCGTTGCCGATGTGTATAAAGTTATAAACCGTCGGACCGCAGGCGTAGATTTTTACCTCGCCTTCATCCAAGGTTTTCAGCTCCTCTTTTTGTCTTGTCAGTGTGTTGTAAATTAACATAATGCCTTACCTTTCCTTCGTGAAGTTTTCAAGCTTTTCCACACGCTTGCGAAGCTCCTCAAGCTCGGTTTCGACCGGGTCGGGCATGTGAACCTGGTCAAGGTCGCCAACCTTCATGCCAAATCGGCGGACAACCTTCGCCGGCACGCCGACAGCCGTCGAGCTGGGCGGAATTTCGTTGAGCACAACCGCGCCCGCGGCTATGCGGCAATCGTCGCCCACTTTAAAGGGACCCAAAACTTTTGCGCCGGCTCCGATTGTCACTCTGTTGCCGATTGTCGGGTGGCGCTTTCCTGTGTCCTTGCCTGTGCCGCCGAGTGTGACGCCCTGATAAATCGTGACATCGTCTCCGATGACAGTCGTCTCGCCTATGACGACGCCCATGCCGTGGTCAATAAAAAGCCTGCGCCCTATAGTCGCCGCCGGGTGTATCTCGATGCCTGTCTTGCGCGCCGCGCGCTGCGATATGAAACGCGCGATAAAGAAAAGCCCGCGGCGGTAGCACCAGCTTGCCCTGCGGTGAAGCCTGATAGCCCTGACTCCGGGATAAAGCAGCCAAATCTCAAGCAGGGAGCGCGCCGCCGGGTCCCTCTCCTTTACGCACTTTATATCTTCTTTAAAACGGAAAAACATATAAGCCTCCAAGCTTAGGGCAACACCGCACAATGATTGTTGTGCGATTGCGCCGTCAGATTTTTTCGTCAGATTGTCTAAAAAGCGCAGGCAATACTTTTTGTATTGCCGAGCATTTTTGGGCGATATGACGGAAAAGA
>JAAYIY010000013.1 GCA_012523185.1 Clostridiales bacterium
AAAGTATTGCCTGCGCTTTTTAGACAATCTGACGAAAAATCTGACGGCGCAATCGCACAACAATCATTGTGCGGTGTTGCCTTAAAACAAAAGAAGCCGCAAAAGGCAAAAAGAACACAAACGGTAAAAAAGGATTGTAAACGCTCGAAACGCGGGCGCGAAAACCGCGCGCAAAGCTGCCGAAGCGAAATATCCACCATTAACTCATTATATCAGCAATGCAAGTACGGCGCAACAACTTAATTATATTTTTCGCCGTCGTCATATTTTATGTTTCACCGCCAAGAATGAGCTGCGATTCACAGACGGAGCAGCTTGCGTTTTAAAGTGAAAAATTATTTACGTTTAACAGTCAAAGTGCTTGTTATAGCTTAACATGTTGTCGGCGGGCTATTCATCAAATTTTCAGCAAAGCCATTATATTTCGCATGACAAAATATCGCGGAGAAACAACACCTTAAAACGCGCAACGCGGAAAGCGCTTGACAAAGCCTCATAAAACAAGTATAATCGACACAAACACAATAGGAAATTATGGAAATAAAGATATTTTAAGGAGTGGTCGCAATGGAGGCACAGCGCACGCTGGTGCTTTTGAAGCCGGACTGTTTAAAGCGCAGGCTGGTGGGGGACGTGATTTCGAGGATCGAAAAGAAGGGCTTTTGCATCACGGACATAAAGATGCTCACGCTTACGGAAAAGTGCCTTAGGGAGCATTATTCCCACATCACCGGCGAGCCGTTTTTTTCGCGCGTTATGAGCTACATGATGTCGGGCCCCGTTATCGCCATGGTTGTCGAGGGCGACGGAGCTGTTCAGGAAATGCGAAAGCTCATAGGTGCGACAAAATACACGGAGGCGGCGCCCGGCACAATCCGCGGGGATTTCGCCTGCGGATCAAATGAAAACATCATCCACGGAAGCGACACGCCGGAGAACGCGGAAATCGAGATTAAAAGGATGTTTGACGGCGGAGCTTAAGCTTGCCCTTTGGCAAAAGCCGCGTTACGTTACGCAAGACCCTGTTTTTGTTAAAACGGGGTCTTGTTTTTGTAAAAGAGCGCCGCGCGCCCGTCATATTTTTTTTATGCCTTGAATGACGCCTATCGCCGTAAAAATCATTGTCCACATCAAGACAAAAGCTATGACCGTCAAAGAATCAATGCCTGAAATGCCGGATATCAGCAGGATGATGAACAGCATCAATATCCCGAGAGTCGAGGCGGCAATCTGAGCAAGCGCCGCTATTCGTGAAATGTTGTTGATTGTGACCGCGGCGGACACGCATCGCAGGAAAGACTTGATGCCGCCGTCGTGCATGACGGCGCTGCTTGCGGAAAGCTTTTCACGCTCCCTGTTTTCTTTATAAATTGCTCCGGAGGCGGGGCTCATAATCTTAACGCCGCCGCTGATGAGGTCGAAGCCCTCGTTGATGAACTCCTCTGTTATGTTGCAGTCTGTGGAATTCACAAGTATGTTTATGCCGTCGCGCTGGATGTTGTGAAGATAGGGGCGTATGGATTCGTTTTCCACGTATCCCACGACAAACATGATGGCAATCCTGTTTTCTATCGCCATGTATAAAACGCGTTTGCCCGTCTCAAGGTATTTCATCTCCTCTGACTTGAGAGGAGCGTCGATGCTGTGATTTATGAGCAGGTTTCTGTTGCCCAAAAGCACTCTTTGGTTATGTATCAGCGCGCTTAGACCAAGCTTGTCTTCATAGCGGAGCGACTTGACGGGAGGAAGTATGCTGCGGTTGCCGACAATCTTTTCAAAGGCTGTCGAAAGCGGACCGTCGGAGGCGATTACCATCGCGGCGGCATAAAGCAGGACGTCGTCAATACGAACGGCTTTGTAGTCCTTGAAGCCGAGAACGTTGCACTGCTCCCTGTCAAACAAATCCACCGCGTCTATCACAATGGCGTTTGTGCGCCCGCAGGCGGCCGCGGAGGACGGCGATGTTATCATAGCGCCGCGGGAGTTGAGCTTTTTGGCGGCGAGCAGCATGGGAAGCGTGACGGAAATCGCCGCGCCGGCAGGCATTGACACGCATAGCGCGCCTGTAAAGGATGTGAGCGCTCCCAAAGCCGCGCCTGTTTTTATCCACCCGGCGGCTGCCATGACAAGCGACGCGCCGAGACCGATGGGGACTATCTTGCGGCACATCCTGTCGACGGACGTCAAGGGGTTTGAATGCTTCATAAACCCTGACGGGAACCTTGTCTTGCAGGAATAACGAAGCTCGGGGTCGCCGAGCAGAAGGTTTTTGCCAACCTCCATGCTTTCTCTTTTTGTGTCAAACGCCCTGATGCTGTAAAGCGAGTCGGCAAAATCCACAGAGCAAAAGCGGAAGTTTCCGGAAATGGCGCTGTTGGCGAAAAGCCGCGACGCCTGGTTTAGCAGCAGCATGAAAACCGCGGCGACACAGTAAAGACCGTGTATCCCCTCGGAGTCGGGGACCGCAAAAGCGACGACAGAATGAATAAACGTGAAGATAATCGTCAGCGCCGCGGCAGTGTCGCAGTTTGGACTTAGCTTAACGGCGGATTTTATGCCGTCCATCATCGAACCCATGCCCACGGCGGCGGCCGCCGCAAGGAGAAACACCGACGCGGCGTAATATATGTCGATTTTAGCGGCTTCCGCTCTGCCCGACAGGACAGACAAAATCACAAGGGCGATCTCGATCATAACCAACGCGGCGACAGAAAGCAGCGAACCGCGCTTTTGCTCCGAAAGAAACCGCGAAACCTTGTCGCGCTGACTGAAGTGACGGTATTCTAACTCGACTTTTTTGACGTCGTCCCCGCCGGGATCGTCAGACTCCTCGCCGGGCTCGTCCTCGTCTTCATCCTCGTCGTCGTATTGTGTCGGGAGATCGGTTTCGTACTCCTGTGCAAACTTATAAAGCATAAAGTCCTTTGCCTTTTTCTTTCTTTTGCGGGCAAGGTCTTCCTCAACTTGTTTTTCGTCAACCTTTTCCGGCGTCTCCTCGTCAAAGTCAAAGCCGCCGAAGGATATTTGACCGTCAACGGACTCGTCGCCGTCGTCGCCGTCTACATCCGGCTCGACATTTTCGGCAAGATTTTTGCCGAGAAAGTCGGGTATTGTTTTTGTCTTGCTTTGTGCGGAATGAGAGCCAAAATCGGGGGACAGACGAATTTCCGACGGCGGCTCGACAGCTTCGGCGGCGTTTTCATCGCCAAGCGCCCTGATAAAATTCTGCTTTTGCTCAAAACTGTCGGGAGACACCTGCCTTGAAAACGGGTTGATTCGATCCTGCGGCTCGTCCTGCGCGCTTTCGGAATCTTCTTCCCGCACAGCTTTTTTACGCCGAACCTCGCGGACATAATCCTCAAACACGCCGCCGTCCGAATAGCGCTTTGAAACGTCCGGGTCGTCGAAGGAAGCGGCTTCGACGGGCTGTTCCTGCACAGGCACGCCGCCGCTTTGCTCATCCCGCTCGCCGTCAAAGCCGCCGTCAAAGCCGCCGTCAGGCTCAGGCTTTGTTTCGGGAACGTATATCAATTCCTCATCCCCGGCGGAATCGTAATCTGAAAACCCGGAAGCGACATTCTCAATGCCGAGAAGAATATCGACGTCGTCCAGGGACCAGTCTTTTTTCGCGGACAAGGGTTTATCTGTTTCGTCATTGTCCGAACGCTTGCGAATGTCTGTGAGGATGTCGTCAATCGACATATCTTGTCTGCCTTTGTCGTTGCTCATCAACCATTACCTCCCGTTTATAATTCTCTGCCTTGCTATCTCATACATCATGACACCCGCCGCAACGGATGCGTTAAGCGAGCTGATTTGCCCATTCATGGGCAAAGAAACAATAAAATCACAGCTTTCCCTTACGAGCCTGCTGATTCCGCAACCCTCCGAGCCTATGACAAGCCCGACGGCGCCGCTCATGTCGGTGTCGCACCACAATTTGCCGCCTGTTTCCGCGCCGTAAATCCACAAACCGCTTTTTTTAAGGTATGATATTACCGACGTGATGTTTGTGACTCTTGCCACGGGGACATATTCAAGAGCGCCGGCGGCGGTTTTGGCTGTCGCGAAGCTCAACGAGGCCGAATTGCGCTTCGGGATTATCACTCCGTGGGCGCCGGATGTTTCGGCCGTGCGTATGACGGCGCCGAGGTTGTGCGGGTCCTCAAGCCCGTCGCATATTATCAGAAAAGGCTGCTCGCCGCGCTCACGCGCCAGAGCAAGCATATCGCCGACGCTTGAATATTTGTGCGCCGCCGCGTATGCGGCGATGCCCTGGTGATTGGCATGACCGCAAAGATAATCAAGCTTACGCGGGTCTGTCTCCTTGACCGTGACGCTGAGCGCGCGGCATTCCGCAAGAATTTTGCCTATCGAGCCGCCGCGATCTCCCTTCGCGACAATCACGCTGTCAATCGCGCGCCCGCTTTTAAGCGCCTCAAGCACTGAATTTCTGCCGATAATTAAATCATTTTTTTCACTGTTTTTGTCGTCCATTGGGCGCAACAGTCCCTTTTATAATAATTTTACAAATCATTATACCATATTCTTATACATTATAACAGATAATTTTATGAAAAACACAAAAATAATTTATAAATCGTCCTATACGGCGAAACACATCGTTTTTCGCCCGCACATAATGACATAATTCTTAATTTGACGGGAGTATAATAATTTCGGTTATGGACAAGACCGAAAGGACTGATAAATATTGGAACGCTCACAAGGACAGGAAAAAAAGAGCATCGGGCATTTCGTGAAAAGCGACATACCCTACGGAGCGTTGTTTGCCCTGCGGCAGGCAGTCTGCCTTGCCGCGGGATTCTTCCTCGGCAGAACGGCGTTGTTCGACTGTCTGCCGTCCTTCGCGATTGCTTTCGCCGCCGTCGTGCCGGGCAGGTTCCTCATGACTGCCGCGGCGGGTGGAATAGCCGGCTGCCTTTCATGCGGGCTGCCTATGCAGACAAAACTCATATGCGCCGCCGCAATCGTCGCGGCGGCGGCGATAAACCGGGCGGCCGACGCAATGCTAAAAAGCCGTGAAAACACTATGATGGCGTTTGCCGCCGCCGCTCTTTGCAGCGCGATAACAGGCATAACAGTGCAGGCTGCGTCGGGATTTTCCCTTGATTTGTCAGTCATATACCTTTGCGAGACGGCTTTGTCGGGCAGCGCGGCCTACTTTTTCGCGCGCTGCCGCTATACTTTGCCGCTGATTAAAAACACAGTCCATTTCAGCGCGCCCGAGATAGCTTCCTTTTCGATTTGCGGATGCGTCATGCTTATATCGCTGTCGTCCGTTTCGATAGGGCTGTTTGTTCCGGCCGGTGTGATTGCGGCTTTTATGGCGATATCCGCCGCTTATATCTTTGCCGAAACGGGCGGCGCGATTGCCGGGATATGCGCGGGAATTTCACTTGAGCTTGCGGGCGCGGCGCCGGGTGCCGCGGGCTGCTTTGCTGTGGCGGGGCTTGCCTGCGGATTATTTTCAAGGCTTGGACAGACCGCGTGCGCCGTAGCCTTTACGGCTGTCGCCGGTTTTTTTGCCGTGATATCCGGCACGGGCGAGGGCATTGCAATTTTGGCTGAATCGGCGGCGGCGGCAATAATTTTTATCTTAATACCAAAGCGGTTTGCCGAGGCGGCAAAAAGGCGGTTTGCCGAGATGAAATACTTTGCCCCCGAATCGGACGGCGGCTCGACAGTCCTGGGGCTTGTTTTTGCCTCAAATGCCGTCGGTGAAATTACAAGCTACATAGAAAGAATCTCAGGCGCAGGGTGCGAACAGTCAAAACAATTTGCGTTCATATCAGATATCCTGACAGACACAGCGAAGGAGCTGGGACGCTCCGGCGCGTTTTCGCATTCAAAGGCGAAAAGGCTGTCGGGAGTCTTGCGTTCGTTCGGCATACGCGTAAACGGAGTGAGCTGCTCCGAAGACGGAAAGGGCAGGCTGATGGTCACGGCTTTTGCCGACAAAATTGAAGAAGGTATAAACAGGGTGAGGCTTGCCGCCGAATCGGGAAGGGCTTGCGGCTGTGAATTTTGCATTCCGTCCGTATTTAAAAGCGGCGGAGGATATATAATCTCCTTTTCGCAAAAGGCGGAATTAAGAGTAAGAATCGGCACGGTGCAGCAGGCCTGCGGCGGAAATGAATTTTGCGGAGACTTTTTTGAGATTTTCAGCGACGGGCACGGCCGCCAGATTATGGTGCTGAGCGACGGCATGGGAACAGGCGGTCACGCGGCCGTTGACGCGTCGATGGCGGCGGAGCTTTTTTCGTCGCTTGTGCGCTCGGGGCTGAGCTTTGACTGCGCTTTAAGGCTTGTCAACGCGGCGCTGATGTCAAAGTGTGAGGATGAGTCGCTCTCGACGCTTGACGTTACCTGTATAGATATGTATAGCGGAAAGGTCGAATTTTTGAAAGCCGGCGCGGCCGCTACGTTTGTGCGAAAGGGTAAAAAAGCGGCGGCGCTTGAGCTTGCGGCGCTTCCCGCGGGAATCTTAAGCGGTATAAGCTTTGAAAAGGCGCGTTCAGTCTTGTCGCCCGGCGACATAATTGTTATGGTGTCGGACGGGGCGCTTTGCGGCAGCGACGAGTGGATTTTAAACGCGCTGCGCCGCTTCGACGGCGGCAGCGCTCAGGAGTTTGCAGAGGAAATAGCGCGCCGCTCCGAGGAGAACAGAGGAGACGCCGCGCCCGATGACTTGACCGTTATGTGTGCGATACTTGAATAAAATAAAAACAAAACATATTTCGCCCCGCCGATCATTGCGGCAGGGCGTTTGTGTCTGATAAATTAACGCCCGTCAGCTTTCAAGCCATTTGGCAAGCTGGTCGGCAAGGGCGGTGTTGCCTGAACCGCCTTGACTTTTTTGGCTTTGAAGATATTTTTCGACGTCGCGTTTTCCCGCGCCAGTTGTTTTTCGGCGGCTTTCAAAATCAGACAGCTTTTCCCTGTGACCGCACACGCAAAAAAACATCTTTTTGTCGCCTTCGCCGCGCATCTCCAGCTTTTTGTGGCAATTGGGGCAACGCGCGTTTGTTATTACAGAAACACTTTTTCTGTATCCGCAGTCCCTGTCCGGGCAGATGAGCATTTTGCCTTTTTTGCCGTTGACATCAAGCAGGAACTTGCCGCAGTCAGGGCATTTTTCGCGAGTTATGTTGTCGTGGGTGAACTTTGAGTCGCTTGCTATTATCTCCCGGACGAGACGCGCGGCATATTCGCGCATATCCGAAGTGAATTCAAATCCGCTTGCCTGACCGCTTTCTATAAGCTTTAAACGGCGCTCCCATTTAGCTGTCAGCTCAGCCGACTTTAAATCGGAAGGAACTATCGACACGAGCTGCTTTCCCTTTGATGTGGGATGTATTTCCTTGCCGCGCCGCTCTATGCAAAAAGAGCCGAAAAGCTTTTCGATAATATCCGCTCTCGTTGCCGGAGTGCCGAGACCGCTTGTCGACTCAAGTATATCCTTTAATGCTCTGTCGTCCACCTGTCCGGACGGATTTTCTATGGCTGTCAAAAGCGTCGCCTCCGTGTATCTGGCGGGAGGTTTTGTCTTGCCCGCTGTTACATCGCAGGCGCTTACAGACAAGGCGTCGCCCTGCTTGAGGCGCGGCAGTCGGCCGGAATCGTTCCCGTCCTCGTCCTCATCCTCGTCCGACTGCCCGTAAAGCTCTTTCCAGCCCGGTTTTAAAACTGTTTTGCCCTTGGCGTAAAAGCAGGACTTTCCGACGGTTAAGCGCAGGCTAACCTCCTCATACTCGAAGGCGGGGCTTAAAACGGCAAAGAAACGGCGAACAACAAGGTCGAAGATGTTTCGCTCCTCGCGTGAAAGCGCGGAAAGATTAACAAACTGGTCTGTCGGAATTATTGCGTGATGGTCGTCCACCTTTGAGTTGTTGACAATATATTTTGTCGCGACAGGTCCTGAGCGCAATATCTTTTGCGCCGCGTCCCTGTAAGGTCCGACAGCAACGGCTTTCAGCCTGTCGGGCAGCGTCAAAACGACGTCGTCTGTTATATATCTTGAATCAGTCCTCGGATATGTCAGCAGTTTGTGTGTCTCATACAAGCTTTGCATCAAGGAAAGAGTCTGTTTGGCGGAATAGGCGTACTTTCTGTTGGCGTCTCTTTGAAGCTCCGTGAGGTCGTAAGCGGCGGGCGGAGGGCTGTGTTTGTATTCCTTTTTAACCTCGCTAAGCACGGCACGCCCGCCCCGCGCCGCCGCCGCGATTTCGTCGGCGTGTTCTTTGCGAGAAAAGCGTGCGTTGCCGTTTTGGTCGCGGTATGTCGCCGCAAATTCGCCGAAACGGGCTCGGACTGTGTAATAGTCCTTTGGTCGGAATTTAAGGATTTCCTCCTCACGCGAGACAATGAGCGAAAGCGTCGGTGTTTGGACGCGCCCCGCGGAAAGAGAGGCGTTATATTTGCAGGTCAAAGCCCTTGTGGCGTTAAGCCCGACAAGCCAATCCGCCTCGCTCCTTGCCTGCGCGGAGTGGTAAAGATTATCATAATTGCTCGCGGGGCGGAGGTTTTGAAACCCCGCTTTTATGGCGGCGTCTGTCTGTGATGATATCCACAAACGCCGAGCTGTGCCTTTGAACCCCGCCTTTTGCATGATCCAGCGGGCGACAAGCTCTCCCTCGCGCCCCGCGTCGGTCGCGATGACAAGCTCTTTTGTGTCGGGGCTGCGCAAAAGCGCCGAAACTGCCTTGAACTGCTTTGAAGTCTGCTTTATGACGACAAGCCGCATCTGCTTCGGGAGCATCGGCAAATCATCAAGCTTCCATGTCTGATATTTTCCGTCGTAAACCTCCGGGTCGGCAAGCGTCACGAGATGACCGAGCGCCCATGTCACGATGTGCTTCGGGCCGATTATACAGCCGTTTCCGCTCTGACGGCAGCCAAGCACGCGCGCTATATCGCGCGCTACTGACGGCTTTTCCGCAAGAACAAGAGTTTTGCCCACGATTGTCACCCCCAAAAAGAGACAATGAAATAATCATTATAATTATACCAAAAACAGGCGATGTTTACCATATAAAAAAGGAACAAAGCGGCGGCTCAAAACAACTTTTAAGCTTGGGCTTAACACATCTACAAGTTGTTGCGCAAATTGGCGTCACCACAAGATAAGGAAGTTGAAAATGATTTGTTCATATGATATAATTTTCAATGGTCTTGAATAATTGATGTTTTGCCGCCTTGGAGCGGCGAGGGCTGTACAGCAAAGGGGAAAAGAAAGATGAAATCATTGGAGGAGCTTTGGGAGCTTGTCACGGAAGTTCTTAAGGAAAGCCTGTCCGAGGTAATTTACAACGTATGGTTAAAGGATTTGGTTCCCGTAAGTTTTGAAGACGGAGCGGTGACGCTTGCCATATGCGAATTTAAAAGAAAGATAGTCGAGCAGAAGTTCAACGATGTTTTAAGCGACGCCTTTGAAAAGGTGCTGGGCTTTCCGGCGGAAATAATACTCATTGAGCCTGACGGCTCCGAC
This sequence comes from Clostridiales bacterium, assembly GCA_012523185.1. Classification (GTDB taxonomy): domain Bacteria; phylum Bacillota; class Clostridia; order Oscillospirales; family Acutalibacteraceae; genus UBA1425. The sequence continues at coordinate 9,512 of JAAYIY010000013.1, forward strand.
AAGGAGCAGCGCGAGCCGTCGTCTCCCGAAAGGCCGCAAAACGAGGAAAACACCTTTGAGACGTTTGTCGTCGGTTCTTCAAACAAATTCGCGCACGCCGCTGCTCTTGCCGTCGCCGCGAATCCCGGCGGAGCATATAATCCGCTCTTTATTTACGGCAGGTCGGGGCTTGGCAAAACCCACCTTTTAGGCGCAATCGCAAGCGAAATTCAGTCCGTTAATCCCGACTTAAAGGTCGTTCTCACTCACGGAGAACAGTTCACAAACGAGCTTGTATACTATATAGCGCAAAGGAACATGTCCGACTTTCACAACAAATACCGCTCGGCCGACGTCCTGCTCATGGACGACGTTCAGTTTATCGCCGGCCGTGAAAGGACACAGGAAGAAGTTTTCCACACATTTAACACACTGACACAGGCGGGCAATCAAGTTGTTCTGACGTCAGACAAGCCGCCGAAAGACATTATGCCGCTTGAGGAGCGCCTTCGCGCGCGCTTCGAGTGGGGGCTGATTGCCGACATCCAGCCGCCCGATGTTGAGACAAGAATGGCAATCATCAAGCGCAAGGCGCAGGTGCTTGATCTTGAGCTGTCCGACGACGTCATACAGTACATAGCCGACAAGCTCAAAAACAACATACGTCAGCTTGAGGGCGCCGTCAAAAAGATTAAGGCAATTGTCGCCATACACGGCTCGCTGCCAAACATGGTGACTGTTCAAAATGCCATTAAAGACATACAGAGCGAGGAAAGGCCGGACTCCGTCATCATCGAAAAGGTAGTTGGCGAGGTCGCGCGGACATACGGCGCCGATCCCGCGGACATACGCTCCAAAAAGCGGGACGCGCAGACGTCGCGTATGCGGCAAATGTCGATGTATATCATAAGCGAGATGACAAACCTGTCCACAAAAGCCATCGGAAACGAGTTCAGCGGCCGTGACCACTCGACGGTTGTTTATGCCTTGCAGGAGATGAGACGTTTGCTCGAAAAGGATTCATCCCTTCGCTCGGCCATAGACGACATCACAAAAAATGTCAGCGAATCCGATTGAATTTTCGGTTGAATCCCCGGTTGATTCTTCGACTGATTTTCAGGCTGAATCAAAGGGCGCACAATTAACCGGCGGCAGACACAGGGACAAATTCAAACAGCTGTCGGGGCGGTCACACAGCGTAATTATATCTTGCCGAAAGGGAATTTCTGCGCCGCTCACAATTCGGTGCTGTAAACGATGAAACAAACTTTACGGCGCGTGACGGACGACACAGCACGGCAACAAAACAGACAGAAAGAAAAACCGCAAAGCCGCACAGCGGCACTGGAGAACAGAATGGGAATTTTTAAAAAAATAAACAGAGGTCTCAAAAAGACGAGGGACAGCATGTCGGGCGCGATTGACTCAATGCTTTACGGCAAGCAGGAAATTGACGATCAATTTTACGAAGAGCTTGAGGAAGTGCTTGTAATGGGCGACGCCGGGGTCAACACGGCGTCCGAGGTTGTTGAAAAGCTGCGGGAGCGTGTCAGAGCGGGCAATCTGCGCACACCCGAAAAGGTCAAAAACGCAATCAAAGAGATAGTGGCGGAGATGTTGTCGGGCGGCGAGGAAATGAGCCTTTTGACAATGCCGTCCGTCATACTTGTCATAGGCGTAAACGGAGTCGGCAAGACGACGACGATAGGCAAGCTTGCCGCCCTTTACAAGTCCGAGGGCAAAAAGGTCATTTTGGGCGCTGCCGACACATTCCGAGCCGCCGCCATAGAACAGCTGCAAGAATGGGCGGACAGGGCAGGGGTTGACATGATAAAGCACCGCGAGGGGGCGGACCCCGCGGCGGTGATCTTTGACACCATATCGGCGGGCAAGTCAAGGGACGCCGACGTCATAATATGCGACACGGCGGGCAGGCTGCACAACAAAAAAAATCTGATGGACGAGCTTGCGAAAATCTACAGGGTGATAGACAGGGAGCTGCCTTATTCCGACAGAGAGGTTTTGCTTGTGCTTGACGCGACGACCGGTCAAAACGCGGTCAATCAGGCGAAGGAATTTTTAAATGTAGCCGAAATAACGGGCATAATCCTGACAAAGCTTGACGGCACCGCCCGCGGAGGCGTTGTCCTCAACATTAAAAACGATTTAAAGGTGCCTGTAAAGTTTGTCGGAGTAGGGGAGGGCATAGGCGACCTCCAGCCGTTTAATTCAAGGGCGTTTGCCGAGGGTCTTTTTGAAGCAGAGCCTGACGACGGTGAAAATTCAGACGAAAACGAGGAACAGTCCGAATGAAGTTTCTTCTTGCGACACATAATACAAAAAAGTGTCAAGAACTAAAGCGGCTTTTAAAACCTCTCGGCATAGATGTTCTGTCAGGCGCCGACATCGGCGTCAAGCTGACAGACGCGGAGGAAACAGGCTCCGACTTTGAGCAAAACGCGCGCATCAAGGCGGAAAGCGGTTGCCGCGAAAGCGGGATGCCGTGCATAGCCGACGATTCCGGTCTCATGACCGACGCTTTGGGGGGCGCTCCGGGCATATTTTCGGCGCGTTTTGCGGGTGAGCATGGCGACGACGACAAAAATATCATGAAGCTCCTGCGCGAGCTTGAGGGTGTCCCGACCGAAAAAAGGACTGCGCGGTTTGTTTCCGCAGTCTGCTGTATATTCCCGTGCGGGAAATGTATAAATTCATTCGGCGAGTGCCGAGGCACTATAGCCTTTGAAAAAAGAGGAAACGGCGGATTCGGGTACGACCCTGTTTTTCTTCCTGAGGAGATAGCGGACGGCAGGACAATGGCGGAGCTTACGCCGGAGGAAAAGGACAGTATAAGCCATAGGAAGCGCGCCCTGCTGTGTATGGCGGCGCTGTTGAAGGAGGAAATATATGACAGGTAAGGAAAGAGCTTTTTTCAGGGCGCGGGCAAACACGCTTGAGCCGGTTTTTCAAATAGGCAAGGGCGGCGTTTCGGACGCCCTTGTAAAGCAGGCGGACGACGCCCTCAAAAAAAGGGAACTGATAAAGATCAAAGCGCTGCTTGACTTGATTCATGAAACGCCGAGAGAGCTTGCGGACAAGCTGTCGGCGGCGACGGGTGCCGAGATAATTCAGGTGATAGGCGGGAGTATCGTCTTATACAAAGAAAACAAAGAGCTGCGAAAAGCCGAGAAAGAAAAGGAAAAGCGCAAAAAGGAAGCATCAAAAAGACTAAAGCTGAAAGCGCGTGTTTCTGACGGCAAAAAACACAAGCAGGGTCAGTCTGCCGTCCGTTGCGCCGAATCACAAGCGCCCCGCAGCAGCAGCCCGCACTCAAAGCCGGAACGCTCCGCGGGACGGTCGGGTCGGTCGTCTGCCGCCGGAGAACGCGGCGGCGGAAAAAGGCAAAACAAAAGGTAAAATTAAGACAAATTTAAGAAATTCTTAATATTGTTTTCACTTGACAAATTGCCTTTGTGTGATATAATCTTTAAAGCAAGGTTTGGGGAGGAGTGGTGGCTTTGGGCGGCGAGTCTTTAAGACCGGTTGCCACCAACAAAAAGGCCTATCACGACTACTTCATCCTTGAGGAGTTCGAGGCGGGCATCGAGCTTTGCGGAACTGAGGTCAAGTCTGTAAGACAAGGCAAGTTAAACCTCAGGGACTCTTGGTGCGGCATAAAAGACGGCGAAATTTTCGCCAACGGGATGCACATCAGCCCTTACGAGCACGGCAACATCTTTAACAAGGATCCCATGAGGGCAAAGAGGCTGCTGATGCACAAGCGCGAGATACTGCGGCTTTACGGCGTCGTCAAGCAGCAGGGGCTGTCGCTTATCCCGCTTTCCGTCTACTTCAGCAGGGGCAGGGCAAAGGTCAAGCTGGGTCTCTGCAAGGGCAAAAAGCTTTACGACAAGCGCGCGACGCTTGCCGAAAAAGCGGCTCGGCGCAACATCGAGCGGACGATGAAGGAAGATTCTCAAAACTGACAGCCGGACGCGCACGCCGGCGCCCGATTGAGGATCATTGGGCTTCCTGATTCTCCGAAACTTCGGCGGCTTACGTTTTTGTCGGGTCCACAAATGGGGATGAAAGGATTTCGACGGGGGTTTTGAGCCACGACAAGCGAGCAGCGGTGCGGGACCGCTATAAAATCCGCAGTTTATAACAATAAACGACAACAACACAGTTTTACAAGCGGCTTAACTAAGCCGTCGTCTTTACCGGAAGCACTGCGGTCCGGATAAAGGCGTCGATCAGCAGTGAACGTGAGCGGACGACCGCCTGATAATCCGCCATGAACAATCGGGCTACCGAAGAAGCAAGCCTGCCTGTCGGCGTGCTTTCGGGGGAATCTTAAATAATAGGCTACGCTCGTAGAAAATCGTGAGGATGGACTTTCGGACGCGGTTTCGATTACCGCCATCTCCACCATTTATTCCGATTGTTAAGCAAATACAGATACTCCCCGCGGATATCCGCGCAAAGCGGAAAAGAGCTTGAAAGGAATGGTTATTTTGAGCAAAACAACAAGGAACCTGATAATCGTTTTCGCTGTAGTCATTGTCGTCGGCGCGGCCGCCGCTCCCTTTATCATCAAGGCAACAAAGGCTTTGAAGTCTGAATCCATGACAGAGCCGCCCGAGGTTACGGAATCGACGACAATCGATGAGTTTACATATCCGGACGATGAAGAAACGACGGACGAGATTTTAGGCGAGATCGAATCAAGTCTGCTGGAAGCGAGCAAGGCGGAGACAACACCCGTAACATCAACAAAGGCACCCGGCGAGACTACGACAAAGGCACCCGGCGAGACGACGACAAAGAAATCAACGGTCACCACGACAAAGGCGTCGACGTCAACGACTAAAAAAGAGACGAGCGAAAAGGAAGCCGATTCAGAAGACTTCCAAAACCTTGAAAAGCTCAGCGCTCAGGAAGCGTTGGCGAGCAACGCGGTCGTGTCATACCTTTGGGATCCTAACGGAAACTTCTACTATACGGAAGACAATCCGTGGCAGAGAAACTTCGGATTTAACGTTCTCTACGATTGGGGTGCGCCGCTGACAATCATGTTCTATGACACCATCAGGGCAAAGTTCAATTACGACAACACCGAGTGGATGATTCAATTCTGGAAGGGGCAGTACGGCTATCTCTTTGTCGGCAGCGAAATAGGCGTTTACACGAGAGCTGTCGGCTCAACGGGAGCGCATTACAACTGCGCCGACGACAACCATCTCATCAACATGGAGATGACACTGCACCAGAACTTCAACGACGGCAGAGGCTTTATAAAGCTATTTACAAGGAGCTATTACCCGCACTGGTGGTCAACGGGCTTTGTAGACGGTCATCTCACCGACTATAAATTCAACGACCGTTCATGTCTCTACGTCTATTCCCGACTGACCATGTATGACGCCGAAATGGCAAGGGCGTTTGGCGATGGTTTGTCAGAATGCGGTCTTGTTGAGGTGTCATCCACAAGCCAGCTTTCCCCGACAAGCAACGACGGATACTGCATCAGCGGAAATGATGTTTATGTCGGATGGAGAAATATTAATCAAAGTATTTCGGCATCCAGATAAACCGCAAGCCTGCCGACGGCTGTCGCTTTTCACACATTAGCGTGTTTATTCAGCATATTTTATGTCAAAAAGCGAGATTATCATAAAATTTGGTAAATTTTAAAAATCTTTTTAAAAAACTATTGACAAAGACACCAGCACATGATAATATTCTCATTGTAACAAGGGCGTACCTGCGCACCCAATACATACTTGAAAGGAATGTTCTAAAAAATGAAAAAGTTCTTAAGTATCCTTCTTGCGGCAATCTTGGTATTTTCTCTCGGCACCGTAGCGTTCGGTCTTGAGGCAGACGACGAGTCCACCACAGCGACAACTGCAGAAGCAACCACTGAAGAGGCAAAGGTTATTTCAGATTTAACCGGCGACACCTTCATGGGCAACCTTCTTGAGGCAAAGGACGCATCCGACATCAAGACAGCCATTAAGGATTCTTTCGCAAAGGTCAAGAAAAACATCGAAAATCTCTCCATCAACGACATTCTTGCTCTTCCGACCAACATCATGGACGACATCGTAACAAACTTCTTCGCCATTCTTAAGGCACTCGGCGTTGACGTTGATGCTCTCTATGAGAAGCTCGCAAGCAACAAGATCATCAACTGGATTGCCAACTTCTACAAGGGCGGCGCTCTGACCACGGTTACAAAAGAAGTTGAAAAAGTTCCCGAGACGGGTTCAACAGCTTCTCTTGCAGCGTTCGCAACGCTTTCACTCGCGGCGGCAGCGGCATTCGTTTGCTATAAGAAGAAGGAAGCATAAGTTAAACTTTGCTATAAAAAGCCGTCCGTTTCGGACGGCTTTTATTTTTTCGGACACTTCACATTCACATTTGTTTGCCGTGTGCCGCGCAGCAAAGCGGGAGCCGAGGCGACAGCCCTTGTGCAAACCGCGTATGGAAAAGCGAACACCAATGTAAAGCGGCAAACAATGTCAATTAGCTGCAACAATCAAAACATAAAGGCTGACCGTAAGTGATGGTCAGCCTTTAAAGCGTTTAGATGTGAAATTTAAAACTAAGCCTCCATGAAACGCTTTGTCTCCATAGACATGATGTGGTCTATCAAGTCCGCCACGCAGCCGTGGTTGCAATGGCAGGCTTCATATTTGCAGATTTCATGTATCGGCTTTGGCGACTGTGCGGCGCAGGCCGGAAAACCGACTGACTTGAGCATGTCAAGATCATTGTAATAGTTTCCGATTGCCGCCACATGACTGTGGTCGATGCCGAGCATATCGGCAAGCTTGAGGACGGCCGTGCCTTTGTGCGTGCCCTTTTGAAGCATCTCAAGCGTAACAATGGAGCTGTCCATAAAATGCGCTTCAGGATTGCCGACATTATCGATGTGACGCTTAAGCGCCTTAATTGTCTTTGGAGCGCCCCAAAAAATGACCTTGAGCCATCCTTCGTCAGGCACGTTGTCCATGTTGGTGACTATGTAGGGCGCGCGGTCAAACGCGAGCATTGTGTTGGCAAAGACACCGTTGCGGACGAGATAGGCAAGATTTTCTGTGAAGATGCCTATATCAAGCGCATAAAACTGCATGCAAAACTTTTTGGCAATATCTCTCACAAACTGCCTGCCCGACTCACCGATGGGACTGCTCCAAAGCGTTTTTTGGCTTTGGACATCATATATAGCCCCGCCGTTAAGGATTATGGCCGGCTGGTTCGCCGGAATTTTGTTATATGTCCTGCTGATTGAAACAACAGTCCTGCCGGACGCGAGCGTGAAGTTGCCGCCCAGCTCTGTGAACCTCTTAATAGCTGAATAGTTGTTTTTTGGCAGCCTGCGAAACTTGTTGTTCAACGTGCCGTCAACATCGGAAACAATGAGCCAATCCTCAAATGTCCTTTCCATCTCTGAATCACTTCCCTTGTGCAAAGGTGATATAACAAAACCGACAGGTTTGTTAATGTTGCACATAGTATAACAGCAAACGATAAAACAAGCAAGTTATAAATCCTTATGAATTTATTAAGATTTGATTATTATTTTGATTTTACGTCATTTTCTCCTGTTTAACCTTGTGATCTATCAGGCGCCGTGACGCCAGCTCACCGGATATGTCGTCCAAGCTTATGCCCGACTCGGCCATAAGAACCATTACATGGTATGCAAGGTCGGCGATTTCGTAAACTGTTTCGCTTTTGTCGCCGCCTTTTGCGGCTATAATAACCTCCGCCGATTCTTCGCCGATTTTTTTAAGTATCTTATCAAGTCCTTTTTCAAAGAGATAAGATGTGTACGAGCCCTCTTTTTTGTTTTTTTTGCGCCCCTCAATCAAAGACATCAGAGCTTCATAAGAAAAGGCTTCCGATGTGTCGTCATTTTCAAAAACAAGCCCTTCAAAGCAGGAGTCAAGCCCCAGATGGCAGGCGGGACCGCTTTTGTCTACCGCCACAACTAACGCGTCGCGGTCACAATCGGCTGTGATGCTGACAATTCGCTGAACATTGCCCGATGTTTCACCTTTTCGCCAAAGCTTTTGGCGGGAGCGCGACCAAAAGCAAGTTTGCCGTTCGGCAATGCTGATGCCAAGGCTTTCCTTATTCATATAAGCTAAGGTCAAAACCTTTTTTGTTTTGCAATCAACGACGACTGCCGGGATAAGCCCGTCTTTGTCAAACTTTAAATCACTGATGTTTATAATTTTCAGCGCCCCCTTATAATCTTACGTTAATTCCGTTTGCCGCAAGCTCTTTTTTCAGCTCTTTTATGTCCACGTCACCAAAGTGAAATATTGATGCCGCCAAACCGGCGTCAACCTCCGGAACCTTTGTAAAAAGCTCCGTAAAATGCTTGATGTTTCCCGCTCCGCCGGAAGCGACGACAGGAACGTCTGATATTTTGCAAACGGCGTCAAGCATTTTAAGATCAAAGCCGCCCCTGACGCCGTCAGTTTCAATGCTGTTTACCACAAGCTCACCGGCGCCGGAGCCGATTCCTCTCTTAATCCATTCGAGCGCGTCCATTCCAGTGTCCTCCTGACCGCCCCGTGTAAACACTCGGAATTTGCCGCCGCAAAATTTGACGTCAACAGATAAAACGACGCGCTGATTTCCAAACCTTTTTGCCGCTTCATTTATAAGCGCAGGATTTTTGATTGCGCCGGAGTTGACGCTGACTTTGTCCGCGCCGCACTCCAGAATTCTCTCAAAATCCGCGGTGCTGCTGACGCCGCCCCCGACAGTGAGCGGAACAGATATTGACAAAACAACCTCTTTAAGAATATCCGTAAAAAGAGCCCTGTTTTCTACCGATGCTGTTATATCATAAAAAACAAGCTCGTCAGCGCCGTTTTCGCTGTAAAACCGCGCAAGCGAAACAGGCGATGAAACATCGGCAAGCCCCAAAAACTTAATCCCCTTGACAACTCTGCCGTCTTTGACGTCAAGACATGGTATTATGCGTTTTGTTTTCATGATGTTTTTAACTCCTTTGCTGTTTTGATTGCTTGCTCCAAGCTGATATCGCCCGTATAAAGCGCCTTGCCGAGTATCGCCCCGTAAATTTTCATCTCACGAAGCGCGCCGATGTCTGAAAGAGAGGATATGCCGCCTGAGGCTATGATGTCGATTTCAAACAGCCTTGAAAGCTCACTGTAAAGCGGTAGGTTTGTGCCTTTCATCGCGCCGTCCTTTGATATGTCTGTGCATATGACTGTTTGGACGCCAATTTTTTCAAGCTTTCTAAAAAAATCAAGATAGTTAAGGGGCGCCGTCTCCGTCCAGCCTTTAATGGCGATGCTTTCACCGCGGATATCAACGCCGACGGCAATCTTTTCTCCGTGTCTTGAAACAGCTTTGTCAAGGAAATCACGGTTTGTAACGGCGGCTGTACCGAGAATAACACGCGCGGCTCCGGCGTCCAGGAAGCTTTTTATAACATTTTCGTCCCGTATGCCGCCGCCTATTTGAACTTTCAGCCCGCTGGAGCGCACTATTTCGTTTACAAGCCCCGCGTTGGAGGCCTGTCCCGTTTTTGCCCCTTCAAGGTCGACAATGTGCAGGTATTCGGCGCCGCCGCCGCGAAAGCTTTCGGCGACAGAAACGGGGCTGTCGCTGAAAACTGTCATCTGATTATAATCGCCTTTGTAAAGGCGGACGGCTTTGCCGCCGTATAAGTCTATTGCCGGAAATATTTTCATAAAGACCCCCTGTTGAAGCGCCGCTAAATTAAATCAAAGACGCCGATTCGTGTCTTGGGCGGTTGCGCTTTGAAAAGTCAAAGCAGAGACAGCTATAAAACGCCTTTGGTTGAAGGAATCCTGCCTTTTTCGGCGTCGTTTAAAGCCGCCGCGCTCGAAAGTGCCCGAGCAAGCGATTTAAAACACGCTTCCGCTATGTGGTGAGAATTTGAGCCGTCCAGCTGCTTTATGTGAAGTGTGATGTGTGATGAGCGAACAAAGGCGAGCAGAAATTCCGCCACAAGCTCTGTGTCAAAATCTCCGACCTTCTGTGTCGGAAAACGAAGCCCGCATGAGAGGTGCGCCCTGCCTGATATGTCGACTGCGCAAAGCATCAGTGCCTCGTCCATCGGCAAGGTTATGTCGGCATACCGTGTTATTCCGCGCATATCGCCAAGCGCCTCCGAAAAAGCTTTGCCGAGACAAATCGCGACGTCCTCGACAGTGTGGTGATAGTCGACATTGACGTCTCCGGCGCACTTTACATCAAGGTCAAATTTGCCGTGAGCTGAAAAAAGCGTGAGCATGTGGTCAAGGAAACCGCAGCCCGTCTCCGCAACAGCTTGTCCCGAACCGTCGACGTTGAGAGAAAGCTCAATTTTTGTTTCATTTGTGTACCTTTTGATTGTTTTTGTCCGCATGATGGCAAACCTCCGGTTAATGTTTATTAATCGTGCAGAATACGAGTGATTTCCTCAATGAGAGCGTCCATTTGCGCCCTTGTACCGATTGTTATTCTCACAAAATCAAAAAGCCTCTCCCTGTTAAAATGACGGACAAGAATACCGGCGTCCTTCAGCTTTTTGTAACAATCAAATCCGCTTATGGACGGATGCCTTGCAAAAATGAAGTTTGCGTCGGATGGAAGAACGTCAAAGCCGATTTCACGAAGCGCGGCGGCGGTGTGTTCACGCGCGTCAATTATCTTTTCGCGGCAATTTCGGAAATATTCGTCGTCGTCGACGGCAGCCTCCGCCGCGGCAAGTGAAAGCCTGTTAAGATTGTAAGGGTTTGTGGAATATTTAATCTTGTTAAGGTCGGCGGCAATCTCTTGTGAGGAGATTGAAAAACCGACTCGCGCGCCTGCGAGAGAGCGTGACTTTGAAAATGTCCTGACCACAATAAGATTGTCGTGGCTTTTGGCAAGCTCGGCGCAGCTTGAGCCGCCGAAATCAACATATGCCTCGTCAATGATGACTATGTTGTCGGGATTTGTCACAAGCATTTTTTCTATTTCCGCCGTGCCGACAGATATGCCTGTGGGCGCGTTTGGGTTTGCGATGACTATGTTTTTCCCTATGCCGTAATATTTCGAGCAGTCGACGGTATAGTCGGCTTTTAGCGGAATCACACTGCATTCGATGTTGTAAAGCGCTCCGTAAACACTGTAAAATCCATAGCTGATGTCGGGGAAAGCCATGCCTTTTTCGTCGTCGCAAAATGCCATGAACGCAAAGGACAATATCTCGTCCGAGCCGTTTGAAACAAATATGTTTGAAGTCTCAAATCCATAAAAATCGGCCAGCTTTCGGCGCAGCGAAAGGCATTCCGGATCGGGATAAAGCCTCAAGTCCGAAACCTCCGCCGCGTTGATTTTTTCAACGACGAGCGGGGAGGGGGGATAGGGCGACTCGTTTGTGTTCAGCTTGATATATTTTTTGTCGCGCGGCTGCTCACCCGGAACATAGGCGACAAGCTTTTCGTGTCTTTTGCTTAAAAACCTGCTCATAAAGCGCCACCTTCGTCAAAACGAATCGTTACGGAGCGGGCGTGAGCGGACAGCCCCTCTTTTTCGGCAAATTCTGCCACCTTGCCGCTGACAAGCGAAAGCGCTTCAGAGGTGTAATATGTGAATTGCGTCCTCTTTATAAAGTCGTCGACTGATAGAGGGCTGGAAAAACGCGCCGTCCCGTTTGTCGGGAGAGTGTGGTTCGGACCGGCAAAATAATCTCCGAGAGCTTCGGGACAGTTTTTGCCGAGAAAGACAGAACCGGCGTTTTTGACCTTGTCAAGGTAATCAAACGGGTTATCGACACAAATTTCAAGATGCTCGGGAGCAATCTCGTTTGAAATTTCAAAAGCGTCGTCGAGGGAGGGAACTATGGCAATCGCCCCGTATTCCTTGATGGAGGCGGCCGCGATTTCGCGGCGCGGGAGTGATAAAAGCTGACGTTCAAGCTCCAACGCGACGGCACAGGCAAGGCTTTTACTGTCTGTCAGCAGAACAGCGCTTGACAAACGGTCGTGCTCGGCCTGCGAAAGCATGTCAGCCGCAACAATGTCGGCGCGGCAAGTCTTATCGGCTATTACAAGTATCTCGCTGGGCCCCGCTATCATGTCGATATCGACAAGCCCGAACACCTGCCTTTTTGCCTCGGCTACGTAACTGTTGCCGGGTCCTACAATCTTGTCGACGCGCGGCACACTTTCAGTCCCAAGGGCAAGTGCGGCGACAGCCTGCGCCCCGCCGATTTTAAAAATCTTGTCAACGCCCGCTATTTTCGCGGCGGCAAGAATCGCGGGATTGACGCTCCCGCCGCGCGAGGGCGGCGTCGTCATGATAATCTCGCCGCAGCCGGCAATCTTTGCCGGAATGCAGTTCATCAAGACAGACGACGGATAGCTTGCCGTGCCGCCGGGAACATAAAGACCGACGCGGGCAAGCGGCAAAACCTTTTGACCAAGCACGATTCCGCTTTTTTTGTTCACGATAAACCCGTTTGAAACCTGGCGGCAATGAAATGAACGAATATTTTCGGCTGCTTCCCTGATTATGTTAATAAAGCTGTCGTCAAGAGAGCTGAGGGCGGCTTCGATTTCGGCGTCCGTTACCTCCAGTGACGAAAGTGAAGCGCCGTCAAACTTTTTGCAGTATTTATATACGGCGGCGTCCTTGTTTTCGCGCACGTCGCTGATGATTGCGCGAACGGATTCTTCAACGCCTGACGCTTCTTCCCTGCACCTTATAAAGTCAAAGTCACGCGGTGAAGTGTATTTAATAATTCTTATCATGTCAGCAGCCCTTTCCGCAAAAATGATCGCGCATCCTTGAAAGCAGCTGTCCGACCTCGTCATGCTTAAACTTGCTGCTTGACTTGTTGGCAATAAGCCTTGCGCTGATATCCACAATGTCCTCATACGGCTCAAGGTTGTTTTCGCGCAGTGTCGCGCCTGTCTCGACAATGTCGACAATGACGTCGGACAGACCTAAAAGGGGGGCTATCTCAATGGAGCCGTTCAGCTTGATTATTTCGATATCACGGTTTTTCTTCCTGAAATATCTTCTTGCGATGTTAGGATATTTTGTGGCGACACGCAGCGTCGTGTCGCCGTCGGGACGGGCGCCCTTAACACCGGCGACGCATAAGCGGCATTTGCCTATTGAAAGGTCAAAAATCTCATATACATCGGGGTTGCATTCAAGAAGCAGGTCTTTGCCGGAAACGCCGATATCAGCCGCCCCGCGCTCCACATAAATCGGAACGTCGGCAGGCTTCGCCCAAAAGTATCGCACGCCGTTTTCGTTATTCGTGAATATGAGCTTGCGGTTGTCCTCGTCTATCTCGGAACAGCCGTAGCCAAGGGCATTAAATATCGAATATACATTTTCGCCGAGTCTGCCCTTTGGCAGCGCAATATTAAGCATTTATAACACTCCCCCCGTCAAACCTTTTAAGCTCTGTATATCTGATGTTTCCGTCGTCGTGTTTTTGAGCGCGGACGCTTTTGCCGGACGCGGTCAGCTCATCGACACTTTTGGCAAGCAGAGGAAGGCAGGCGCCGCTGTCATAAAGCAGCAGTATGTCGACATCATACATTTCCGCGCTCTTGTGAAAACGTTCGAGCAAGTCAAGATAAACGGCAAACCCGACGGCTCCGCTGTCCCTTCCGAAGCGCCGCAGAAGATTGTCGTATCTGCCGCCGGACAAAATGCTGAAAGGAATTTCGTCGACAAAGCCTTGAAAGATAACGCCGTTGTAATAGCTCAAGCTGTTCATTATGGAGAAATCAATGCGCAGCTTTTCGCCGAGACCGACAGCTTTAAGCGTCTCATATATATCGCATAGCTCTTTAAAGGCGGCGGCGGCAGGCGTTTTGTAAACTGTTTTTTCCACCTTCGGGAGGATCTCGTCAAAGCTGCCGAAAAGTGTCGCAAGCGTCTCAATTTTTTCCGATATTTCCGGCGGCACTTTTTCTTCGGCGCAAAACTCCCTTATTTCATGGGCGCTTCTGCTCCCGATCAGCTCCATTAGCCTCTGCTTTTTTAAATCAGAAAGCCGGGCGCTCTCAAGTATCCCCGTTACGATTCCGAGATGAGATATGCCCATTATGTAGCTGCGGCTCACAGCCTCAAGACTGCGGACTGCAATCGTTATGACTTCGCAAACGGCAAAAATATCGACGTCGCCGACATATTCAAGTCCCGTCTGCATTATTTCCTTGATTTCGTCTGACCCGCGGCAGGCGCGGTAAACATTTTCGCAGTAATAGACCTTTTCGGACACAGAGGAAGCCTTTGCATCCTTGACAATTGAAAGGGTGATGTCGGGCTTGAGCGCGAGCAGCTTGCCTGTCGAGGGATCGCTGAATGTGATTATCCTGTCGCTTTGGATAAAGCTTTTGTTTTCAAGATAAAGATCATATTCCTCAAACTTGCTCATTTTATATCGCTTATATCCGTATTGCTCAAAAAGTCGTCTCAGGGCAAGAACATATTTTTCATCGTTTCGCAAAAGACCGCAAAAGCTTTCCATGTCTGACCTCCGTTTATTGTTTAAGCGCGGCGCACAACACTTCTTTTTAGTTTATTATATAATATCACCGGTTGATGAATTAGTCAAGTAACATGGTAACACAATAATACACAAAGGTTTATAAACAGTCGATTAATATTTTGTATACAATGACCGCTGTCAAAAATTCAATAAAATTATCTTTTTGCACAGGTCGGCGCAAGCAAAATCAAAAACAAACCAGCCATAAAAATTTTGCTTGTTAAGCGTGCGTCGGCTAAAGCGGCTGTTTATATACCGCGCGTTAAAATACGGCGAAAAAAAGCCGCCTGCCGTACTCATATAATTAAGTGTGAGCGCCCCGCCGAAAGAACCGGCGCTATCAAGCATGGGTGATATGACGTTGTGCCACTTGCTTTTTGGCGAATGCGTGTACCTGTCCTGGATTTTGGCGGTGTCAAGTACAGAGCCGTTTGTTACGGAAGTAATATCAAGGAAAACGGGTGAATGAACTTTTTTGCAGCCCATTTTACCCCATGATTCCAGGTTTAAGCCTGTGTTTTTATCGTCATACACGGCGGCAGTCGGGGAGGGGGGCGCGGGAGGGGAGGACGGCGCGGAGGATGCGGGAGAGGTAAAAGGTGAGGGAGGGGCGGAGAGCGCAAGAGGTGCGCGGCGCATAAGAACAATACGGCCGCGGCACTCGGAAAGGAGCGGGATTCTGTTTTCACAGAACCAAACATCTTTAAATGGCATAATATATTTATGATAAAACGTATCCCAAAAGGGGAGCGGAGGGTCGCTTTTATCGTCCTCTGAGAGGAGCATAAAAACCGACTCGGATGGATTTTCACGCAAAAAGGATTTTATGCTTGAAAAGGTTTCGTCAAAATAAAGCCTTCCCCCGAAACGGCTTTGTCTGCAATCGACAGTCGAATGGACAGCCTTAAAACCTTTGGGGCAAAGCTCGAGACGTATATCAAGCATACGAACGCCGAATTCGAGCTGTTTTTGTATTGTTGTGTCTTGACAGCGGCAAACCAAACCTAAAGGTATGCTTGCCGAAGCGCTGTTATGTGTTCCGGGAATGCTGACGGCCGAAACGGAAATGTCGCCGGGCAGTGCTTCCATCCACCTGTCGAGGTTTATGTTCATTTGAATCACCTTTTTTAAAAATTGCGGTCAAGTCAAAGACCTGCCGACACAAAGATTTCTCAAAACATACAAGCGGTTAAATTAATTCATTTGAAAAAAGCAAAAACGCGCTTTGAAAGAAAAAATCATTCAAAACACGTCATTTGCGTTCATTCTGTTGGCCAAAGAATAAAAACAATCATATCAGCCCCCGCACAATCGCGATTATGCGGGAAACTGCTTGCTTCGGATGAGACGATTATGCCCCTTTACCGATATTTGCAACTGCTTTTCTGATAAACTCAAGAATTGCCGCGAGAGCGGTATACGCAGCCGTTGAAGCAGATGATGATGTTGTCCATTCTAAGACCTTTTGAATTACTGCAAGGAATTGTTCAAATACTGCCATTAGAAATACTCCTTTCGTATATTATATCTAAAGCCGTGGAGAACCATCGGCAAGATAACACGATTAACTCAACGAAGCCTGATGCCTCTGCGTATTTTTTCGGGATATGCTTTTGGCTTATGTTCGTCTTTTTCGGGCGGTGAAAGGGCGCGTTCATCAGCCGCAAAGCCTTCGGGCTGCTCCGCTTCGCTTCCAAGCGAACGATTAAGCTTTGAGAGCAGTCTCTCAAGCTCTCGAATCTCATCGCGTGACAAAACTGAAAAAAACTCCGAAACCGCCATGCTTTGGCTCAAGTCCATTTCCTTCACGGCCGACCTGCCGTGAGCAGTTATGTAAACAAGGATCTTTCTGCTGTCTTGATTGTCCTTGACTCGTTTAACAAAACCGGCCGCCTCAAGCTTGTCCAACATCTCGGTGACAGTGGCGGGTGAAAGCGAAGTGCTTTTAGAAAGGGAGCTTTGGCTGATGCCGTCGAGAGCGGCAAGGCTCGAAAGAATCCGACCCTGCCCGAAAAGAGAGCTTGTGGAGCTGTGCTTTTGCAGTCGCTTGTCGATTTTTCTGCACAGCACATCAAGCTCGTCCAAAAGCTTAAGAGAGCCATGGAAGTCGTCACAGTGACAATCCGCATTTCTCACATAAAGATGCTCCCTTTAAGATTGTTTAAAAAATCGTAAATAGATGATAACACAATGAACGGGAAATAGCAATAGCCTTTTGACCATTTTTTATGTTTTTAGATGTAATTTATACAACTTGCACAAACAACAAATAGTTATATTGTCAATGATGATTGAAAATGCGTATAAATGGTGAAAAATTATGTAAACTTTTATTGCAAACTTATTTAAATATCCTTGACATGTTACAAAATGTATGTTAAATTTGTAGTGCGTACTAAAATGTCTGAATATCGGCTGTCACTTTCATAATCGGCGGTGTAAATCCAATCCGCTGTTGTGGCGGTCGCCGGTTTCATGCGTTAAGAAAACATGCAGCATACAGAATGGGAGGCATTTAAAATGTTAAAAATTAAGCGTGCGATAAGCCTTCTGCTTACTGTCGTAATGGTCCTGACCATGGTTTCGGTCGGCTTGACTTTTACGGCAAGCGCAGCGGCTCCGTATGTGCCGAGGGTCGCCATAGAAAACCCGTCGCCTAACATATTCACGGCGCCGGACTATATCATGACTTACGGAGACAACGAAAACCTCACCGGCAACTATTTCTTAGCCGAGGGTTCTATCCAGTTTTATCTTCCCGGCGCCACAGAAATTGTTCTTTCAACGAACAACTCCGGAGTCGCCGTCAGCAATCCTTCTGTCGTCGGCAACGTCACAGTGTGGAACATCAGCGGCGGCACTCTCTCCAACACCGCCTTGACGAGCATCAAGTTCACAGTTTCTTACAAATATAACAACAGAAACTTTTCGTCAAGTGTTTGGTCGGCGCTTTATCCGATGACTCATGACGCTGTCGTTTGGACCAGCCTGTTGCTTCACGGCACGTCTGTTTCAAGAGACATAAAGGTTAGAAAGGTGATGTGGCTCGCTCCCACGTTCGGCGAGTTCACAGGCACCGGCGGCACAAAGTGCTTTTATGTGCCTGTTTATTCAGGCACGGGAGATGCGGCATTTGAGTCCGAAGACCCCAGCTTTTCCGGTGTTCTCTGGAACAAGAATTACGGCAACGCTTCAGGCTCAAAAGACAAATACATGACGGAAGAAGTCACGGCGCCTTTCCCGACAGGCCGGTATTATGCCGACTTGTCAATTTATTCGACAATGGCGCAGCTGCCCGTCAAGCTTTACACGAGAGAATATAACGGAGACTTTGACGGAAAGCATCCCATGGAAGTCAAATCAGTCAGCATACAGACCCAGACTATTAACAACAACACCACCACGGCTTTCGGGCTGTCGGGGACAGGTGTCGGCTCAGGGCAGGTGCTTGCACAAAGCACAAACTACACCACGAGCTTTACAGGAACCTTGCCCGCCGCCGGCTCAGATGTGCTGATAGCCTTAAGGCAGCATGTTAAGGCGCAGTGCAAGGCGGGGCTGATAACACAGTCGCTCAACTCATACGATTACATAGATCTTGCCGTAAAAACTTATAACAAAGCGGTTTTAAGAAACCTTATAGCGGCTGAAAAGGCGGCGAACAGGCAGCAGGCTAACTACAGCACGACAGCGCCGATAACATGGAATCACTACAACGCCGCGCTTCAGACGGCGGCTGAGCTGCTTGGCAGACAAAATACAAACCAGGCCGCGATAACCGCCGCCGTCAATGCCCTTAACGCCGCGATTCCCATATATATAGACAACGGCACGGCAAACGGCGAGTGGGTTTCCGGCATGAAGTTCGCGGACTCGTCTTACGAAGCGGCGGACTACCAAATAGGCAGAATACCGTCAAATTTCACAAACAACTCATATTCAGACGGGACAAAAGGAAAATATTACACATGGACGACGGCATCGGCGTTAAATAGGGCTGTTGAAGATATTGCTTATGACAGGCCGCTTAACAAAAGATATCAAGAGGTCGTCGACACAATGACCATAAACGTCCAAAACGCCATTGATTCGCTTCAATATAAATCCTTTAACCTTGTTTTTAACACAAACGGCGGCGACGGCGCCCCCGCTACCACCTCATACAAGCTGTACACAAACATCAGCGCCCCGTCGTCACAGCCCACAAGGCAATACTACGGATTCACAGGCTGGTTTTACAACGCCGCTTGCACAGAGCCGGTGTCATGGCCGCTTGCCATGAGTCCGGCAAACTCACACTTCGTCGGCGATTTCAGCTACAAAGACGACGCTGCAAGGACAGGAATAACACTTTATGCCGGTTGGCAGCGCACAGCCGTTCAGATAACATTTGACTCCAACGGCGGCTCGTCCGTCAATCCGCTTTACGGCACTCCGGGGACCACGACTAACGCCCCCACGCCGCCGACAAAATCCGGCTACAGCTTTGTCGGCTGGTGTTCGGACGTGACGCTCACAACACTTGTGTCGTTCCCTTACACGTTCACCTCAAACGACGTCACATTTTACGCAAAGTGGACAGTCGCCTCCTTTACAGTCACATTCAACTCAAACGGCGGCACATTTGCTTCCACAGGTAATAGCACATTAAGTGTGACACAAAACTACGGCACACCGATAAGCGAGCCCGAAATACCGACAAAATACGGAAAGGGCTTTGCCGGATGGTATTTCGACAACAACACTTTCCAAAACCCGGTCGATTTTTCACACTTTACAATGCCCAGCGCGAACATCACCGTTTATGTTAAATGGAGCGACTCGGTTTATACAATAACATATAACTCGAACGGCGGCTCCGAAATTCCTTACGAATCATACCCCGCGGGCGTAACAGTCAACGCCCCCACTTCTCCGATAAGATCGGGCTATGTTTTTTCCGCATGGTGTTCGGACGCGGGGCTTTCAAACATAGTCGTTTTCCCGTTTGTAATGACAGCGGGCAGCAAGATTTTCTATGCGAAGTGGACTCCCCTGAATTATAATGTATATTTTGATTTGGGCGACGATGCATTTTTCCCGTTAGAGGCGCAGTTTGCAAGCTCCTTTAACGCCACAGATTACTACAATCTTCCGTGCGGCTCCACGCTTTCGGCGCCTGAGGCACCGACGATGGCGGGATATGTATTCATGGGCTGGAAGCTCAACGGCGTTGATTTCCTGTTCCCCGCCACAGTCCCCGCCCAAAGCATAACGCTTGTCGCATCCTGGGAAGTTGAGCCTCCCATGACGACTTACAAGCTCAGGACAGATAAGACAGGCGTCATTCAGCAGGGAGACGTCGTAACAATAACAGCGTCCATAAAGTCAAACTACATTGTCGGTTCGCACAACTTCATCGTCTATTACGACAAAACGTACTTTGAGCCGGCACTCAAGGGCGCCGCTTACACGACGGCGATAAACAGCGCTGCCGCCTGCAACACAAACGGCAACACATACTTCACTTTGATTGACAACCCGGCAAACGTTAAGGTCGAGGGTTGGAACACATGGCAGAACGGCACCTGCACCGGACGCGTGAATAACAGCTCCGTGGCGCGGATCAACTTCTATCCCGCGGCATGGCGTTCCGACGCTAACACCCTCCTGCCGGAATACGAAAAATATGACTATGTTTACTTCCAGGTCGCAAACGCATCCACATCGCCGTCGTCCGGCTACTGCGTGACTCCCGATCCCGAGCAGGATATTTGCCGCTTCCAGTTAAAGGTCAAGGACACGGCTCCGGAGACAGGAATTGACGGATACGCACAGATACTCATGCCCGACATATTCACAAGAGAAAACGACGCATTATACGGAAAGATTTATGCGGCGCTTGAGGAAAGAAACGAATATGACACAGGCTATCAATCGACAGGCATCACCTATGTTCTGCCGACAGGCGACATCAGGTTTGCGGTCGAAGAAATGCAGTCGACAACGATAACATTCGTTACAAACGCCGTTACGCCGATTGACCCGATTATGGAAAAGGTCGGCAGATCCATAACCCTCCCGACACCCACCAAGGCGTACTACACATTCCTTGGCTGGTCGCTCGTTGACGGCGGCACAACATATGTCAGCAACCCCTATATTGTCCCGTCAAGTGATGTGACTCTTTACGCCGTTTGGCAAGCGCAGTCGGCGCAATACAAAATAAGGCACTGGAAGCAGAATGTCACGGCGACAGGGTTCCTCCCGGATTATGAGGAGCAGATTCTGTCCGGCGTCATCGGGACGGAAGTCACCGCCACTCCAAAATCATACGAGGGATTTAACACGCCAAACAGCATTTCCGACACAATCGTCTCCGACGGTTCGCTCATAATCAACTTGTATTACACAAGAAAGACAATAACGATATCCTTAAATCTTGCCGGCGGCACGATATCCGGCATGACGACATTTACAGGTCTGTTTGAAGCGCCTGTGGCAACTCCCGCAGAACCCACCAGAACCGGATATTCATTTGCGGGCTGGAAGCTTAACAACGTTCCGTACAGCTTCACAACATTCCCAAGCGCAAACATTGAGGTTTCCGCTTCATGGACCGCAAACAGCTACACATTCACGTTCTTCCTGAACGGGACTCTTTACCAAACAGTCACAAAGCAATACGGGGAGGCTGTCTCGCCGCCCGCGGTGACAATACCCGACGGCATGGTGTTCGGCGGCTGGCTTAACAACGGCTTGCCCTACACGTTCACGACAATGCCCGCTGCCGACATGGACTTTTACGGTTCGTTAAGCATCGATGGCTACTATTTGACGCTTTACATCGACGGCAGCCAATACGGCGATCCCATACCCGTATACAGCGGCATGCCCGTGACACAAAGCCAGATAGCATACACTCCTCCCACAGGCTTCACTTTCAGCGGATGGAAATTATCTAACAGCATCAACGGCGTCGCCGTTCAATTCCCGTTAAATCTGGCATCCAACGTCAGCATATACGGGTTCACGTCACGCGCCAGATACAGCATAACATTTTGGATTATCGGAGAAGAAGATTATTACGACATTGCGATGAACATACCTTATGAGTCCAACATCACAGCTATTATCCCCGAGATTCCGGAGGTAGACGGTTTCAGGTTTGACGGCTGGTATTCTGACGAGGGACTTACACAACTGTTTACAGGCACAACAATGCCCGCTGAAAACATCGAACTTTACGGTATGTATGTTGAGCTGACAGGCACAATTTCATTCAGCTTAAACGGAGGGTCGGGAACGGCGCCCGCCGACATTGTGGACACAATGTACTCAACAATAACAGAATTCCCGTCAGACAATGGCGGCACAGCGTTCTACAGAGACGAGTATGTGTTCATGGGCTGGGGGCTCACCCCCGATGCCGACGAGGCGTTGACGGAATACACAATAGAGTCCGAGGACACCGTAACGCTTTATGCCATTTGGGCACCGGCGGCAATCGAGCTTATTTCAAGGCAAGGCTCGTCGTCCATAGTCGACAACGGCAGAAAATACATCACGGGGCTTAAAGTCGGCATAACTGCGGAGGAGCTTATTAATCAGTATCTTGACGTTGACGGCGACGGCACAATCATTGCGCCGACAGTTATCGGCACAGGAGCTGTTATTAAGCTTAAAAACAACCGCACCGGTGAGATTGTCGATGAGTTCACAGTTATAATATACGGCGACCTCAACGGCGACGGTCAAATCACGCAGACTGACATGATATTGCTTAAGACCATCCTTGCGGGCACGTCATCGTCCGAGTATGAAGATGTGTTCCTTATGGCGGTTGACTTTAACAAGGACGAAAACTTAACCTTGAACGACTTCACGCAAATGAAATCAATTATCAGCGGTTCGCGGACAGTAAGCCAGCAGACCGGAGTCGTAGTCTAAAGACAGACGTTGCAGTCTAAAAATATTGACGGGGCTGTCCCTTGCGGACAGCCCCGATTTTTTATACATTAAGACCGTGGTCTTTCCGGATTAACGGAAAGCGGGCGTGTTGGGCGCTCAAAGGACATTTTCAATTCTTAACTTAATGTTGTCGAGCAAAACGCCAAGGTAATGAATGCATTCCGAACACAGCTCACAATAGCGCTTAATATCATTTCCTCTCAAGCTGTCGCCGATGGAGGGGATAATCCTTTCAATATCATGCACATCATTTTCATCAAGAAAGATATCAAAGGTTCTTTTGACATCATTCCATTCACACATGACAGTGTCCGTCAGGCTTTCCGACATTCCGTAATTCTCCGCTGTAAAGATTGCGTCATACAATGCCCCGCGCAGCCTCCCGATTTCGTTTGAAATCAGCACAAAGCTGACAGCGCAAGTGCTGAAGGCGATGATGAGGAGCGCTATTGAGATTATAACACGTTTTTTCATGGTCCACCCTCCGGCTATTTTCTTGTTATTATACTGATAACACCTGATTTATCGGCAATCATGAGCATGATATTGCTAAGCGCAAGTCCTTTGTTGTTCATAGCTTGACGCAATTTTTCTTCTGTCATGTTGCATTCGCCGAATTCTGTGTACAATATATCTCCGTCATATATAACAGTGCAGGGCAGACCGTTGTCAGGCGGCTGTATATTGAGCAGCTCCGCGGTCACAGTGCGGCTTTCCGGCTTGAGCATAACGCTGATTTCGCCGTTTGTCTCAAATATGGCATACTGGACATTTGTGATGTCAAAGACATCCTTGCATCGCAGTCCTTCCAGCAGATCTTCAAGAGATATGCGCAGTTTTTTAAGCTGCTCAAGATCCACCTGACCGTTTCGTATAACAATGAGTGAATTTCCCTGCACCACCTTACGGAAACGACTGCTTTTTATGCTAAGCGCCGAGGAAAACACCTCAAACGACGATAAAAGAAGCACGGCGCAGACAGCCTCCAAAAGCGGATATTCCTTGTCCTGTATGGGAATAGCCGCAATTTCGGAAAGCAGGATTGTGATAACAAACTCTGTCGTCTGAAGCTCTCCGACTTGCCTTTTGCCCATAAGCCGCATCGAAAAAATGATGACGACATAAACTATCATCACCCGTATAAGAACAGCCGCCATAAAAGTGCCTCCGTAAAACCGTGCAATCAGTAGTATTATTGACAAAAAAGAGGAGTTTAATCATCATACATAATTGATTTTTTTCTGTTGATGGCTTATAATTATAATGCTTGGAAGGGGTTGTTGATTTGGCTGAAAAATGCTCCGTCGGCATCGACATAGGCGGCACGAAATGCGCTGTAATCCTTGGCAAAGGCTTTTTGCCTGACAAGCCTGACGGATTTATAAAAGACCGCATAGAATTTTTGACAGACAGCAAGCGCGGCTGGCGCCTTGTCGTGGATGATATACTCAGTTCTGTGGACAGAATTCTTTCTGAAAACAGCTTATCATACGCTGATATTTTAGGCTTTGGCGTAAGCTGCGGCGGCCCTCTTGACAGCTTTTCGGGCATAATCAAGCGGCCGCCCAATCTCCCCGATTGGGACGATGTGCCGATAACTTCAATACTTAAAGAAAGATACGGCGCACCGGCATACCTTCAAAATGACGCGAACGCCTGCGCCGTGGCGGAGTGGAAGTTCGGCGCCGGCAGGGGATACAAAAACATTGTATTTATGACATTCGGCACCGGCATGGGCGCCGGTCTGATACTTGACGGCAAGCTTTACAGCGGCACAAACGACATGGCGGGCGAGATAGGTCATATCAGGCTTGAGCAAGATGGACCGGAGGGGTACGGAAAAAGAGGTTCGTTCGAGGGCTTTTGCAGCGGCGGCGGCATCGAAAGGACGGCGCGGATGATGTACGGCGGCTTTCAGCAAAGCGGCGGGCAGTCGTCTTTGCGGCAGGGAGATTTCTCCGCAAAAGCGATTGCGAAAGCGGCTGAAGGCGGCGATGCGTTCGCGCTTGAGGTTTACCGCGGCTGCGCGCGGCGCCTTGGGATGGGAATCGCCATAATTGTCGATATAATTAACCCGCAGATTATCATCATCGGCAGCATTTATGAGCGCTCTCATAACCTTTTAGAAAAAGAAATGATGAAGACATTTAAGTCGGAGGCGCTGCCGATTTCAGCAAACGCCTGCAAAATTGTTCCCGCGCGGTTGGGGGATTCTATCGGCGATTTCGCGGCGCTCGGCGTATTGTTTGCAAATTTACGAGGTGAAAATCATGAGTCCTGAAAAAGTTTTTAAAAATCTTGCGGAGCGATATCCCGCGCTTGTGCCTGTGCTTGGCGACATAATCAAAGCCTATGAGCTGATTTGCGACTGCTACGACAGGCTCGGAAAGGTGCTTGTGTGCGGCAACGGCGGCAGCGCGGCAGACGCTGACCACATAGTCGGTGAGCTTATGAAGGGTTTCCTTTTGAAAAGACCGCTGTCAGACAATGAAAAGATCTTTTTTGAAGATTTGGGAGCGGCAGAGCTTGCTCAAAAGCTACAGGGGGCGCTTCCCGCCGTGTCATTAAACGCCCACACGGCGCTTTATTCGGCTTTTTGCAACGATGTCGCGGAGGATACGGTGTTGGCTCAGCAGGTTTGGGGATATTCAAAAAACAGTCCCGACATCCTGATTGCGTTAAGCACATCCGGCAGCTCACGCAACGTCGTAAACGCGGCGGTCGCGGCAAACGCGATTGGAATAGACAGCGTCGGCATCACAGGTCATGACGGCGGCAAGCTTGCGGAGCTTTGCACTGTCTGCATAAGGATTCCCGAAACAGAAACATATAAAGTGCAGGAGCTGACGCAGCCTGTTTATCACGCTGTCTGCGCGGCTTTGGAGGCTAAGTTTTTCGGCTGACTCAGCCGAGCGGCGGCTGTCGGAGGACAGTGCCGAATGCTTAATACGGTGCAAGACAAAGCAAGGAGATTTGAATTTTATGTGTAAAAATGTTCCGCGCCCGGAATATCCAAACCCGCAATTTGAACGCTCCGACTGGATAAACCTCAACGGTGAATGGGAATTTGAAATAGACAACGCAAAAAGCGGCCGCGACAGGAAGCTAAACGAGGCGGTCGCGCTAAGCGGCAAGATAACAGTCCCGTTTTCGCCCGAAAGCAAGCTGTCAGGTGTTGGGAATGTCGATTTTATGTATTCGGTTTGGTATCGCAAAGAGTTTATAATTGATGCGGGCAAGCTGGGCGGCAGAGTGATGCTGCATTTCGGCGCCGTCGATTATGAAGCTTTTGTATATATTAACGGCGTCCTTGTCGGGACACACAAAGGCGGTTACGTCCATTTTTCCTTTGATATCACAGAGCTTGTCAGGGAGGGCAAAAATGTCGTCACAGTCTGTGCTGAGGACGACACGAAAGACGCGCTGATACCTTCCGGAAAGCAAAGCCACAAATATCATTCGCACGGCTGCCATTACACAAGAACGACCGGGATATGGCAGACAGTGTGGCTTGAATTTGTCCCGGAGGTTCACATAAAAAGCTTTAAGCTGTTTCCCGATTATATAAACGGCGCTGTGGACATACACGCTGTCGCGACGGGCGGCGGAACTCTCTTTGCAAAAGCCCTTTTTGAGGGCAGACATGTCGGCGAAAGCGTTAAGGCGACAGACGGCGGGCTTGTGACGCTGCGCATTGAGCTTAGCGAAAAACATCTGTGGGAAGTCGGTGCCGGCAATCTTTATGACCTTGAGCTTTCAATAGGCGGCGACAATGTCAAAAGCTATTTCGGTCTGCGCGGAGTGCGCATGGACGGATTTAAGTTCACGCTGAACGGCAAGCCTGTTTTTATGCGGCTTGTGCTTGACCAGGGCTATTATCCCGACGGCATATACACGGCCGCCGCCGATGATTCGTTTGTCAGAGACATTGAGATTTCAATCGCGGCGGGGTTTAACGGAGCGAGGCTCCACGAAAAAGTGTTTGAGCCGCGCTTCCTTTATCATTGCGATAAAATGGGCTATCTGGTTTGGGGCGAATATCCAAATTGGGGGATTGACTATTCTGACCCGAGGTGTGTCGCGAGCGTGCTGCCGGAGTGGTGCGAGGTGTTGGAGCGCGACTTTAATCACCCGTCAATAATCGGCTGGTGCCCCTTCAATGAGACGTGGGACTACGAGCTGAAAAAGCAGTGGGACGAGCTTTTGCGCATAGTTTACAACGTGACAAAGCTGCTTGACCCGACGCGCCCCTGCATAGACACAAGCGGCAATTACCATGTCGTGACAGACATATATGACGTGCATGACTATGACCAAGACCCAAAATCCTTCAAAGAAAATTATGACAAGCTGATGACAGAGGGCATTTTGTACGATAAAGTCGGAAAGCACGGCGGTACTGAAAGGCAGCGACGCAGCAATGAGCCGACATTTGTGAGCGAATACGGAGGCATAAGGTGGGTCAAGGACGGCGGTGAAGGCTGGGGATACGGCGATGCGCCGCGGTGCGAGCGGGAGTTTCTTGACAGATATAAGGGCTTGACAGACGCGCTTCTTGACAATTATTGCATGTGCGGGTTTTGTTACACACAGCTTTATGATGTTGAGCAGGAGAAAAACGGGCTTTACACATATGACAGGCGGCCGAAGTTTGACATGGAGTTTTTCAAAAAGGTCAATTCCCGCGCCGCCGCCGCAGAGAAATAAAGCTGTATGAGCTTTTAATTGCCGCAAAGCCGACTGCAAAAGCTTTGCAAAACAAAACAAGGGCTGACACGCGTCTTGCGGCAGCCCTTGTTTTTTAATCGTGTGTTATTTGTTTTTCCGCGCTTTTTCATATACGGCGATTCCGCCGCTTTCATCGTAAAGCTTTGCGGCTTCAAGGCAAACCTTTAGCGACAGCTCGATGCATTCGGGGCTGATGTTTTCAAAGGTGTCGTGCCTTGTGTGATAATAAGTTTTCGGGTTGTGGTTTACGCCGCAGAAGCCGGCGGCGCGTATGCCGTGCATGGTGAAAGCCTCCGCGTCAACAGCGCCGGGATATATGCCGGCGCGCGGCATATCGACGCCCGCCTTTAAACCAGCGTCACGCAAAAGGTCGCCGACAGCCTCGCAGTTGTGTACAGTGCCGGTGCAGCCCCTTGTGTAGACCATCAGCTGCTCAATCTCCCGCATTGTGTCCATCGCGATAAACACCGTCTCAACTTCCTTAAGCTCTTTTTGATGCTTTTTTGCAAACGCCTTCGCTCCACGCAGGCCGGACTCCTCAGAGCCTGTAATCAGGCAGCCCACCTCTGTGTTTTCATAGCGAAAATCGTCGTCTGACATTTCCTTCAGCA
Organism: Clostridiales bacterium; assembly: GCA_012523185.1. Lineage (GTDB taxonomy): Bacteria > Bacillota > Clostridia > Oscillospirales > Acutalibacteraceae > UBA1425. Next base: position 37,337 of record JAAYIY010000013.1, read on the forward strand.
CGCCTATGGCGATATAGCAGGCGGAGAGGTTGTCGTTCGCTCCGTCGACAATGACCCTCCAGTTAATGAAGAAGGATATGGCTATGCCGAAGGGTATGAAGCATATTAAAATAATCCCGACCGCTTTCCAAGCGCCTTCGATTGACGGAGCGCCGCTTGCCAATGTCTTTATCATGAGAGAAAGGTTTGCGCCGGCGGCAAAAAACATACCCAATATCGAGCCGAAAATTACGGGAGCCAGCGTCTTTAGCTGACCGTGAAGCGAATATGTCCATTCAAAGGCGGCGTCGGCATGACCGCCGAAGATAATGCGCCGTTTAACATCGCCGGAAGGCTTTCGCACGGCATAAACATTCCGTGAAACACGTTTTGGAAACATAAAATCCACAAGCTCGCGATACAGCAAAAACTCCATGAAAAACATGGCCATGGCAATAAACGTGAGCAATACGCCGGCCACGCTGAACCAGATTGACCGTGGGCCGAGCCAGTATAAAGCGATTGAAACCAAAAAGAAAAAGGCGGCTATAGGTATGAAACCCATAAACGCCAAGGGATGAACAGTGAAGTCCTCCATTATGACCTCGTCGGAAAACTTTTCAAGCTCCTTCTTGAAATATTCCTGAGAATCTCTCTCGGATTGAGTGCCCGGCGCCCTGTTTTTGAACGCGCCGCACACATGCTTGATGCCGTCCAGCATATAGTCCTTTGTGCTTTGTGAAACATGAATACCGCCCATGCCGACCCCTCCGTTTTTGATTTTATAAAATTGAGCCTTTTAAAGGTTTTAACGAAGCCACATAATGTTAGAGTCGTTTATGATGTTGTCTATGCCGTAAACGACAAGCAGGCTGTCAATGCCGTGTTCGCCGATAAGCTCTGAAACGGCGCTTGTCCTGTAATGGCGCAAGTCCGCCATCACTATTGTACGAAAGCTGTTGGCAAGAATTGTCGCTATCGCGTTTGCGTAGGAATCTTTTAACATCAGGAGAGAGCCGCCCTCGACATTGTTGTTTGTGATGACTGTCAAGCCGTGGTTGCCGTCAAGATATGCGGGGTACATGTCGTATTCCGCCAAATGTTCTTCAAAAAAGAGGCTGTCGGAAACTGATGTCTTTTTGCCCGTGTCTGATATCGCAACATTAAAGCTGCCGCCGTCAACACTCCAAAACTCCATTTTGTCAGGCTTTGAAAGCCACATTGCCGCCTTTGAATATGTCGTGCCGCGAAAGCCTGAAACGGAACGCACAAAAAAGCTTTGCGGCGGGACGGGGCTGATTCCGAGCATCTCCAAAAAGCAGGTTCCGGCAAGGTTGGCACCGGCGCTTGTCCAGTGATGATCTGTTTTATAATAGATTTGAAGATCACCGCTTTCTTGAAAAGCCGTGCAGAGGTCAATTGTTTTGAAGCAGCCGCCGACTTCCCTGTAAATCGAACTTATGATTTCGCCGTCGTTAAATTGCCTGTGAACGCGCGGCAGCTTGTCGCTTAAGACATAGCCGGCGGACGGCACAATCATCATATATGAGTCAAGGCTGTGGCTTTGCGCAAAATCGTTCAAGATATTGAGGTTGGCTTCAAGTCCCGCGGCGTCATATTGCACAGGCTCGTCGACAAAATACCCGTCGGAGCAGCGATAAATGCCGTCCGTGCCGTTTTTTCCTGTCGCCGCGTCAAAATATGAACCGATTCCGACAAAAAGGTTTCGCAGCGGAAATTGGTCTTGAAGATATTTTTCAAGCTCGCTTTCAAAGCTGCCGTCAATGATTGACGACAGCGAAAACCGCGGAAAACGAGCGAGCGCGCGTTTTTCAAAGACTGAAAAGTCCTTGCTCGGAGATAAAATAAAAGCAAACAACACCGCCCCCAGCAGGGAGCAAAATAAAATTGCCGCCGCGGCGCGGCTTTGGGCAATGTATTTTTCCGTTGTTTCTTTCAAGCTAAAATGTAATCCTTTATAAAATCTTTCGCAAGGCTGTTGTCGGCCGAAACACAAACGACAACAAAGCCGCTGCCGGAATAAATAACGGCGCTTTCAAGCTTCGGGACCTCCTTTGGAGCGTAAGAGGAGTAGCTTTTCACCTGCTTTTCGATGCGGTTGTTGGCAGCTTCGATTATCGCGTCCTCTGTGCAGACGTCGTCAATTTCAAAAACGGCAAGCTCCTCAGGTGTCGCGCCGGTGCTGACATAAATGGCACAGCCGCTTTTATAGCAGGAGGGCAGACCGTAAGAGTTTTTTATGGAGGCGGGCGGAACCTTTGTCATCATGTCGTCAAAAGGGATGTTTGAGTAAATGAGGTCGGCAATAGTCTCGGCGCTTAAATCTTGAGCCGCAGAGGCGCCGCCGCTCGCGGTTATGTCGACATCAACGACACCGCCAAAGCAGCCTTGGAGAGGCAAGATAAGTAAAAGTGACAAACCGACAAGAAGCAAAATGTTTTTCAAACAAACCAAACCTTTCAAAAAATTTCAGTCGGCGCAAAAACTTCCTGCCCGAAGCCGCTCACATCGGCGCCGACGTTTGTTTCTTGCTCTGAAGCTTCTGTTTCTTCAAGCGCGCCCTCATTAGAATTGCCTGCAAAACGATTGCGATCAACCACATTATCAATAAGGTAATTAACCCAAACCTTGCAATAACCGTAATTAAAGTGCATCCCGTCGGTTGAGGCGTCGGACGGAAGATTGCCGTTTTTGTCAGCGACGGCTTCGGCTGGATTTATAAAAAAAATGTTTTTTTCAGGGTCGGCAAGCTCCTCAAGAAGCTTGTTATATTTGACTATGTTGCTGTTATTAATACCGTTTATGTCCTTTTCCGAAACTTCAAGCGAAACGGGGAAGATAGACTCAATATAGATGTCGGCGTCCGGGAGAATGCGCCTTGTTTCTGCTATAATCTTTTCAAATTCCTTGATAAAGTTTTTAGGGTAAGGCCAGCCCAATTCATTTTCGCCGAATATGAGAAAAACCATGTCGTATTTTTTGTTATACAGGTTGTTTATTAAAATGTCGCCTTTTTCGCCCGGCTTTAAAACGTTAAGGACAGATAATCCGACCTTTGTATAGTAGTCGGCTCCGGGTATAAGACCGTAAAGATTGAGCGCCTCGGCGTGAGAGTTGCCGATAAAGGCGGAATTATTAAGGCGGGATGTGTCGCCGAGAGAGTCGTCGGGGCTGTATTTATTGTCGTCATAAATAATTTCAGGCTCCGAGACAAAAAGCTCGGACGTCTGCTCCTTTGGCGCCGCCAAACTGATATATTCGTAATTTACGGCGGGCAAAACAAGACCGACAGACAAAACAGACACAGCCACAAAAAACACGGAGAAAAATATATCTTTAAAATGAATATTATTCATCGAACGCTCCCCAAATTATAAAAGATAATTATTATCATTTATTTTACTACAATGTTCGGTCAAAGTCAACAATTTATGACCGTTCATGTTATCCAATTTTACGAAGGCTTTCACAACTTTTACTTTCATTTTCTGGCTTTGTGTGGTAAAATATATGTATATATTTTTGATTGGGGGAGCAAAATGATACAGGAGACGCTGACGCGTTTTTCAAATAAATACGGCTCCGACGGCGAACTTGTGCTTGCCGGAGGGGGCAACACATCCGCAAAGGACGGCGGCATTCTTTTAGTGAAGGGGTCGGGCGTGCCGCTGGCGGCAATAGACGCGGACGGCTTTGTAAAAATGGACAGGGTCAAGCTTGCGCATATAATGGAAAAAGATTATCCAAAAGACGACAAGGAGCGCGAGGCGGCGGCGCTTGATGATTTGATGGCGGCTCGACTTCCGTCCGAGCGCTTAAAAAGGCCAAGCGTCGAAACGCTGCTTCACAATCTTTTTCCGCAAAGATACGTCCTCCATCTCCACCCTGCGCTTGTGAACGGGCTGACATGCTCGGCAAACGGCGAGGAGGAGGCGCAAAGGCTGTTTGGCGGCGGCGTGTTGTGGATACGCCCGTGCAAGCCGGGATATGTGCTTTCAAAAATCTGCCGCGACGAGATGGACGAGCATAAGCGCAAAACAGGCTCTGACGCGGCTGTTATGCTCTTGCAAAACCACGGTATATTTATTGCCGGCGGCAGCGAGGAGGAGCTTGATGACAGGCTTTCAAATGTAATCGGCAAAATCCAGAGCCGATTGACAGAGACTCCTGACTTTTCACCGTTTACGGCTGAAAACAATTTGACCAAGAGGTTCAGAGAAAGAATTGACGCGTTATACGGAAAAGGTTTTTTCACGTTGTTTGAGGGAAGCCGTCAGGCGGCGGACTTTGCGAAAAGTGTGTGTGACGCCGCGCCTCTTTTAAAGCCGTTCACGCCTGACCACATTGTATATTGCGGGGCGCACCCTGTTTTTACACGCTCTCCCGAGGCGCTCGACGCGGACTTTTTAAGCTGCAAATCTGCGCGCGGTTACGCACCGAAAATTATTATTGCCGAGGGGCTTGGATTTTTTGCCGTATCCGAAAGCAAAAAAAATTCAGAAACGGCGCTGCTGATGTTTAAAGACGCAATGAAAATAGCCGTCTACTCAAAAAGCTTTGGCGGTCCGCTCCATATGCAAGATGATTTAACGGATTTTATAATAAATTGGGAGGCCGAATCTTACAGAAGCGGTCAAAACAATTAAATTACAGGAAGCAAGTGATGATATGACATTTGAACAGGCAAAGGAACACGCAAAAAGAAATGTAAAAAACCGCCCGTCAACAGGCGGCAGACTTTCCGGGAAAATAGCCGTGGTGACGGGGAGCGCTCAAGGGCTGGGGCTTGGCATAGCGCGGGAGATGCACAAAAACGGTGCTTTTGTTATCATTGCAGACCTTGAATCGCAGCGTGTAGCTGCCGAAAAGGCGGCGGGCGAGCTTTGCGGCAGGTCGGCGTTTATTCCCGTAGATGTTTCGGAAGAATTGTCTGTCGAAAAGATGATATGCGAAACAGTCGGGCGCTTCGGCGGGCTTGACATAATGGTGGCTAACGCAGGCGTGACTAAGGCGGGTTCAATTCACGACATGGACCTCAAGACATTTGAGTTTATAACAAAAATAAATTATACGGGATATTATCTTTGCGCAAAATATGCCGCCGAAATTATGCTCGCGGAGTTTGAAGCGGACAGCGAAAGGTACAGCGACATCATACAGATAAACTCAAAGTCTGGAATCATAGGGTCAAAAAACAATTTCAGCTATTCGGGAAGCAAGTTCGGCGGCATCGGGCTTACTCAAAGCTTGGCGCTGGAGCTTGCGCCATATCAAATTAAGGTCAATTCCATTTGTCCGGGCAACTTTTATGACGGCCCGATGTGGTCAGAGCCTGAAAAGGGGCTTTTTGTTCAATACCTCCACGCCGATAAGGTTCCGGGCGCAAAGACTGTCGAGGATGTGAAAAGATTTTATCTTGCGAAGCAGCCGATGAACAAGAGAGGCTGCCTCCCCTCCGATGTGGCAAAGGCAATATTTTATTGTGTTGAGCAGGAATTTGAAACAGGTCAGGCGATACCTGTAACCGGCGGTCAGGTAATGATTTCATAAAAGGATGGAAAAATGAAAAAAACACTCGAACTTCTCAACTCCGGAACGGCGGAGGACAGGCTCTCCGCTCTTTTTGACACTGTTTCATCAGAAACCGCACAGCCCGAAGGAAATCCCGACTTTGTCAACAACCACATTCACACATTTTACTCATTCTCGCCTTATTCCCCGACTGCCGCCGTATATTTCGCGCGCGCGGAGGGTCTTATGACTGCCGGGATAATGGATCACGACTCGATAGCGGGTGCGCGTGAATTTATAAAGGCGGGAGAAATAGCCGGGATTGCCACGACTGTCGGGCTTGAATGCAGGGTGAGCGTCGAGGGGACCGAGCTTCAAGGCAAAAGGATAAACAACCCCGACCAAAAGGGCATCGCATATATGGCGCTGCACGGAGTTCCCCATCATCAGATAGAAAATCTACAGCAGGTTTTTGCGCCGCTTCGTGAAAAGCGAAATATACGCAACAGGAAAATGGTCGAAAAAATCAACTCAGCTGTCGGGCATTGCGGCATAAACATAGATTTTGACGCCGATGTCCTGCCGTTCTCAAGGTTTGGCGAGGGCGGGAGCGTGACGGAGCGCCATCTCATAAGCTCTGTCTGCAAAAAGGTCATTTCGATTGCGGGCGAGGGCAAAACGGCGAAATTTGTCGAAGAAAAGATGAAAATACAGCTTGACGAAAAGCAAAGAAAAAGGCTTGCCGACAGCGGCAACCCTTATCTTGAATATGACCTTTTGGCAGTTTTTAAGGCGAATCTTGTCGAGCGGATTTATGTCCCCGCCACAGACGAGTGCATTCACATATCAGAGCTGTCGTTACTTTCAAGAAAAACGGGCGCCATGCTTTGCTATGCGTATCTCGGTGATGTGGAAGATTCGGTGACAGGCGACAAAAAGGCTCAAAAGTTTGAGGACAGCTATCTTGACGTCCTTTTTGACACACTTGAGTCGCATGGTGTGGAGGGTGTTACATATATGCCGTCGCGAAACACGGCGGAGCAGCTTGAGAGGCTTCAAAAAATGTGCCGCGAACGCGGCATAACTGAAATATCCGGCGAGGACATAAATTCTCCGCGGCAGAGCTTTGTGTGCAGACAGCTTGAGCAACCGCAGTTTAAACACCTTATAGGAGCGACGTGGAAGCTGATCGAAAGGGAGCGCGAGCTGTCAAAATAGGAGCTTTACAAGCTCCGCGGCGGATGCGCCGAAAATATAGTCGTCTAAATTGATCCCCGAAATTGCGCCCGCAACCGCGGTCGGCTCATAGGGGGTCTTTTTTAATATATTTTCCACATCCGATATTTCTTTGACACCAAAAAAGTCGCCGAAGATGCGTATATCGGAGATGGTGTCGTTTTTGATGTCGAATGCGGCGGTGACAAGTCCGCCGCCTGTCATTGCCGACTTTTCAACAGAATAGGGTGGCGCGCCGCCGAAGTTCCAAAGAAAGGTGTCATATTTGTCGGCGGCAAGCTGTGCCACGGCGTCCTCGTCGCGGTCGGAAAGCTCATATCTGACACAATGTTCGCTCTCGGTCAGGTGCTTTGAAAGCCCATCGGCAAACTCGGTTACGCTCATGTCCGCCGCAAGGTGCGGTCGTATGTTTGTGACACGGCTTTTAACAGATTTTATGCCTTTTGCGCTGAGCTTCAGCGGGTTGGGGCTTAATGCCCTTGCAAGAGTTTCGAGTGAAGCGTCGAAAAGAAGTGTGCCGTGCAGCATAACCCTGCCGCGGCAGTTTGTCTGCGCGCTGCCGGAAACCTTCATTCCGCCGACAAGAATGTCGTTTCTGCCGGAAAACTCCGCGTCAAGCCCTATAAGGCGCAGATAGCCGACGACAGGCTCAAGATATTCCTTGAAGTCCGCCATGCCGTCTTGACCGTTTTTTATAAATGTGAAATTGATGTTGCCGAGATCGTGAAACACTGCGCCGCCGCCGGTGAGCCGCCTGATTACAGTCACGCCGTTTTCACGGACAAAATTTATGTCAAGCTCCGCGTAGGCGTTTTGGTTTCGCCCGATTATTATAGACGGCTCGTTGCGCCAAAGCATTATGAAGTTTTCACGGCGCCCGCGCAGAAAATGCTCCTCGGCCGCAAGGTTGAACGAAGGGCTTGTGCGGCTGTGAGCAATTAAACAGACAGGCTCTGTCCCGCCGAAAAGCATGGCGCGCCTCCCTCAAAAAGTTTTATCCGCCTCACACAGCCGATTAAAAAGCAGACTGCGGCAGAGCGGAGCAAAGGCTTGTCAGACACCTAATTTTGCCTTTCTTAGCTGCTCTGTTAAAGTGTGATTAGTCGTCGGCGCGTGTCCTTTGAGCGGCATGATTTTTTCGTTTACCGCGTCGATTATCCAAGACGCCTGAGGGAAAAAATATTCGTCAAACTCAAAAGGCGGAGTTATCCAGTTTTGCGCTCCGACGACAACAGGCGGCGCGTCAAGATAATCAAAGCAAAGCTCTGTGATGTTTCGAGCGACATCGTTTAAGAAAGAGCCTCTCGCACAGGCGTCCGAGGTGAGAAGCACCCTGCCTGTTTTTTTGACAGATTCGATTATATCTGTGTAATTGAGCGGAACAAGGCTGTGCAGGTTTATCACTTCGACGGAAACATTGTGTTTTTCCTCAAGCAAATTTGCCGCCTCCACCGCTCTGTACAAAGTCGAGCCGATTGTGAGGAAAGTTATGTCGCCGCCCTTGCGCACTGTGTTTGTGTCCCCGATAGTGATTTCATAGTCCTCCGCCGGAACACCGCCCTTGCGGAACTGCTCGCCGACGTCGTATATTCTTTGGCTTTCAAAAAACACGACGGGATCCGTGCCGTTTAAAGCCGATTTCATGAGCCCTTTTGCTTCCCACGGCGTCGCGGGGAAACAGACCTTAAGCCCCGGTATGTGTGCGCACAGCGCGACCCAATCCTGCGAGTGCTGCGCCCCGTATTTCGATCCGACTGAAACACGCAGGATGACAGGCATTTTTAATATGCCGGCGCTCATGGCCTGCCATTTGGAAAGCTGGTTAAATATCTCATCGCCTGCACGTCCGATAAAATCGGCATACATCAGCTCAATGACGGCGCGCCCTCCGCAAAGACCGTAGCCGACGGCGGAGCCGACAATAGCCGACTCGGAGATAGGCGTGTTAAAAAGACGGGAATAGGGGATGGAGCCGGACATATCGCGGTAGACGGCAAAGGCGCCTCCCCAGTCACGCACATCCTCACCGTAAGATATGAGCGTCGGATCCTCATAATATTTGTCAATAATCGTTTCGGATATCGCGTCGCGCAGATTAAAAAGCCTTAATTTCGGCGTGGGCTTTCCGTCTGATTCCACGGCGCGGATTTTTCCTTTGATTTTAACGTAAGCGGCACAGTCGTCCTTATCGGTGAGAACCTCCGGAGGTCTGTCGTCAAGCTTTTCTTTTCTTTCATTCGAGAACATCATTCGCTCGACGACGGAGCTGTTGTTTTTAAAGTCGGCATATGGAGAAATTTTGACGTCACAAGCCCATTCGCAAATCCTTGTCATGCGCTCGGACGTATCGGCAAGTATGTCCTCAAACACCGAATCAGACGCGACATCGGCGTCGACAAGCGACTTTCTGTATGTGATAATCGGGTCAAGGCCGCGCCACGCGTCAATTTCGTCCCTGGAGCGGTAAGCGTTTTGATCCGACGTTGAATGACCGCTGAAACGGTATGTCAGCACATCAAGGAGAACAGGGCCGCCGCCTTTTTTGACAAGCTCTTTTTTTCGCTTGTAGGCTTCGATGACAGCCAGCGGATTAAAGCCGTTTACGCGCTCGGAATGCATCTGTGTCGGAGAAATGCCGGCGCCCACTCTCGCAAGCATATCATATGCCATGGTTTCGCCCCTCGTTTGACCGCCCATACCGTAACCGTTATTAAAAAAGTTGAATATAATGGGCATCCCGCCGTTTTTGCCGTCCTCCCAAAGTGTTTTGAACTGCCCCATGGCTGAAAAGTTTAAAGCCTCCCAGACGGGGCCGCACCCCAAAGAGCCGTCTCCGAGGTTGCAGACGACTATACCTTTCTTTTTGTTGCACTTTTTGTAAAGCGCCGCGCCCGCCGCGATGCAGGCGGAGCCGCCGACGATGGCGTTGTTTGGATAAACTCCGAACGGCAGGAAAAAGGCGTGCATTGAGCCGCCAAGCCCCATGTGAAAGCCGTTTTCGCGCGCGAAGATTTCAGTCAGCGCGCCGTAAATGATGAACTCCACGGCAAGCTCCGCGACAGAATCGGGCTTTGACACCTTTTCAACGGCACGAAGTGTCCTGCCGCCCAAAAAGCCCTCCATTATTGCCATAAGCTCGTCGTCGCCGAGCTTTTCTATCGCTGAAAGCGACTTTGCGAGGATTTCACTGTGGCTTCTGTGGCTTCCGAAAATAAAGTCGTCTGACGTGAGAAGATAAGCCTCACCGACTGCCGCCGCCTCCTGTCCCAAGGAAAGATGCGCGGGTCCGGGATAAGTCGTCTCAATTCCGTTATAAACGCCCTGAGTTTTTATCATGCTTAGCATGGATTCAAATTCGCGCAGAATGGCAATATCGCGATAAATGCGCACAAGGTCGCCTTTTGTGTAATTGTTTTGATTTAGCTCATCCTTAACTGACTTGCCGTATGTGTTTACAGGTATGTCCTCAAAGGATATTTTCCCCGCGGCAAGCGTGGCGGCTGGGTCTATATACATAGATTTCGGCATCGATAATTTCCTTTCAAAGCAAACAAAGTTTTATAAAGCGAAGGCAAAATGATTTTTTTGTTAATCGGTATGTTTCGTGTGAGTTTTAAAGCGGCGCATCGCCGACACGTCAAAAGCGGGCAAAAGATAAGGAACTATATTTCAAACAAAGCTTCCCTTATAACCTCGCAGACAGTCGGGTGGGGGAACACCAGCTCTTTTAAAGAATCTGTTTTAATCTTTGTCTCAATCATGAGTGCCGCGCCGTAAATCATTTCCGACACATAGCTGCCGATGAGGTGGACACCGATAATACGGCTGTTTTTTGAGTCAACAACAAGCTTCGCGATGCCGTTTCCTCCGTTTACCTCCGCGATATACCGACCGCTTAATCTCATGCTCACACTGACAGTCTTAACGTCGATGCCCTTGTCCGCGGCGCTTTCAGGCGTCTCGCCGACTGACGCGACCTCGGGGTTTGTGTAAATAACTGAAGGAATGGCGGCATAGCGCATAAAGTCCTTTTTGCCGAGCATATGGTTTACGGCGACTTCCGCCTCCCTGTATGCTGTGTGGGCAAGCATAGACTTGCCGTTTACATCGCCCGCGGCGTAGACCCCGGGCACATTGGTGCGCATCCTGTCATCTGTTACGACAGCGCCGTTTTCAGTATAAACGCCGATTGCTTCAAGTCCTATCCCGTCGGTAATCGGCCTCCTGCCGATTGAAACAAGCACCTTTGACGCGGGAATCGTTTTTTCAGCGCCGTTTTCCGCGTAAGTCACGCTGTCCGCGCCGACAGAAGTCACCTTGCAGGAGAGCTTAAAAGTAACTCCCGCCTTTTTATAGTTTTTGAGAAGAATATCTGAAATCTCTTTTTCAGTCGCGCCTGCTATTTTGTCAAGCATTTCAATTACCGTCACGCTTGCGCCCGCGGAATTAAAATATGAAGCCATTTCAAGCCCTATTACTCCGCCGCCGATGATGACAAGGCTTTCGGGAAGCTCAGTCATGTCGAGTATTTCGCGGTTAGTAAGGCAAAATCCGCTCTCCAAGCCTTCGCGCAGCCCCGGAATGGGAGGAGTGAGCGGCGCGGAGCCCGTCGCTATCAAAAGCTTGTCGGCAAGATATGTCTCACCGCCGCCTGTCACAAAAAAGCCGTCGCCGGACTTGCCGGTTATAGCCGCCGCGGCGCTGATGACTGTGACGTTAAGCTTTTTCATCTTCATCCCGATGCCGGAAACAAGTGCCTTGACGACTTTGTTTTTTCGTGCCGTAACGGCAGCGTGGTCGATTGACGCTTCGGAAACACGCACGCCGTAGCCCTCCGCCCGCTTTGCATAGTCAAGGATCTTCGCGGAATTTAAAAGCGCTTTTGAAGGAATACATCCTTCGTTCAGGCACACGCCGCCGAGCGAGCGCTTTTCAAACAAGGCTGTCTTAAAGCCGGCGGCGGCGGCGCGCTCCGCCGCAAGATATCCGGCAGGGCCGCCTCCGAGAACAATTAAATCAAACTTATCCAAAACAACACAACTCCTTTATTTGATGAGCATAGCCGTAAAGTTTTCGAGATATGATATAAGCTCCGACGCAAACCTTGCTTCGGGTGCGCCGTCGATTATGCGATGGTCATACGTTACGGAAAGCCCCATCGCCTGATAAGGCTTTAATTCGCCGCCGTCGGATTTGAATCGCGTGATGAGGCCGCAAACGCCGAGTATCGCTGTTTGCGGCGCGTTTATAACAGGCGTGAACATTTCGACGCCGAGACTGCCTAAATTTGTGACTGTAAATGTCGCGCCGTGCAGGGCGTCGGGGCTTATGGAGCCGGACTGCGCGCGGCTTGCGAGTGATTTGGACTCTGCTGAAATTTCGTCAAGCGTTTTTTTGTCGGCGTTAAAGATTGTCGGAACCATCAGCCCTCTTGGTGTATCCATCGCGACGCCTATGTGCGCGTGCTTGAAGCGGCGGACAATATCGCCGTCAACGATATGCGCGTTAAAATCGGGAAACTTTAAAAGAGTGCGTGAAACGGCATAAAGAATGATGTCGTTCAACGTGATGTTCGGCAAACCAAACCTTTCGGCGCTTGTCTTTATGCGCTTGCGAAAATCAAGTATATTTGTCGCGTCAAATGAGTGGTGATGCGTCAATTGCGGGATTGATGCCAATGAGCCTGCCATGGCGCCCGCTATGACGCGCCGTATCTTTGACAAGGCGGCATCTTCATATTCGCTGTCAGGCACTTTAGACTTCGGCGGTTCCTCATCCGCGGCTTCAAGTCCGCCGAGACCGCCGCTGTCGGCAAGAGCAAGTATATCGCGCTCGACAATCCTACCGCCCGGTCCTGTCGGCGACGCAAGTGACGCTTCAACACCGATTTTTTCAGAAAGATTTTGTGCCCTGGGCGAAATCTTAAGATTGCCGTCGGCAGGCTCGGCGCGTTCCGAACGAGAATCAGTAAACGTCGTCTCCACCGTCACGGTGGCTTTGTCGGGGGTGGGGCGAACAGCCGCGCCGGGGCGCAGGGACGACACGTCGTCTCCCTTTTTGCCGACAGCGCAGACATTTACGAGAACGGGAACCTCATCGCCCTCAAAATAAAATATCTCAAGCAGTTCGCCCTCCGCCGTGCTTTCGCACTCAAATGAGGCTTTGTCTGTTTCGTAGGTAAAAAGCAAGTCTCCCGCATTAACTTTGTCGCCGACAGCTTTTTCCCATTTTGTTATCATGCATTCCTCAACCGTGATACCTGCTTTGGGCATCAGCACGCCTGCCGCCATTTGAATCAAATCCTTTCCGCGTGGGTTAAAATCGTGTGTTTCGCAAAGGTTGTGCCGTTAACCGCCGAAAAATCATGCGCGGCAGTCAAATCAAGTCAAGTCAAACCAACTCAGACCGTACCGAATCAGGTCGGGGCAGATTAGATAGGCTTAGCGTTTGCCAAGAGGTATCTTTCCGCCTCGGCATTCCAAAGACCGTTTGTTTTGTCTGTCAGCTTGCGAAGCTCGGCAAAAAACGGATCCTTCCCTCCGAGCTTGCCGAAATCTGAAATGGCTGTCAGCGGCATGGACACACCTGTGTAAATCAACTTTTTGCCGCCGGGGATTTTCGGCAAATTAAGCGTTGTGTCAATAACGGCATCAAGACCGCCGACGTGCGTTACAAGAATCGAGGGATTAAGCAGCCCTTTTGAAATCATATCAAGGCTTTCAAGCATATCATCAACATTGCCGCCTGAGGTGCCGACAATGTGCGTCGATGAGTAATGGACGTTATAAAAGTTGAGCTTTGCCGAAAAGCTTTTGTCAGTGGGACCCGCGAAAAAGTTGAGACAGCCGTCCTGCGCAAGGATGGCGTCGCCCGTTTCGATGACCGGTGCGACGGGAGCAAAAACAAAAACATCGTCAAAGCCGCCGTCGGACAGCGAAAGAAGCTCGTTTGCGGCGTCCCTGCCGCTTGTGTTGAGGTAAACAAGCGTCACGCCGTTTTTTGCGGCGCTGTCAGCCGTCATTATTTCGGACGCCCTTTTAAGCCTGTCTTCGTCAATGTCGGTGACAACAAGCAGCGACGGGCGGCGGGAGCAATTGACGACATAATTTATGGCGGCAAGCCCCATCGGACCCGCTCCGGCAAGAACAGCCATTTTGCCGCCCTCTTTTATGCCCATTTTATGCTCATAGCTTCCCCTGACAGTGTGATAAGATGCGTGCAAAGCCCCGACGACACAGGAGACAGGCTCTGTCAGCGAACCCTCGAACATTGCGCTTCCGTTAAAGGGCAGAAGGCAGTCTGTCAGCATAACTTCGTTGGGGATTATGATGTATGTGGCGTTTCCGCCGATATATTTGTAAGAGTATCCGGGCGCGTCCAACCGCCCCTTATAGTTTAATGCGGGCTGGATAACAAATTTGTCGCCGCTTTTATATTTGTGCGCCCATTTTGATCCGACAGAAATAAGCTCTCCGCAAAATTCGTGACCGAGAATAACGGGGTTATCTGCTATGTCGTCCGGCACGCGCTTGTGAGCGGCGCCCTGCTCCGCCGCCTTATATGACGACATACATATGCTGTCGGACACGACGCGCGCGAGAATCTCGTCGTCGCCGATTTCGGGCAGCTCAAATTCCTCAAGCCGCAAATCCCTTTTGCCGTAAAGTCTTACCGCTTTAGTTTTCATGTTGATTAAGACCTCATAGTTCAAATTATTATAAAGCCGCAAAGCCCCGTGCCGACCGCAAAGTCAAGCGCCAATCGCAAAGTCGGGCGCCCCGCACACTCATTTATTCGGCACGCAAAAACCTTTTCATTATTTCGTGACCGACATCAATAAAGCTGCCGGTGGCGGCGGCTGTGCGCTCGTTGATTGTTTCAACTCCCACACGCTCGTCGGCGCTGTCGTAAATCATATAAGGCACAGGGTCTGTCGCGTGCGTCCCCGTCACAATCGGTGTCGGGTGATCAGGCAGTATCATCAGCCTGAAGCGGCCCTGTGAACGGAGGTAATCAAGCAGCGGCGGAAGCACAAGCTCGTCGATAAGCTCAATTGACCGCACTTTGTTTTCGGGCTCGTTTCTGTGACCGCACTCGTCGGGCGCCTCAAAGTGAAGATATACGAAATCTTGTCCGCCTTTCATTTCGTTGATTGCCGTGAGCGCCTTGCCGCGGAAATTTGTGTCGATGTAGCCTGTCGCGCCGGGCACGCGCGGAGTGTTCATGCCTGTGAGAAACCCGATGCCGTTTAAAAGATCGACGGCGGAAATAATTGACGCGTTTACCCCGAAAAAGGATTTGAAGGAAGGAAGCTCCGTATATGTGCCCTCTCCCCAAAGCCAGATTGAGTTTGCGGGAAGCTTGCCGCGCGCGATTCTCTTTTTGTTTATGCGGTGATCCTTTAAAAACTCGTAGCTTTCACGCATCATGCGGACAAGCTCCGCCGCGTTTTCGTGCTGTGAAATGTAAGGACCGACAACACGATTTGAAATGTCATGAGGCGGTGTCATGCTCCCTAAATCTGTTGTGCCGCCGTGGACTATGAGACAGTGGCGATAGCTCACGCCGCTGTAAAACGCGTGCCTGTCGCTTCCGAAATGTTCCTCGACAGACCGTATGATCTCCGCGGCCTCGTCGCTGCCAATGTCGCCCGCGGAATAATCAAGCATGGTTTTGTCGTCATAGCTTTTATCATCGCTCAATGTCACAAGATTGCAGCGCAGCGCCACATCGTCGGGAGCCATGACAATGCCGAGGTTTGCGGCCTCAAGTGGAGAGCGCCCCTTGTGATATACGCGCGGGTCATAGCCGAGAACGCTCAGGTTGGCGACATCGCTGCCGGGGCTTACGCCGTCGGGTATCGTTTTTACAAGCCCGACCTCACTTTTTTTGGCAAGCGAATCAAAGATAGGTTTTTTTGCCGCTTCCATCGGAGTTTTACCGTCGAGAGCAGGCACCGGGTAATCTGACATACCGTCATAAAGAAGAACAACATACTTCAAATTAAACACCGCCTTTGGCAAACAAATTAAAATCCGCCGATAT
Organism: Clostridiales bacterium; assembly: GCA_012523185.1. Taxonomy (GTDB): domain Bacteria; phylum Bacillota; class Clostridia; order Oscillospirales; family Acutalibacteraceae; genus UBA1425. The sequence continues at coordinate 53,129 of JAAYIY010000013.1, forward strand.
GACCGCGGCGCATCGCGCTTAAAATCTTATATCGTATATCCGGACAATCTTTTTCAATCGAATCAAGCAGCTCTTTTGCTTTTTGGCGCTCCGTGCGGGAGTCGGCAGGGCAGTTTTTTTCAGCTACGGGCAGACACTCGTGCCGCACAACCCTTTCGCAGTCGCTCTCACGCGCGAAGATCATGGGTCTTATCATGTGCAAATCCTTTTTGGAAAGGTATGTAACAGGAGAAAAGCAGCCGATGCGGGAGCCGTGCAGAAGATTCATCATAAATGTTTCGGCGGCATCGTCTAAGTGGTGCCCCAGCGCTATTTTGCTGCATCCGGCGGTCTTTGCCTCGTCGTGGAGAGCCCCGCGCCGCATACGCGAGCAAAGACTGCATGGGTTGGGTTCCTTGCGGATATCAAAAACCACCTGACCTATCTGCGTGCGCTTTACAATGTGCGGGACGCCGATTTTTTCGCAAAGGCGCCGAAGGTCGCTGTAATCAGTTTCAACGCCGCCAAAGCTAAGATCAAGAGAAATTGCGCACAGCTCATATTTTTTCGGATAAAACAGGCGCATCCGCGCCAAGGCATAAAGCATGGCGACGGAATCCTTGCCGCCGGAAAGACCAACAGCGACTTTGTCGCCGTCTTGAATCATGCCGTATGTATCCATGGCGGAGCGCATATATGCCATAAGCTTGCGCATCAAAACACATCCACATAAAAACTTTGAAAGGCCGCAAGCACTCCGACTTGCTTTAGGGCAACACCGCGCAATGAGCGGCTGAAGCCTTTGTTGCATGCTTGCTTGCATCTTTTCCGTCATATCGCCCAAAAATGCTCGGCAATACACAAAGTATTGCCTGCGCTTTTTAGACAATCTGACGA
>JAAYIY010000014.1 GCA_012523185.1 Clostridiales bacterium
CATCTTTTCCGTCATATCGCCCAAAAATGCTCGGCAATACAAAAAGTATTGCCTGCGCTTTTTAGACAATCTGACGAAAAAATCTGACGGCGCAATCGCACAACAATCATTGTGCGGTGTTGCCTTAGATTTAAACAGGACTTTTGATTCACAAGGTCAGCAGCTGTATGGCGTTGTCCTCGGCAAGAAGCCGCCAATGCTCTTTTGTAAATTCCGCGCTGAGATTTGAGCCGCTGCCTGCGCTGCAAAATTCAGAAAACAGCAGCTTCAGCCTTTTATGCCGGTTCTCCGCGGACACAATGAGCCTGTATTTGCCGTCGCACTCATACAGGCTGCTTTTGGGCGGCGCCTCGCCAAAGGAATTTACAGCCTCGGCGCACGATGTGAGCGATTCTATGTTTTCAAATTCATATGACAATATATATTCCTTCTTGATTTGAAAAACATTCCTTTGCCCCGCGGACCTGATTTCATCGTCAAGAACGGTAAAATATATAACGCATCCTCCCGAGGGCTTCGGGAGCGCCTCGATGAGCATTTTACCGGACGGGTCGATGTCGCGCCCCAGCGTCTGCCGCGCGCGGTCAAGCAGCGTCCATATAACTCGTCTTGTTTCTATGTTTGAGTAATCCATCCTTTCATATGTTATGTCAAGCTCCGACATGTCGTCAGTCGTCAGCTCGACTATAATCTTGTTTTCCTGCGGCGCTTCGATTTTCAAGTTACTTCCTCCTTCATCTTACGCCGATTGCATCGGCGGAGTATACCTACTAATATAATATTAGCGGACAGCCTTTTATGCAATGAATAAAATATGGTATTCCTTTCAGAGGTGATAATTTGGCGGTGAAAACAGTCATAAAGACTGACAAACAAAAGCGTCCCTTTTGCTGTGATATGCTTATTATGCTCATACTTCCGGCTGTTATGGCATGGTATTACTACGGCGGCTCCGTCTTGCGCACTGTCTTTGTGTGTATGCTGACGGGCGTATTGAGCGAGACAGCAGGCGCGTTTTTTATGCGCTGCCCGCGCGACCTTGGCGATTGCAGCTCGCTGTTTACAGGTGCCGCCATGGCGCTGATGCTGCCGGCTGATTTTCCTGTTTGGGCTGCCGCTGCCGGCGTCGTATTTGCTGTTGCCGCCGTTAAGCTGCCGCTTGGCGGAACGGGCTTTTCACCATTTAACCCCGTCGCCGCCGGTTTTTCCTTTTTGTGCCTTTGCTGGCCCGACAAAATCTTTAACTACCCCGCCATTGATACAGGCTCCGGATACGTCAAGGGCGCGTCGCTTGCGGGGATGCTGTCGGTAAACACCTCCATCAGGCCAAACACAATAAATGTCTTTGATATATTTACCGGCAACGTGCCCGGCCCTGCCGGCGCCTCCTGCATAATTGTTCTGCTTGGCTGCGCTGTCTTTCTTGGTTTTTCCAGGCGCAGATCGCTTATTAATTCGGCGGGGTTTACAGCCGCTTGCGCTTTGTTTGCCTTGATGTTTCCGCGAGTATATTCCTACAACGCAAGGCCGGTGTCGCTTTTGATGGAGCTTTGCTCCGGTCTTTTGATGTTTTCCGCACTTTTCCTTGTGACGGATCCCGCCGTTTCGCCCGAAAAGCCGTTTCACCGCTTTCTTTACGGCGCTTTTTCCGGCGCGGCGTGTATGCTTTTGCGCTATTTCGGCAAGTTTGAGGAGGGTGTCTGTTTCGCCTTGCTTTTGTCTAACGCCATGTGGCCGCCGCTTTATGAACGGATTTTGCGCCGTGAAAGCAAGCGTGAATTAAGAAAAAGAGTAAAACGCCGTTCAAAAAACCGCGCTCTTTCGGCTGAAAGGAGGGCGCCCGACAATGCCTGACGCCAAAAAAACTCTGACGCCTTCAAAGGTTTTTCTTTTCGGAACGATTATCAAAAACCCGATACTTGTTCAGGTCATAGGGCTTTGCCCCGCCGTCGCGGCGTCGTCAAGCCTCACCGTGGCGCTTTTGCTTTCCTTTGTGACAACAATTCTACTGATAGTTTGCGAGGTTTTAGCGTCGGCACTTCTAAAGCCGCTTCCGAGCTGGTTTCGAGTCGCCGTTTATATGATAACGGGCTTGCTTTTCATCTGTCCGCTGATGTATATTTTAGACGAGGCCGGTTTCAGTGTCGTCAGCGACGCAGGTGTTTATCTCCCGCTCATGGCGGCAAACTCAGTCGTCGCCTTAAGGTGTGAAAAGTTCGCGGTAAAAAGAAGTGTGTTTTTAAGCTTTTATGACGCCGTCGCAACGGGAATCGGCGTGTCGTCGGTGCTTATGCTTTCAGGCACAATACGCGAGCTGCTCGGCTTCGGCACAGTTGCCGGCAAAGCGGTCTTTGAGTCGGCTCCCGTGCCTGCTCTCACAATGCCTTTCGGCGGTTTTGTTGTTCTCGGCTTTCTTGCCGCTTTTCTCAAAAAGTTTATATCAACCTTTCTTTCGGGGTATTCATATGATATGCCCTTCAGGATAAAAAGGACACGGCGCAGGCGCCCCGGGCGCACGTCCGAACAGCCCGTTTTAATCGAACCAACCTCTTCAGGCGAGCCGCTCCCCTTAGGTGAATCAACCGTTTTAAGCAGTCCGGCTATTGAGCCTGACGCGGCATCTGACCCATCTTTGTCAGGCGGCGCCGTCAGATTCCAAATACACGAAGCTCCAAAGGAGAGCGGCAAAGAAAGCTTCGCCGACGTGTTTTATAACAGCATGTCCGAGGACCTGTTTGCCCGCGAGGAGGCTTTTGACGACATTGCCGCCGAGGTCAAAACCGAAAAGCACGGCGGCGGGCAGTTTACAGTCGGCACAGAGACCTCTCCCAGCGCAAATTCAGACATCGTCAAACCTGCCCGCGACGAAGCGGAAAGGGTTGTTATACCCGTCGATCTTGACCTGCTTGAGGAGGAGGAGATTAATCGCGCGTTAAAAAAAGACAGTGAAGGGGGGAAGGACGGTTGACTTGGTTTTTTGACATGACACAGGCGGCTCTTTTTACTATCTTCATCCAAAACCTTGTGTTTAACGGCGGCTACGGCTCAAGCGAAGCTATCAGGATGTCGGCAAAGCCAAAGCGTTTCCTGCCGTTCTCCATAATGATTGCCTTTTTTTCGACAGTCACCGCCGTCGTCTGCCGCGCGCTCGACAGCATAAAGGAGATAAGCGAGCAGGGCGAGGCTGTGCATTCGGCCATTTTCGGCGCTGTGCTTATTTTAATATACATTGCCACAGCTTTGATTTTGAAGCTGACGCTTGCGCCTAACAAAAAGTTTCTCAGCACGCTCGGCATAGCCGCCGTCAACACGCTTGTTTTTGCCGCGCCGCTCATAAACCGCCGCGCCGGTTACGGTTATGCCGAAAGTGTCGGCACGGGCATCGGGTCGGGAATTGCTTTCATCCTTGCTTTGATGCTGATAAATGCGGGGCTGCGAAGGCTTGAAGCAAACAAAAACATTCCGCCCCTTTTTAAGGGAACGCCGGCGATGTTCCTGTATGTCGCGATGCTTTCGCTCGCCTTTGCCGGGTTTGCGGGCAGTCCTCTTTTCGCATGAACAGGCAAACAAAAAAACTATTCCAAAAGGAAGGATGCAATATATGTTAGACATCAGATTTTTACGGGAAAACAGCGAAGCTGTAAAGCAAAACATCAAAAACAAATTTCAAGATGAAAAACTTCCGCTTGTCGACGAGGTTACAGCCCTTGACGTCGAACACCGCGCCGCGAAAACAAAGGCTGATTCACTTCGCTCAAACAGAAACAAGATATCTAAGCAAATCGGCTATTTTATGGCGCAGGGCAAGCGCGAAGAAGCTGAAAAAGCAAAAGAACAGGTGACGGCAGACGCGCAAAGGCTGGCGGAGCTTGAGTCAATCGAGGCAGAGCTTGGCGCAAAAATCACAAACATTATGATGACAATACCAAACATCATTGACGAAAGCGTGCCTATCGGCAGGGACGACAGCGAAAACAAAGAAGTGCAAAGATACGGCGAGCCTGTCGTGCCCGATTTTGAGATACCTTATCACACTGAAATAATGGAGAGCTTCGACGGAATTGACCTTGACAGCGCCGGCAGGGTTGCCGGGAACGGCTTTTATTATCTCATGGGCGACATAGCCCGACTCCATTCCGCCGTGATTTCTTACGCGCGCGATTTTATGATAGACAGAGGCTTCACATATTGTGTTCCGCCGTTTATGATAAGGAGCGACGTCGTGACGGGCGTAATGAGCTTTGCGGAAATGGACGCGATGATGTATAAAATTGAGGGTGAGGATCTTTATCTGATCGGCACGAGCGAGCATTCCATGATCGGCAAATTTATCGACACGATTATTCCCGAATCCTCTCTCCCGCAGACGCTGACAAGCTATTCGCCCTGCTTCCGCAAGGAAAAAGGGGCGCACGGAATTGAGGAGCGCGGAGTTTACAGGATTCATCAGTTTGAAAAACAGGAAATGATAGTCGTGTGCAAGCCCGAGGACAGCAAGGCGTGGTTTGACAAGCTTTGGCAAAACACAGTCGATCTTTTCCGTTCGCTTTGCATACCTGTCAGGACGCTCGAATGCTGCTCCGGTGACCTTGCCGACTTAAAGGTTAAATCTGTCGATGTCGAGGCTTGGTCGCCGCGGCAAAAAAAGTTTTTTGAAGTGGGAAGCTGCTCCAACCTTGGCGACGCCCAGGCGCGCAGGCTTAAAATTCGCGTAAAGGGCAAGGATCTCAACTACCTGCCGCACACGCTCAACAACACTGTCGTCGCCCCGCCGCGCATGCTCATAGCCTTCCTTGAAAACAATCTGAAAAAAGACGGCAACGTCGTCATTCCCGATGTTTTGCGCCCGTATATGGGCGGCAAATCAGAGCTTTCAAAGTCCCGCTAAGGCGGCGCGGCCTTTGCGGGCGCCCGTGCGCACGGGTCAAAAGCCGCAAAGAGGTAAAATGGATGGAAAAGAACAAAAAAAGCATTTCAGACAGGCTGTTTAGCAACAAAAACTTGATAATATTTTTTTCGTTTGCGGTCTTTTTAAGCTCCGCCGCGCTTTTCATGTCGAGCCGCTCTCCGGCAAAGAACGGCGTCGCCGTCATCAGAAAGAACGGCGAGATCCTTTACACGATAGAGCTTGACAATGTCGCAGAGCCTTATTTTATTGACACAGGCGGAAATATTTTGCTTGTTGAAAAGGGCAGGATTTCAGTCAGCTCCGCCGATTGCCCCGACAGTCTTTGCGTGAAACAAGGCGCCATCAGCCGCCATTCACAGGTTATTGTCTGCCTGCCGAACAGATTGTCGATAAGCATTGAAAACGCCGCCGACAAAGAGGGCGTCGGCAAGGAAGATGTCCCCGACGCCTTTGTAAAGTAACAAGACCTTTTCAAATCGGCAGCTTCTTCCCGATAATGGTTTGCCGCGTCAAAATGTTTTCGACACAAAAAAGACCTCGGAACGCATCACATTCCGAAGCCTTTTTTCGTCAGCCTGCATCAAAATCCCGGCACGGCTGTGTCTGCCTGATTGTCGTGATCCGATATTTTGCCGTCCTCAGTGTTCAGGATGTCGTCGTTGAGGATGTCTGACCGGTCGTTAAACGGCGACGTCCCCGTCAGGTCGTTGTTCAAGTCGTTGTCGGGCGTCGAAACAGTCGGCGACGTCGATGATGTCGTGCTTTTTAATGTCAGGTTGTTGTCGTTGTTGCCGTTGCACCCCGCAAGTAAAACCGCGGCAAAAACCACAATGATTGTAAGAAGAATAAACAGCTTTTTCAATTCGTACACTCCTTATATGATTAGGGTTCGTGAATTATTATTGCCCGATAATGAAACGCTATTCATCTTGTTTTCAACAATTTTTCTAAAATTTGTATTGAAGATTTCGCGTAAATATGTTAAGATTTCCGTGTCCTGTTATTTTTTTTAATAGCGGCGGCAATCGTGTGTAATTCGGATTGACGCGCCTGCGCCCGCCGCCTTAAATAACCATAAAATCATTATTTTACATAAGAAAGGATTTGTTATCATGGGAGACACCGTTTTAAGTCAGTTCACACAGGAAAAGACAGAGGAGAAAAAACAAAGCGGCAAAAGGCTTAAGGTTGGCATTATAGGCACAGGCTGGATTGCCGAGGCGCACGTCGAAAGCTATCTTGAGATGGACGATGTGGATATTGTCGCGATGGCCGATCTCATCCCCGGAAAAGCCGAAAAGTTCGCCGAGAGCTACGGCGTCAAGAATGTTCGTTTTTATCCGAGCCACAAGGAGATGCTCGACAACGAGGAGCTTGACGCTGTCAGTGTCTGCACCTACAACATGACGCACGCTGAATGCACTGTTTACGCGCTCGAAAAAGGCGTGAACGTCCTCCTTGAAAAGCCCATGTGCGTCACCACCGAGGAGGCAGTCGAGATTTGCAGAGCCGAGAAAAAAAGCGGGAAAATTCTTTCCATCGGCTTTCAGCCGAGGCTTGACGACAACATGAAAATGGTAAAGCAAATCGTCTCCTCCGGCGAGCTTGGCGAAATATATTATATACAGACAGGCGGCGGCCGCAGGCGCGGCGTCCCGAACAGCACGTTTATCGAAAAGAAAACGGCGGGAATAGGCGCGATGGGCGACATCGGCTGCTATTCGCTTGACATGGTTCTCAACGCTATCGGCTATCCGAAGCCATTGACAGTCAGCGGATACACCTCGGCGTTTTTCGGAAACAACCCGCTTTACAACAACCCTGAGGACGCGGCACGTTTTGATGTCGAGGATTTTGCCGCGGCGTTCGTGCGCCTTGAGGGCGGGATTATTCTTGATTTCCGCATCTCGTGGGCAATGCACCTTGACACACCCGGCGACACAGTCATACTCGGCAAAAAAGGCGCTTTAAGGATTCCGTCGACACAGTGCTGGAACGGCAGCATCGGCGGGCCGATGACAATTTATCACGACTTGGCGGGAAACAGAGTGGAGACCGTTATCCCCGAATGCAAAAACGAGGGCAAAGGTCTTTTCTATAAAAAAGTCCGCTCGTTCCTTGACGCCATACTTGAGGGCGGCGCCGCTCCCGTCCCGTCCGACGAGATACTTTACAACCAAATCATTATAGATTACATTGTGAAGTCGGCGGAGCTTGGCAGGGAGCTTGAGGTCGTCATACCTGAAATCTGACAAGAGCATTAACTTATAATCAGCGCGCCGCCGAACTGCGCCGGCGCGTAAAAAACAGCGGCTGCCTTATCAATCAGACAAGGCAGCCGCTGTCGTTGTTTTGCTTTAAAAAAGATCGTTAAAGAAATCGTAAGGATTAATAAACGGTGATGTCGTCGTCGTTTCCCCTTCAACGACTCCCTTGTCCTCGACAAGCCGAACAGTCACGTCGAACTGCGTTATTTTGTAGTTGTTGTCAATCCTGCAAAGCGTAAGCTTCAGCTTGTCGCCGATCTTGCTCTTTTCGATTTTGTCAATCAAGACCTCCGATTTCGTAAGCTCCTCACCGTCTACGGCGATAATCATATCGTAAAGCTTCGCGTCTGTGTTGGACAGGTCGCTGTCTTCACCGATTTCTGTTATGATGAGCGATCCGGACGGCAGACCCTTTATTTTGACTATCATGCTGTATTGCTGATAGTTGATCGCCTCCGCATATGTGATGCCGAGCTTCGGTCTGTCAGGCACATAGCCATGCTGAGCGAGAGAGTTTATGACCTGCTGGGCGGATTTTATCGGAATGGCAAATCCCATTCCCTCATATTGCGTGTCGATTATTTTCAACGAGTTAATGCCTATTACCTGACCGTAGCCGTTTACGAGCGCGCCGCCTGAGTTGCCGGGGTTAATCGCCGCGTCGTGCTGAATGCAAACCATTGTGTATCTGCTTTTAACGGAGCGGTCAATGGCAGAAACAACGCCTGATGTAAACGAACCGAAAAATTCTGTCCCGCCGGGGTTGCCCACGGCGTATATGGCGTCTCCCACCCGAAGTGTGCCGGAATCGCCGAACTTCGCGAGAGAAAGCCCCGTCTTTTTGATTTTCAGCACACCGAGGTCTGTCTTTGTGTCGTATCCGACTCTTTCGGCGTCATATTGCGTGCCGTCCTCTGTCTGGATTGTGTAGCTAAGCCCCGAACCGCTTATAACGTGCGCGCAGGTGATGATATATGTGTATCCGCCCGTGTCCTCTTTCCAAAGTATGCCCGAGCCCTCGCTTGTCGCGGAGCCTGAGGCATTTGAATATACGACGACACCCACTACCCACGGCTTGACAGTCGCTGCTATCCGGACGGGCGTCATCTGCGCCGCGGCAGAATCGCCTGAATCGTCGGACGAGGGGCTTGACTGTGTTTCGACGACAGGCGCGTTGACATTGCCCGCTTCCGTAGTGTTTGTCGAGATATCGCTTTCGTTGGAGCCGTAATGAGCGACAAACGCAAAAACGGCGCCTAAAATAACAAATGCCGCGAGCAAGGAAAAGAAAACCTTGACTCCCTTGTTGCCCTTTTTTGTGGTGGGCGGCACGGGCGCCTGTCCTCCGTATTGCGCGCCGCCATAAGGCTGCCTGCCGTATGGCGAATATTGCGGCGCGGAAGTCTGCTGCCCGTCGTATTGCCTGTATCCGCCGTAGGGCTGCCCGTCCGCTCCGTAAGCGTTGCCGCCGGGACGTCCGTAAGCGCCCCCGGCGCCGTAAGCCCCGCCGTGAGGATAAGAGCCGTAAGGCTGCGAATATGCCCCGCCGCTTGAATAGTTTGGATAAGGCGCCGAGGCGTGTTGCTCCGCCTGCGGTGTTTCGCCCGCCTGCGGTATTTCGCCCGTCTGCGGTGTTTCGCCCGGTTGTGGTGCTTCGCCCGTCTGCGGTGTTTCCGACGCGCCGGTATATTCGGGCGCTTCCTCAAAGCCCGCCTGTGGCGGACCGCCTGTTTCCTGTTGATTCTGCGCTAAATCCTCTTCGGAACGCTCATCCGGAAAATCAGGCGTATCTTTCCTTTCATACTCATCACTCATGAAAAGCTCCTCCTATTTGTTTGTACAAGTGGATAATATCGCAAAAATATTAATCAGTAATTAACAATGGGTAAAAGAAAATAATTTTGACGCGCGCGGGCTATGATAAACTGCCGCGCGGCTTCAGCGGAAGCCAGAAGGAAAATTCGGTGTGTTGGTTGACGGCGCTGCTCACCTTGATTTGCCCGCCGTGCATCTCGACGATGCTTTTGCAAATATAAAGACCAAGCCCGGCGCCCTTTATGTCGTAGCTCCTTGACTTATCAAGCTTGTAAAACCTTTCAAATATCTTGCCGCATTCCTCCGCCGGTATTCCCGCGCCCGTGTTGCGTATGGATATATAAACCTTTTGCGCGTCGGTAAAAACCTTGAAATCGATGTTTCCGCCCTCGGGAGTGAACTTGACGGCGTTGTCGACAAGGTTGTATATGACCTGATGTATCATGTCCTCATCGGCAAGTATTTCTGTCGGCTCGATTTTGTCAAGCCCTGTAATTTCAACTCCCTTTTTCGCCACAAGCTGCTCGAATCCGACAGTAGTTTTAAAAAGCATCTCGGCGACGTCAAATTCGCGCGGCTTGAGGTTCATCTCGCCTATTTCTATCCTGGACATATTGAGCATCCCTGTAACGAGACGCGCCAGACGCTTCACCTCGTCGGAAACAATGCGCAAATATGAGTCCTTGCTCTCGTCGGCAATCGTTCCGTCAAGTATGCCGTCGATAAAGCCGCCGATAGTCGTCATCGGCGTTTTAAGCTCGTGAGAAATGTTGGCGACAAAGCTCCGCCGCGACGACTCAAGCGACGCAAGATCTTTTGCCATTGAGTTAAAGGCTTTGGCAAGGTCGGCCATCTCGTTGTTCCCCGTCACGGTGACTCTTGCGCTGAAATCGCCGTTGGCATAGCTTTTTGTGGCGGCTGACATCTGCCGCAGCGGCTTTGTCAGCTCATAAGACATGAAATAAACAGTGATAAGTGCGACAACAAGGGCAAACAGCGATGAAAGCCCGAAGATTTCAAGGATTGATAATATAAACGGCCTCATCGTGTCGGAAACAGTTTGAACCGCCACGACTATGCCGATCGTATTGCCCTCAAGCACTATGGGAGCCGCGTAAACAAAGCTTTTTTTCGGAAGCACTCCGTCAAGTGTGCTTATGCCGCTGTAGTCGCTCTCGTCAAGTGAATTGACTATCGACGGCGGCAGCTTATATTTTTGGTGAATGGGGCAAGCGCCCGTGAAAAGCACCATGTCGCTCAGCCGCATTTCTTTGCAATAAACGACGCCGCCGTTTTTGTCGCAGACAAATATGTCGGCGTCGATGGCTTTTGAAAGCATGGTGAGATCGTTGCAAATCATCAGCGCCGCGTTTGACGGATTCTTTTGCGCGTGTTCGGAGCTTATAAGGTTGACAAGTGTTTCGGAGATCGAGTTGGCATTTTCCGAAAGCAGCTTTATCCTTTCGCCCTCCCAATAGTTCTGCACAAAAAAAGTAAGCGAAATTCCCAATATCAGAAAGCAGATGAGTATGACAAGAGAAAGGATCGTAAAATATTCCTTGAAAAGGCTTGAACCGTTTTTGCTTCTTTTTCTTAACATTTTTCAGCCACCCAAAACCGGCTCAATCTTTCGTCTCGAACTTGTAGCCAACGCTCCAAACTGTCTTCAGCTCCCATTTGTCTGAAACTCCCTCAAGCTTTTCGCGCAGCCGCTTCACATGGACGTCTACTGTCCTCGAATCGCCGTAATAATCAAATCCCCAAACCTCGTCCAAAAGCTGATCGCGCGTGAAGACCCTGTTCGGGTTGCTGGCAAGATGATAAATAAGCTCCATCTCTTTTGGAGGCGTGTCAATCTTTTCGCCGTTTACGCGCAGCTCATAGTTTGTGAGATTTATGATAAGCTTGTCGTAATGCACCTCTTTGACGGAGTCGCGGCCGTTTATGCCCGACGTCCTCCGTAAAACGGCCTTGACTCTTGCGACGACTTCTTTTGTGTCAAAAGGCTTTGTGACATAGTCGTCGGCGCCAAGCTCAAGCCCCAGCACCTTGTCAAAGGTTTCGCCCTTTGCCGTAAGCATGATTATCGGCTTGTCGGAGCTTTTTCTTATCTCGCGGCAGACCTGCCAGCCGTCAAGCTTTGGCAGCATGATATCAAGCAGCACAAGATCGGGCTTTGCGTCCTGAAAAGCCTGAATAGCCGCCATCCCGTCGTTCGCGATAACAACGCTGAAGCCTTCCTTCTCAAGGTAAAGGCGCAAAAGCTCGCATATGTTCGTATCGTCGTCCACAACAAGTATTTTTTCAGTCGCCATGTCGAACCCCCCTTAATTTATTCAAAGTATATCCTTTATCATTAAACGCTTTGTTATTAATGTATTAAAGAAATGTTAACTTTAAATCTTGTTGTTACTATAAGCTTTTCAGCGTATATTGTCAATAGCGGAAATACACGCCGCGGCTCGCCGGGAGCCGTCGGCACCCTTCTTTAACCGCATCGGTATCCGCTTTTAATCGCGCAGATAATCTTCGGCAACAGCACAGGCAGCCGACGAAAATAAAAATTGACTGAAATGGCAATGTATGATATAATTATTGACGCTTGCGATTATATAATTTTTGGAGGAAAAGATATGAACATTGACGCCGCCGGTCTGTCCTTTCTTGACCTCACCATCATAATTTTGCTTGCCTTTTCCGCCGTCATGTCTGTTGTTATACTCATTTCTTTAATATTGTCCGGGCGCAAGGGCGCGGGCGAAAAGCTTCTTTCGCAGCTTGCCGTCATATCAAATCAGCTTGACAGGCATCAGACGCTCCTTGCCGACGAGTCGGAGCGCGGCCGCCGCGAGCAGCGCCAATTTCAGGCGGACTTGCGCGCCGAGATCACATCGGCGCTCACCCGCATGTCTGAAAAGCTTGAGGCGATGAACACAGCCGGTCTTGACAACCGTCAAAGGCTGCTTGAGACTCTTTCCTCATCCCTTGACGCAATCAGAAAGACAAACAGCGAGCAAAACGAGCGGCAGGGCAGGATGCTCACCGAGGCAATTGCCGGAATGCAGGAGAGCAACGAAAAAAAGCTTGATCAAATGAGGGCGACAGTCGACGAAAAGCTGACCTCGACATTGACTACAAGGCTTGATTCTTCGTTCAAAACCGTTTCCGATCAGCTTGAAAATGTTTACAAGTCACTTGGCGAAATGAAAGAGCTTTCATCAGGCGTGACAGACAATGTCACCTCCCTCAACAGGGTTCTTTCAAATGTCAAGGCAAGGGGTACATGGGCAGAGGTTCAGCTCGGCAACATACTTGACCAGACAATCCCCAACATGTATGTCCGCAACTTTTCGGCGGACAAAGGCTCAAGGGAGCGTGTCGAGTTTGCCATAAGGATACCGTCAGGCGACGGCGGGAGCGACACATTTCTGCCCGTTGATTCAAAATTTCCGATGGAGGATTACATACGCTTTTGCGACGCGTCCGACAGCGGCGACGCCGAGGCGGTCGCCGCCGCGCGCAAAGCTCTTGAGACAAGCGTCATGACTGCCGCTAAATCCATCACAAAATACATAAACGTCCCCGCGACGACGCCGTTCGCCATAATGTATCTTGCGACGGAGGGGCTATATGCCGAAATCGCCTCCTCGCGTTCCGGTATTTCCGAAAAGATTCAAAACGGCTTAAATGTGATGATTGCCGGACCGACGACCATAACCGCGTTGTTGAATTCGCTTTCAATGGGTTTTCGCGCTGTCGCCATAAACGACAAGGCAAACGAAGTCCGGCGCCTGCTTGCGGCCGCCAGACAGCAATACGCCAAATTCGGAGACGTGCTTGAAAAAGCTCGTAAGAAGATTGACGAGGCGGGCAGGACGCTTGACGACGCTCAGCACAGAAACAAAATAATCAACGACAGGCTGAAAAGCGTCGAGGAAATAGACTCGGACGAGGCCGCAAAGGCTCTCGGTATTTTCGAGGGCGGTTAATTGTTTTTAAAAAGCGCCGCAGGTTCTTTCGCGGGCGGCGCTCCGCGGCTTAAAAATAATGTACGGAAGGCCGGTTTTCGACTATGCAAAAACACGCCGATATTGTAAAACAAATGACGCGCGAGCAAAAGGCCGCGCTTTGCGACGGCAAAGATTTTTGGAACTTAAAGGGCGTTGAAGCCCTCGGTCTTTCAGAAATCATGGTCTGCGACGGCCCGCACGGGCTTAGGAAACACGACAGCGAGCGCAGGAAGCTCATTCCGGGCGGCTCTGTTCCGGCAGTCTGTTTTCCGCCTGCCTGCACCTCCGCTTGTTCCTGGGAGCCGCACCTCCTGCGCGAGATGGGCGAGGCGCTTGGCGATGCCTGCCTTTCGGAGGGAGTTTCCGTGCTTCTCGGTCCCGGCGTCAACATGAAACGTTCGCCGCTGTGCGGGAGAAATTTTGAATATTTTTCGGAGGACCCGCTCCTTGCGGGGGAGCTTGCCGCCGCGTTCACACAAGGCGTCCAATCTAAAGGCGTGGGCACATCCCTCAAGCACTTTGCGGCAAACAATCAGGAAACGCGCCGCATGACTGTCAGCGCCGTCGTCGACGAGCGCGCCTTGAGGGAGATATATTTGTCGGCCTTTGAGCGCGTCGTCAAAAAGTCAAAGCCGTGGACTGTGATGAACGCATACAACCGCCTCAACGGCACACACTGCTCTGAAAACAAAGACCTCCAGACAGATATCCTCCGCGGCGAATGGGGCTTTGACGGGCTTGTCGTCAGCGACTGGGGAGCCGTCAACGACAGAGTCGCCGGAATAAAAGCCGGTAACGACCTTGAGATGCCTTCATCCGGCGGTGAAAACACCAAAAGGATTTTAGACGCCTTAAACAGCGGCGAGCTTGACGAATCCGAGCTTGATATATGTGTCGGCAGCATTGTCGACTTGATACTCAAGTCGCAGGAAAGCATGAAGGACAGCTTTTTTGCCGACAAGGACGAACAGCACAAGCTTGCGCGGAAAATTGCGGGGCGCTCGATGGTTCTTCTCAAAAATGACGGCGCAATACTTCCGATATCAAAAAACAAAAGGCTTGCGGTCATAGGTGAAATGGCGGTTTATCCGCGCTTTCAAGGCGCGGGCAGTTCGCTTATCAACCCCACAAAGGTTGACTGTGCCGTCGACTGCCTGCTTGATGAAGGCTATGATCTCAAATATTACAGGGGCTATAACAAAAACAAGGATAAGGTTGACACGGCGCTGATGTTTGAAGCTGTCACGGGCGCTTGTTCGGCTGATGTCGTTATTATTTTTGCCGGACTAACGGAGGGGTACGAGTCGGAGGGGTTCGACAGGCGCCATATGCGTATGCCGCGCTCGCACGACGAGCTTATCAAGGCCGTCGCCTCCGTCAACAAAAACATTGTCGTGGTGCTTGCGGGCGGCGCGCCTGTCAGCATGCCGTGGATAGACGACGTCAAGGGCGTTTTAAACAGCGGTTTGGGCGGTCAGGCGGGGGCAGGAGCCGTCGCCGATATAATTTGCGGCAGGGTTAACCCATCCGGCAAGCTTGCCGAAACATACCCGATATGCGGCAACTGCGCTCCGTGCAAAAACTTCTTCCCCGGCGGAGACGCGACAGTCGAATACAGAGAGAGCGTCTACATCGGCTATCGCTACTATGAAAGGGCGGGCAAAAAGGTGCGTTTCCCATTTGGGTTCGGGCTTTCTTACACCACCTTTCAATATTCGGGGCTAACCCTTAACAAAACGTCTATGAACGACACGGACATACTTGAGCTTTCGTTTTTTGTAAAAAACACAGGCAGCGCCGCGGGAGCGGAGACGGCGCAGATTTATGTCGCCGACAAAGAAAGCACAATCCACCGTCCCGTCAAGGAGCTTGCGGCTTTCATGAAAGTCGACTTGCAGCCGGGCGAAACAAAAAAGATAACAATCAGCCTTGACAAAAGGGCTTTCGCGTTTTACAACGTTAAAATATCCGATTGGCACGTTGAAAGCGGAGATTTTGAGATTTGCGTCGGCTCCTCCGCCGCCGACATACACCTTTGCGCCACAGTCAATGTGAAGTCGTCGCTGCCCGAAGCGGAAATACCGGATTACAGGGCGTCGGCGCCGCTTTATTATACGGCCGACGTGAAGAATTTGCCTGCCGCACAGTTTGAGGCGGTTCTCGGTCACAAGCTGCCGCCGTCTCAAAAAGAAAACGCTCGGCTTGATTTCACTTCAAACATAGAGGACGCAAAAGACACAAAATGGGGCGGGCGTGTCAACAGGGCTGTAATTTATGTCTCCAGAGCCGCCAACAAAGGTGAGCGCGGCGGCATGGCGGAGACATTGGCGCTTCAAACGCCCATACGCAATTTTGTCAGCATGAGCGGCGGACTGTTCAGCAAAAAAATGGCGGACGGATTTATAAAGTTTCTTAGCGACGACGAGCCGGCAAAGGGAGTCGGCATGGTTGCCGCAGGCGTTCCCCGACTTGTAAAAAATCTCGGCGGGCTTCTTAAAAAAATATAGCGCGGCCGCTTTCGGGCTGCCCGCTGTTTTGAAATTTTTACATGCTTCCACGAAAGGATAGATTTACAAATGAGTTTTAAAAACAGATTCTCGAAAAGTTCTCTTGCCCTGCTGCTGTGCTTTTTGCTCGCGGCCGCTTCTTTTTCCTTAGGCGTAAGCGCGCTTGCCGATATGCTGGCGGCATCCGCAAACGCGCCGCTTCAAATCGGTATCGTAGCCGACCCACACTTCTATCCCGACTCGCTGAAGGGCGGTAGGTGCGAAGCATACCTCAATTATATCAACGGCTCCACAAAAGAATACGATGAAAGCGGAGCGCTTGTCGACTCGGCTTTGTACGCCCTGCAAGAACACAGCCTTGAAAACGGCATGAAATATCTCCTGATTCCGGGGGACATCACTAAGGACGGCGAGCTTGAGGGACACAGGCAGATTGCGCAGCGCCTGCTCCGTTTTGAGCAGGAGTCGGGAATACAGGTTATTGTCACAAACGGCAACCACGACATCAACAATCCCGGCGCCATATCTTTTGAGGGTGGGACGATGCACAGCGCCGATATGACGTCTCCCGAACAGTTCCGCGAAATATACAGCGAGCTCGGCTGGGATCTTAAGTGCGCCGAATATACACCTCCCGCAGGCGAAAAGGCAGGCATGCTTTCATATGCCGTTAAGCTTGACGGGAACTACAGGCTTATTGTCATGGACGTTTGCAAATATTCAAAAGACGCCACAGGGCTTGACCGCGACAAAAACATAACAGGCGGCGCCATAAGCGGCAGCCTGATGGAATGGGTGTGCGGTCAGATTGACGAGGCGACGGCGGCCGGTGAGACTGTTATCGGAATGGCGCACCACAGCTTTATACCTCATTTCAATATGCACGAATCCATTTTCAGCGGGTTTATACTGGACGATTGGCAAAGAAAAACAGAAACACTTGCCGATGCCGGTATGCAGTTTATTTTCACGGGGCACATGCACGACCACAAAACCACAGGTCACGTCTCCGACAACGGCTCGATTCTTTATGATATTTCCACAGCCTCCCTTGCCGGTTATCCCAACTTTTTCAGAGAGGCGCTCCTTGACAACACCGGCGAGATTCCCACCGTTTCAACATGCACCTTTGATGTGGACTGCGAAATGCAGGTGTCTGTCGATGATGTTTTGTTTGATGTGCCTTTTCGCGAATCATTCTCATACCACAGGACATTCGGCAAAACTCTTGACTCTTTTGTCCTTGACAACGCCAACAAATTTGTAGACGGATTTATATCTTCTGTCAACACAAACGGCGGCATTGTCAACGCGCTTTTGCACGATTACGGGCTTGACATAGAGGGCATACTTGACGGTCTGATAAACGGCGGCGTTTCAATAGGCTCCATCGACATATTCACAGTCAAAAATTTAATGAGCCTTGTAAACGACTTGTGCGGACAGATAGAAAACACGTTTTTACGCGATTCACGCGTAACAGACGAATTGATTTCCGAGGTGCTTGACCGCGTTCTTTCAATGCCCGTCTCCTCTTATCCCTGCGATAAATATATTGACACTTACGGATTTGGAAGCACCGCGTCACGCGGCACTTTAAGAGACGCGGCGAACAGCGTGCTTGTATACTTCTACGACTGCACGCAAAGCGTCGAAGACGACCCGTTTATTCTTGACTTTGTCGACTATTTTAAAAACGGCAGCGGCATAAACGACCTTTTTGATATACTTTATGACCTTATCTTAAACGACCTTGTCCGCGACACGCTGCTCGGAGGCCTCAGCCTCAACATAAACACACTTTTCCCGCCGGGGACCATCGGACACTTACCCGCTTCCTTCCTTGATATGGTTATCGGGATTCTTTTAAAGGGCGACAAAAGCTTCAAGAATATTATCAACTCCTTCCTTTCGCTTGGATTTTTTAAGGATTTTAACAGCATCAACGGCATTGCCGACCACTATATAGACGAATACCTAACGCAAAGCCAGCTCGATTCCATAGGCTTCACTCTGTCCGAGTTTTTTGACGCTCTTTTGTCACGGACTGATACAGACGATATTCAGGCAGTCATGTACGCATACGACGACTGCGAGGTTGAGGCGAGCGCGGACAACTTCCGCCTGCCCTCCATGATTGCCGTGACACTCGGAGACGACGCGTCAACCTCAAGAAACATAAGCTGGTACACAAAATACAGCGCCACCGGAACAGACATAGAAATCATCCCATACAGCCAAAATCCGTCTTTCACAGGCAGTCCGACAAAAGGCGGCGGGATAACGTCAGCCGCCGAAAAAGCCTTTTTGGAATATCCCGGAGTTGATTTGGGTGTAATCGGGTTTATGCCGTTCAGATATGAGCTTGTGCGGCACACGCTGTCTCTCACGGGACTTGAGCCGGGCAAAAAATATTGCTACCGTGTGGGCGACGCCGAAAAAGGCTGGTGGAGCGAGGCGGGTGTCATCTCGACTGCCGACGGCTCCGACGACGTGACATTTTTGCACGTGACAGATATGCAGTCACAAAACGCGAAGCAATATGAATGCTTCCGAAATGTCATCGACACCGCTTTCAGGCTTTATCCCGAAACAGACTTTATTTTAAGCTCGGGCGACCAAGTCGACAGCGGCACAAACTCCAAGCAGTGGAAATGGCTGCTTGACGTTTCCTCCGACTTGCTGATGAACACTTCATTTATGCCCGCGTCAGGCAACCACGAGGACAAGGGAGCGGCGCTCGACAAAATATTTACGCTTCCGAATGTCCCGGAGCAAGACACAGAAAGCGGAGTTTTTTATTCATACGATTACAACAACGCGCACATAATGGTCTTGAACTCCAACGACCTCAACAAGGACGGCGGACTTGCGGACGCGCAGATAAGCTGGCTTAAAAAAAGCGTCGGCGACAGCAACGCGGACTGGAAATTTGTCGTAATCCACAAGGCAATTTACTCAAACGGCTCGCACTTTGACGACAAAGACGTTAAGGCCATCAGAAAGCAGCTCCAAAGGCTAATGCCGGAGCTTGGCATAGATATTGTGTTCGAGGGGCACGACCATGTCTATCTCCGAACAGCGCCAATGTACAACAACAAGGTGGTCAAAAACGATACAAGCGACTCCAAGACAAAGCTCATACAACGAAGCGGCTCGAATTATAAGGCGTCAATTAACCCTTACGGCACTTTTTATGTTATAAGCGGCTGCGCGGGCGTGAAAAATTATATCCCGAAAGAGACAAGCCAAACCGACAAATTGTTCCCAAGGGCGGAAGTTATTTACAGCACGTCGCTGCCCATGTTTTCGGCAATCAAGATAAGCGGCGACACACTTCTTTTCAACGCCTATGAAGTAGGGCAAAACGGCGCGGCAATGAAAGCTGACAGCTTTGCGATAATAAAAAACAAGACATCGTCTCAAGCGACGGCAAGCCCCCTGCCTCTGACATCCGACGACGCTAAGCAGCTGTCCGAGGAAGCGTCTGACAAATCAGCGCAGATCGCTTTGCTTTCCTCCGGGCTAATCGACGCGCTTGACGAGGGATTCGACCCCGATGAAACAAGCACCTCCGCAAACATCGACGGAACGGTTGATTCAACCACATCCTCGTCCGGCACGATTGACGGCGGCGACACTCCGACGGAGAACGGCGCGGACGACAGCGGACTTGCGGACGGCGACGGCAGTCAGCCCGGCATGATGGGAGCTGACCAAAACGGCTCTGCTGATGACGGGGAGCAATCCTTCGACGACGGTATCTCCTACTCAAGCGGCGGCGTAAACAGCGCGGGCGACGCAGATAGCGCAGACGGCATAGACGGCTTGTTCGGCAGCTTGTTCGGCGGGTTTGACGGGCTCGGCGGCAGTCCCGATGTTAGTTCCAAGAACGCGGCAGAAAGCGGCGCGGCAGGTGCGGCGGGCACAGGCGGCAATGTTCCGCTTATGGGCGGCAGCGCGGGCAATGTTTTTTCCGCCGCCGTAATATTCGGCCTGTCGTCAATTTTTGCCGCCGCGTCAAGGCTGCGCAAAAAAGAGGACGATTGATAAACTTAAAAACAGCCGTAAAAAATCACGGCCCGATGATTTCATCGGGTCGTGATTGATAAGGATTATTTCTTTTGGATATCTCTGAGGTTCAGCACTCGCAGCCCTCTTTTTCTCTGCCGCCTTTTTCTTTCATATATGATTCCGACCGCGGCATAAGCCGTGATGATAATAACTGCCACAGAAAAAACAATCCTGAACACTATTGTTGAAAAAAGTCTTTTAACAATGTGCAAAAAATATAAAAATATGTTTCTTCCGACATCCTGCGCCGCGACAAGATCCGTCCTTGCGATTTCTTCGCCCGCGTAATATACAACGGCCTCTCCCAGCTTCTGACCCTTTTTTACGGGCGCGTCAACGCTTTTGCCGACTGTTGACGGATCCACCTCGACAAGCACGCTGCTTTCTCCCACGCCCGACGGGACAAAGGTGCTAAGCTCCGTGTCAGGCACCATCGCCACATAGTCAGCCTTTGTCGAAAGCTTCACGGGCATTTCGGCGACGACTTGCGCCGACGGCAGCACCGTTTCATATTTTATGTTGGCAAACGTCCACTCAAGGATTTTTTTAGCGTCCATGAAAGCGCCGTTTTCTTTGTAGCCGTCTCTGTCAACGTCATAAAACGTGCCGCGCAGGACTACCGCAAGATATGAGTAGCCGTCACAGCTCGCCTTTGCTATCACGCATTTTCCCGCATTCTGTGTGGAGCCTGTTTTCATCCCCGTCACATATTTGCAGTAATAATCGGCAAAGCCGGGGTTCATCAGGTAATTTGTCGTGCGCAAAACTCGTTCCTTGCTCAAATTTGTAGCGGGAAGCGTATATTTAACAGTGGATGTTATCTTCTCCATAAGATCGCTTTGAGGGCAGGTCAAGGTGTATGACGCGATTTTTGCCATGTCCCTCGCGGTGGTGTAGTGGTTGTCCTCGTCAAGCCCGTGCGGGTTGGTAAAGTGCGTCGCTGTGCAGCCTATGCTTTTTACAAGCTCATTCATCTTGCCGACAAACTTTTTTGTCGAGCCGTTGCCGATGTATTCCGCCAGGATTTCGGCAGCCTCATTAGCGCTCGGCACAAGCATGCAGTAAAGCAGGTCAAGCACAGACAGTCGCTCGCCCGGCTTTAGCCCCGCGGTGGAGCTGTTTGTCCCGGCAAACACGTTTATAGCGGTGTCCGGCACAGTTACCACTGTGTTTATATCGTCGCAATTGTTGAGCGTGACAAGCGCCGTGACAAGCTTTGTAAGAGATGCCGACGCTGTTTTTACATCGGCGTTTTTCTCAAATATAACCGTCCCGTCCTCCAAGCTTTGCAGATAAACAATTTCGGAGTACGGCTCAAGGCTTTCGAGCAGCGAATTATATGCCGCTCCGGCCTTTGCGGGGCTTAACGCGGCTAAAAATATTGCCGCGCAAACAAAAACAGAAAGCAAACGCTTCAAAGACAACACGTCCTTAAAAATAATCCTGAAAAGAAAGGTCAATCATATGCTTTATATTACGGGAGACACACACGGTGATTTGAAAAGATTTTCAAACCCAAGGCTCAAAAAGCTCAAAAAGGGCGACACCCTTATTATTTGCGGTGATTTTGGCTTTATTTGGGACGACAGCCGCGACGAGCAACGTATCTTGAAAAAGCTCGGCAAAAAGAAATATAACATATGCTTTATTGACGGAACGCACGAAAATTTTGAGCTTCTCAACAAATATAAGATATCGGAATGGCGCGGCGGAAAGGTGCGCCAAATATCGGGCAACCTTTATCACCTCTGCCGCGGTCAGCTTTATGAAATAGACGGATTAAGTGTGTTTGCAATGGGCGGCGGCGAAAGCCCCGACTACGATATCAGGATAGAAAACAACACATGGTCGCGCGCGGAGATACCGACAAAAAAGGAGCTGCTTGAGGCGGCTAAAGTCATCGACAAATCAGGCGGAGCCATCGACATCATCGTCACGCACGAGCCGTCATTAAAAATCAAGGGCTTCCTCCAACTTAAGGAAAACAAGGAGGGACTTCGAGTGACGGGGCTCAACACCTTCTTTGAGGGTCTTGCCGAGTTTTGCCGCTTTAAGCGCTGGTTTTTCGGCTCGCTGCATGAAGACAAATTTATTTCCGGCGCGCACATAGCCGTTTTCAAAAACATTGTCTGCGCGCACACCGGCGAACTTCTGAAATAGCGGACAATCCGGACACACAATTTCTGCTCCTTCGGCTGACGCGGCGCCGCAATCGGTTTTGGCGGCTGTCAAAAAGCTGTCAGCGCGCAAATTCCGCGGCAGATTGACTTGCCGGCAACATTATTTCTAAGGCAACACCGCTCAATGAGCGGCTGAAGCCTTTGTTGCATGCTTGCTTGCATCTTTTCCGTCATATCGCCCAAAAATGCTCGGCAATACAAAAAGTATTGCCTGCGCTTTTTAGACAATCTGACGAAAAATCTGACGGC
>JAAYIY010000015.1 GCA_012523185.1 Clostridiales bacterium
AGGCTGCATGTGTAAGCGCGGCGACGCGTTTAGCTTGGCAGTACTAATAGGTCGAGGGCTTGACCTGCTTCGTATAGCTTCACTTTTTCAAATCCTTTGTTCAGTTTTCAGGGTATGAGATAAAGCCCGGCGCCTGTTACATATAACAGGCGCTTTTTTTGTCGGGCGTTACAGCAAAACATCGGAGTCATCCAAAAGGACGACCCCGATATTTTTTTTGATTCGTGCTTTGGAAATGAAGTTATTTCATGCCGCGCTCGTAAGCTTCGATCATCTTTTTAACCATCTGACCACCGACCGAACCTGCATCCTTAGCAGTGATGTTGCCGTTGTACCCTTGATTAAGAGTTACGCCGACTTCTCGTGCCGCCTCCATCTTGAAACGATCGAGAGCGTCTCTTGCTTCAGGAACGACGTTGCTTTTATTTGCCATATTCTTACACCCCTTTACGTTGATAAAATATTTGCGTCTGCAAGTATAGTATTCTTATACCCCGACGCAATATGAATGTTAATTGTTTGATTTTTCGCTAAATTTTTTAATTGCTGTAAAATTTATAAGATATCGCGTCTGTCAAACGCGTTTTATGTTTCTTTGTATATTATGCGGCGTTTAATATCTATTATTTAAGCGGATAATATTTTAAAAAACGCGCGTCTTTTTAAAGCTTTGAAAAGTGACAATAAAATGGCTGTTACGCCTGTCTGATTTAAATCTTTGTGCCGATGTTTTTCTCAAGATGATTTAATTTGATGAAAAAATACATTCTTTTAAAAAAAGTTAAGTAAAACCACAAAATTTACCAAATATCATTGACAAATATTACCATATATGGTATTATGCAACTGCAATATAAAAACGGAGGTAATAAAAATGGGAAAATCACTTAAGATTATGTTGGCTGAGGACACAAACGAATTCGGTCAAAGCTGTGCGGGAGTTCTAAGGTCGGCGGGCTATGAGGTTGTCCTGATGGCGAAGGACGGTTCGGAGATTATTCATAACTTAGAGCGCACCGCGCCCGATATCCTTATAATGGATATCTTTATGGCAAGGCTTGACGCAATCGGAGTGCTGAAATCCATTAAGGCAAAGGGCATAAAAAAGCCTTTTACGATTGTCGTATCAGGCGTTGACAATTCCCGACTTGAGCAAGAGGTGCTTTCATCCGGCGCTGACTATTACTTCCTTAAACCCTTTGATACATCAATACTTATAGAGCGTATTTCACAGCTGACAGGCTGGAGCGGAGGAATGACTGTCAAGGACGCTGCAATCGGCCAAGGCATTGGCGACCTTGAGATTCTTGTCTCGGACATTATGCGCCAAATAGGCGTTCCCGCGCATATTAAAGGCTATCAATACCTGCGGGAAGCCATCCTCCTTTCAATTGACGACATTGAAATGTTAAATTCCGTTACAAAATTGCTTTATCCCACTGTCGCAAAGACATTTAAAACAACTTCATCAAGAGTTGAAAGAGCAATCCGCCACGCCATAGAGGTTGCGTGGGACAGGGGAGACGTCGATGTTCTTTCTTCTTATTTCGGGTATACGATACAAAACAGCAGAGGAAAGCCCACAAACAGTGAGTTTATCGCAATGATAAGCGACAAATTAAGGTTAAGGCTCAAGACGGCGTGACGTTTGCGTTTCGTACCGATGCCGTTTAAAAGAAAAAAGGCTGTAACAAAAGCACTAATCAAAAGTGTTTTGTTACAGCCTCGTTTTAATTTTAACGATTTGATTCGTGCATATCGACAATTATTCGGCGGAATACCTCGACTGTTTCGAGCGTGTCCTTCAGCTCGTCCATGAGCTTTGCGTTTTTAGCTTTAAGCTCAAGAACTTGTGACGAATAATCCTCGCCGGAGTCTTCCGCGAAACGTATCTTGCTCAAGTGGTCGAACGTTTTCGGAATGGCGTGTCCCGGAGTTTCGATTATATATTCTTCGTCTGTCAGCTCGTTGTAAAGACCGCGCTTTGTATAGACAGTGTGCAGAAGCTCGTGTGAGAGGGGACCGTTGGGCTCAATCAAAAAGCTCTTGTAAAATTCTATTATCGATGGGTTTTCGTGCGACTTGCGGAAGGGCAGGCTCTCGTCCTCCTCATATGTCGCTTTCATCCTTTTTTCGCGGATATCAACATCCTTAGACCGCGGCTGACCGCCGCCTGTTATGCAGCCGCCGGGGCAGCCCATGACTTCGATGAAGTGGTAAGGAGATGTTCCGTCTTCAACTTGGCTCATGAGGATTTTTGCGCCGGCAAGTCCGTTTGTGACGGCAATTTTGACCTCAAAGCCTTCAAGGAAGCTGAATTCGGGCAATGTGTTTTCAAACTTTATGCTTGCTTCCTTAATTTGCTCAAGCCCGACGATGGGTGTGACATGAAGATTTTCATAAGGCAGCTCATGCCCTGTCACAAGCTCGTAAACAGTGCGGAGCGCCGCCTCCATGACGCCGCCGGTCACGCCGAAAATAGCCGCCGCGCCGCTTGAAAGACCAAGCGGTTTGTGAAAAGAGCTGTCAGTGAGCGAGGCAAAGTCAATTCCTGCGCTCTTTATCATTTCGGCAAGCTCTCTTGTCGTGATTACTTCGTCGACATTGGGATAGCCGCCGTTTTTCATTTCGGGGCGGCGGATTTCAAACTTTTTAGCAGTGCAAGGCATCACGGAAACGACAATAATGTCTTTCGGGTCGACGCCTATTTTTTTTGCGTAAAATGACTTTACGACAGCGCCCATCATCGTGTGCGGCGATTTGCATGTTGAAAGATGCTCAAGGCTTTTCGGGAAGTGGTTTTCGATGTATTTTATCCATCCGGGACTGCAGCTTGTTATCATCGGCAAAACCGTGCCTTCGCCTGAAGTGGCTTTTTTGGCTCTGCCGAGGAACTCGGTGCCCTCCTCCATAATCGTGAGGTCGGCAGCCCAATCAGTGTCGAACACGTCGTCAAAACCAAGCTCCTTAAGCGCGGACGCAAGCTTACCCGTGCAGCGAGTGCCTGCCGGATATCCGAAAAGCTCACCGATGGAGACGCGGACGGCAGGCGCAACCTGCACGACGACTCTTTTTGTGCTGTCGTTTATCGCGTCCCAGACAGCCTGTGTCGAATCTGTCTCCTTGAGCGCGCCGACGGGGCACACGACTGTGCATTGCCCGCAAAATGAGCAGGCGTCAGAGCCAATCGGAAGGTCGAAGGATGGGCCGATTACAGTCTTGAACCCACGGTGCTGCGGGTTGAGAATCCCGACTTGCTGTATTTCGTTGCAAACGGTCACACACCTGCGGCAAAGGACGCATTTTGACAAGTCGCGCGTAATCGCGACAGAGGAATCAATCCGTCGCTCGGAGCGTTCGCCCTCAAACCGTGATTCGTAAATGCCGAGCTGGCGGCCGAGCTTTTGCAGCTCGCAGTGCTGGTTTCTGTTGCAGAAAAGGCAGTCCGAGTCGTGGTCTGAAAGAAGCAGCTCATAAAGAACCTTTCGCGCGTCGCGAACAACCTTGCTGTTTGTATGCACAACCATACCCTCCGCAACAGGAGTCACGCATGACGCTTGGAGAGTTTTTGCGCCCTCAACCTCAACGACGCATATCCGGCAGGAGCCCACCGAGTGAATGCCCTCAAGGTTGCAAAGGCTTGGGATGGTGATGCTGTTTTGCTTTGCCGCCTCAAAAATTGTGACACCTTCGGCGGCGGCGATATCTTTTCCGTTAATTGTAAGATGAACCATATTAAATTACCTCCTATCGCAATGCAAGCAACGCATGGCTTCGGCAATGGCGTTGAGCTTATGATAACCACGGTCAACTTCCTCAAAGGTGCAGACCCTGCGCTCCATAGGCAAATATTTCTGACCGAACCGCTCGTGGATTATCACTTCGTCGTCATCCTTTATGACGGGAATAACAACATGGCGGCCCTTGTTAAGCTCGCCGCTTCCGCCGAGGTATTTGTCGATGGAAACCGCGGCGTTTTTGCCGTCGGCAACGGCTTGGACAACTTCGTTCGGACCCCTGACGACATCACCGCCGGCAAATATGCCGGTCATAGTCGTCATAAGCGTGTCGGGATCCACAACAAAGGTTCCCCACGGTGTTTGACCGATTTCGCCCTTTTTAATAAACGGCAGGTCGGCGTACTGGCTGACGGCAACAATGCATTTGTCCGCATTAATCATGAAGTCAGAGCCTTTTATTGACACGGAATTGCGGCGCCCCTGCTTGTCGAAGTTGCTCAATTGACGCCTTACACACTCTATTTGACCGAGCGAGCCGTCCTCTTTTGCTACAAACCTTAAGGGGGACACAAGCTCCATAATCTCCACGCCCTCATCAGTCGCCTCTTTGATTTCATGGCAGTCGGCAGGCATGGAGTCCTTTGTCCTGCGGTAAATAATCGTGACTTTTTTAGCGCCGAGCCGAATGGCGTTTCTTGAGGCGTCAATGGCGGTGTTGCCGCCGCCGATGACGACAATCTCCTCGCCGCTGAAATCAATCTTGTTGTAAAGCTTGACGTCTTTCAAGAACTCGATGCCGGGAAGCACGCCTGCAATCTCCTCGCCGGGGATGTTGACTTTTTGCGGGAAGGATGTGCCTGTGGCGACATAGACGGCGTCCGACTTTGCCTTGAGGCTGTCAAAGGAAATGTCTCTGCCGATTTCAGTGTTGAGGTGGATGTTGAACCCTGAGCGCTTCATTTCCTCAATCTCTTTTTCAAGCACGTCTGCGGGCAGGCGGTATTCCGGTATGCCGTAGGCAAGCACGCCGCCCGCGACAGGGTTAGATTCATAAACGTCGACTTCATAGCCGAGGCGCGCAAGATAATAAGCGCAAGTGAGACCGGAAGCGCCCGCTCCGACGACTGAAACATATTTGCCGTTTTTCGGGAAAACAATTTCCTCAGAATATTTGTCTTTGTTTTTAAAGGCGTAATCCGCGACAAATCTTTTCAGCTTGCAAATGTCAAGCGGATCGTCAATTGTCCCGCGGCGGCACTTTTGCTCGCACGGGTGGGTGCAAACACGCCCGCAAATTGACGGCATCGGGTTTTCCTGGCATATGAGGTCGTATGCGTCAATGAACCGCCCGGCGGCTATGAGAGAGAGGTAGCCGGGGATGTTGATGTTGGCAGGGCAGGCATTTTCACAAGGAGATATAAACAGCTCGGAGCAGACGCCCGCGCGGCAATAGCCCTTGTTGATATGCTCGTCATATTCGTCCCTGAAGTATTTTATAGAGCTTAAAACAGGGTTAGGCGCTGTCTGCCCAAGCCCGCACATGGCGGTTTTTTGAATTGTCTCGCCAAGCTCCACAAGCTTTTCGATATCACCGGGCTTTCCCTTGCCGACAGTGATGTTTTCGAGGATTTCAAGCATACGCTTTGTGCCAATCCTGCACGCTGTGCATTTGCCGCATGACTCCTCCTGAATAAACTCCATATAAAAACGCGCGGCGTCAACCATGCAGGTGTCCTCATCCATAATAATCAGCCCGCCTGAGCCAATCATTGTTCCGATGCTTATGAGTGAATTATAGTCGAGCGGCGTGTTGAGGTATTCGACTGTTATGCACCCGCCGGAGGGGCCGCCCGTCTGCGCGGATTTATATTTCTTCCCGTCGGCAATCCCGCCGCCGATGTTATAAACGACATCAGCGACCGACATTCCCATGGGAACCTCGACAAGTCCGCTGTTGACGACATTGCCCGTCAGTGTAAAAACCTTTGTGCCGGGGCTTTCGGGAGTGCCGAACTGACGGTACCACTCGGCGCCGTTTAGCAATATCGGAGGCACATTTGCAAAGGTTTCGACATTGTTTATGATGGTGGGGCAGCCGTAAAGTCCTTTTTGGAACGGGAAAGGCGGCTTTTGCCGCGGCTCTCCGCGATGCCCCTCGACAGAGGACATGAGAGCCGTCTCCTCGCCGCAGACAAAGGCGCCCGCGCCGATTCGCACCTCAATATCAAAATCAAAGCCGCTGCCGAAAATGTTTTTGCCTAAAATTCCTCTTGCCCTTGCCGCTTCAAGCGCCGAAGAAAGGCGGCGGCAGGCTATCGGATATTCGGCGCGGATATAAACAAAACCTTTGTCGGCGCCTATGGCAAATCCGCCGATCAGCATGCCTTCTATCACGCTGTGCGGATCGCCCTCAAACACGGAACGATCCATGAATGCCCCGGGGTCGCCCTCGTCGGCATTGCAGATTATGTATTTTTGACCGTCGCGCGCTTTATAACCGGCTTCCCATTTAACACCGGTCGGGAAACCTCCGCCTCCGCGTCCGCGAAGACCTGATTTTTTCAGCTCGTCAATAACAGCAAGACGATCGCCGCTTTTAAGTGCTTTCGCGGCCGCGAAATAGCCGTCCCTTGCAATGTAGCTGTCAATGCAGTCGACATCAATCAATCCGCAGTTGCGCAGGGCGATGCGAACCTGGTCTTTAAAAAAGGTGATGTCGTTTATGTTGCTTATCCTTCGGCGCTGCATCGTGTCATAAAAGGTGTAACGCTCCGCGGGCACACCGCCGATGAAATGCTCTTGCACAATATCGCGTATCTTCGCGTCTGTCATCTCGGTGTAATAAGTTTCGTCGGGAAGGACAAAGACAATGGGACCGACGGCGCAGGTGCCCATACAGCCGCCATGCTCGATGACGGCGATATCGCCGGTCATGCCCGTCTTTTCCAGCTCGTCAACAAGCGCGTCACGGACAGACTTGCAGTTGGCGGCGACGCAGCTTGTGCCGCTGCAAATGAGAACGGTGCGTTTGTAGGAGCCCATCTTTTTTATGTACGCGTTTTTTACACGCGACAAGTCGTTTATGGACTTTATCATGCCTTTTCAACTCCTTTTTTTTCTTTATATTCCGCAAGAATGGAGTCAAGCTTGGCGGGGGTTACTTGCTGGTAAACATTGTCGTCTATCATTATAGCCGGAGCAAGACCGCAAGCGCCTATACACCGCGCAATTTCAAAAGTAAAAAGACCGTCGGCGGTTGTGTCGCCGATTTCAATCTTCAGCGCCTTTCTGAGGTGGTCGACAAGCCCCTTGCCGCCGCGCACATAGCAAGCCGTTCCGAGGCATACACGGATAGTGTGAAGCCCTCGCTTTTTCATTGAAAAGAACGAGTAAAAGGACACGACGCCGGACACCTCCGAAACAGGAATGTCCAGCTTTTCGGCAATAAACCTCTGAAGCTCGGCGGGCAGATAACCGTAGATGCTTTGTGCGGTATGCAGGACATTAATCAGGCAGTCACGCCTGCCGACATAGAAGGTGTCAATGATGTTGCCGATTTCTTTAAAATCAGTTAACACCGCCTCTTTGCCGTTAGACTGAGTTTCAGCTAATTTCATTAATTCAACACTGTCCTTTCTTGATTTTATGCCGGGAAGATAAATAAGTGCGGCAAGAAGCCTTTAGAATTATTGAAACAGATTCTAAAAACCACATTGCAATAATCATAGCATTATACAAAAGAGTTGTCAACAAAAAGAAGTAATTTGTTGATATTCACAATAAAAACACAAGTATCGTCAGGTTATGGCGTTTAATGCCGTGTTCAACTGCTTTATAAAAAGCAGCCGCAAAGCTGCCTTGGCAGCATCTGCGGCTTTTTGCGGCGGTTACATCATAAATGCCTTAAGCGAATTTATAAATGCCATTATGAATCTGAAAATAATGCTGAAAATATAAGAGGCGTTTGTGATTGCCACTGTCGGACCTGTCAACGTGTGAGTTTCGCCGTATGGCTCAAGCGACACATTCAAGTCGCCGGGGGCGGAAAAGTCGTTTATAATCCCGTCGGCGACAGACCTTATCAAGCTGTTGACAATTATTTTCGCCGCGCTTTTCATGTATATTTTCTTAGCGGCCAAACCATATATGCTGTCGTTTATGCTGAACCCTGAGGATTGTATGCCAAGCTGCGCGAACAATATATTAGCCGTGCGCAAGGGTATGTTCATAAAGGCGTAGACAAGAACAGCGTTTAAACCCTGACCGAGCAGCCGAACTTCGAGCGAATTAAAATCAATGTTTTCGTCGCCGGCATAGTGACCGGCATAAACAGCTCCGGCGATTTCAAGCACATCCCTATAATCACTGCGCTCAATACTTATACCGGCCATTTGCGCAATCTCCTCAACACTGTCTGTTTCGGGCGTGCCTTCGTCATCATAAAGCGGCAGCTTCAACGCCTCGCCGAGCGTGTTCATAACCTCGTTTAAGGCATTGTGTTGAACGGTGCCCTCTTTTATTTTCAGCGATTTGGCAATCTTGTTAACAGCAAAGGGAACCTCATAAGCAAAGCTTCTGATACCAGCTTTAAAGTATCCGTAGCTGTATGCCGGAAAGTCATTTTCGATAAGCTCCAGCTGCTCGCCGCTGTAGCCGTCCGGGAGAAGGGATATGTCGACCTTGTCAACATATTTTGTTTCGATATCGACGGCAGCGTCGGAAAAGCGCACTTCGCGGTATGCGTTTGGATAGGTTATGAGACAACCCGTTTCAATATCAAAAATTCTGTTGCCCTTTTTTGTCGTGGCGGCGGAAATGTCGTTGGCGTGACCGTGACCTGAAAAAAAGCATTTAATCCCCCAGTCAGCAAACTGCTCTGCCAAGCTTCTGTAATTATCAACGCACAAAAGGTTCCCGGCGATGCCCTCAATGCTGAAATGCTCAAGCAAGTGGTGATGTATCATGCCCACAAGCATTTTTCCGTCACGTTTTGCGGTAATTGTCTGCTCCTCAACCCATGCAAGGAGATCGGGACCGATTTCAGCGCCGTCCTCCCTGTAAATGCACGCGTCAATGGCAAGCAGCCGATATTTGCCGTCCAGCTCGGCAGTGTATGACGCGGTGCCGTCGTGGCGCGCAAGAGTGTCGTCATATCCTATATCCGAATAGATTTCCAAAAAGTCGGACAAATCCAAGCGGTTTTTTGACGCCGACGTTCTTATGTCGTGGTTGCCCGGTATGAGATAAATCTTTTTTCCGCTGCGCGCCTTAAAGTCCCGCAGTTTTTGAGCAATCGCGAGATGCTCGACCCAGTGGCCGTCTTCGCTCAAATCACCGGGTATGAGCAAATAATCGACTGAAGACGCCTCAAACCTCGACAGGAACTCGTCGATTATCGCGTCCGCCTCATATGTCAGCATGGATTTTGTGTTGACATGGCTGTAAAGCGGATCGCCCGGCAGATTGTTTTGCGTTTCAATCGGCTCGAGTGCGCTTTGCGGTCTGTAATGCAAATCGGCGGCTACCCAAACGGACAAGCCGTCGCCGGT
Organism: Clostridiales bacterium; assembly: GCA_012523185.1. Taxonomy (GTDB): domain Bacteria; phylum Bacillota; class Clostridia; order Oscillospirales; family Acutalibacteraceae; genus UBA1425. Next base: position 9,290 of record JAAYIY010000015.1, read on the forward strand.
GTTTGCCATTGCCGATAAAGCGGCGGGCAAAACCAATAATAAGATTAGAAACACGCACAAAACAGACTTGAGCAACTTTTTCATAATACCTCTCCTCATGTCAATCAAATTACAGTCATAGTAAAATACTAACTAAAAAGGGGAACTTAGTCAAGCATTTATTAGCCAAACTATAAAAAATTAAGCATATATTTTCATCAAAATCATATAATCTCCAAAAAAGAACATTTATGAACCGTTTATGAATAATTTCTTGCGCAATACATTGTAAAATCAAAAGAAGTCTGATATAATATTAAAAATCTGTAAACGGCTTGTGAAAATATGCGGCGCTTAATTGCCGAAAAGTCTCTGCTCGTCTTTTTAATGGTTGTTTTTAAAATATACAGGCGGCGCGGCCGCAAAAAAAGGAGTGTGCAAAAATGGCAAGTCCCACAAAGGCGGCGGTCTATCTGCCGGACGAAAAACCGGCACCCTGGAAGCTGATGCTTTACGCGCTTCAACAGGTTGTGGTAATGTTCCCGGCGACTGTCACTGTCGCTCTCATCACAGGGTTTCAGGTGTCCACCACTATTTTCGCGAGCGGTCTGGCGACATTGTGCTTCATTATGATCACAGGGAGAAAGATTCCGCTTTATTACGGCTCCAGCTTTTCTTATCTTTCCGCCGTAATAGGGCTGATGACAAGCGAAACTGTGGCAAACGCGTTGACAGCAGACGAGCTTTCACAGCTAAACGGATTCTTAAACGGCGAAGCGGGATTTTTCGCAATGCCGCAGTCGGCGATCGAGTACGCGCAAGTCGGAATCGTAATGTCCGGACTTGTTTCAATCGCCGCAGGACTTGTTGTGAAATTTGCGGGCATCAAGGCAATCGAAAAGGTGCTGCCGCCCACAATTACAGGGCCCATAGCAATGATTATCGGGCTGACGCTTGCCGGCAACGCTCTTTCCGACGCCGCACCCAAAGCGTTGGCGGACGGAGTCGCCGCCACAGTGTTTAATTCAAACTGGGTTTGGGTTGTGTCCCTCGTAACCCTCCTGTCGACAATTATTTATTCGCGCTACCTCAAGGGCTTTCTCGGCCAGCTTCCGCTGCTGCTCGGCGCGGCGACAGGCTGCCTTGCCGCCGTTTTAATTTATCGGATAGGCGGGTCAGGTTACAATCTTTTCAGAGCCATAAGCGGCGACGCCATAGAGTCAATATATTCTTTCGGACCTTTTGCCGTGCCGAAGTTTTCCTTTCCGAACTTTTCTAATCCGCAAATCGCGCGCGCCTCAATCGCCGCGATTATGCCTATCGCCATAGCGACAATCCCGGAGTCAACGGCGCATATGTATCAGCTTGACATATATGTAAATAACGCCGCCTCAAAAAAGAAATCAAGCAAAAAATATAAGCTCATAGAGAGCCTTCATTTAAACCTCATCGGCGACGGCATCGGCGACATGATAACAGGCATAATCGGCGGGCCTGCCGGCACTAATTACGGTGAAAACATCAGCACCATGGCGATAACAAAGGTGTTTTCAGTCCCCGTGCTAATCGCCGCGGCAATTATCGCGATGTTCATCTCCTGCTTCACGCCTTTGATACAGGTTATTTACGGCATCCCGCTTGCCGTCATCGGCGGACTTGAAATTTATCTTTTCGGCGCGATAGCCGCCCAGGGAATCGCCATCCTCATAGACAAAAAAGCAGATATGTTCTCGTCGGCAAACATTGCCGTTATAGCTTCGATAATGGTCATCGGCATCGGAGGACAATATGTTTACGGAGGGAATATACCGTTCTTTGGGATTAACGTGCCGTGCATCGCGGGCGCCGCAATATTCGGCATAGCGCTAAACCTTCTTTTGAGCATTGGCTCCGGCAAAGAGGAATCAACCGAATGATTTAAGGCAACACCGCGCAACAATCATTGTGCGGTGCTGCCTTAAAAATGTCTGCCTAACCAAGCTTATGACTGTCGGAAAACAAAAAGCAAAAGCTCCGAAGCATAACGTATAAAACGCTTCCCCGCATCGGCAATTTTTACAGCAAAAAGCTAAGCCGTTGCGGGGATTTTTATATCATTATCGACATGCAGGACGATCAAAAAATCTTCTGCCTTGGGGGAATTTACTTTTCGATTTAGATATGTTATAATAGAAATTGTCATAAATTGTATAATGCTTTTTGCAACAGCATCGTATCTTGTCAGAAGAAGATTATGAAGCGTGATATGTGTCAAAAGCAAAGGCTTTTGACAATGAAGATGCCGTGCCGAGATTTCGGGATAGCATTTGCGCTAAAAAGCAGGGCGTATTTCTTGTTTTAAAACAAACGAAACCTTTAGCGATTCGCGCCTGCACACATTTTCTTTACAGAGGATTGTTTCTTTGTTATATCATAATATGGTGTCTGATTATGGAGGAAAAATGCCATGTTGTTTAACTCATACATATTCATTCTTTTGTTTTTACCTTTGACAGTATGCGGTTATTATCTCCTCGGAAAGACAAAAAGATATAATCTGCCGAAGCTTTTTCTGCTGGGGATGTCCCTTTGGTTTTACGCTTACTTTAACATCAAATACCTTTACATTATTGTTATAAGCATTTTGTTCAACTATCTGCTTTATATCCTTTTTTTCAAAATCCGCGGCCCAAAAGTAAGAAAAACTTTGCTGATTATCGGCATTATTGCGAACATTTCCGTGTTGTTTAACTACAAATATCTTGGGTTCTGCACAGAAAACGTGAACCTCTTGTTGAGGACAGATTTTGTCGTCAAACATCTTGTGCTGCCCCTCGGCATCAGTTTTTTCACTTTTCAGCAGTTTTCCTTTGTCGTGGACAGCTACAAAGGACTTGTTCCGCGATACTCTTTCCCGGAATACGCTCTGTTTGTCGTGTTTTTCCCGCAGCTTATTGCAGGTCCCATTGTGCTTCACGACGAAATCATCCCGCAGTTTCAGAACGAGAATCGATTCCGATTTAGCAGCGAAAACTTCTCAAAAGCCATTTTTGCATTTGCATACGGTCTTGCCAAAAAGGTTTTGATTGCGGACACATTCGGCAACCTTGCAAATATCGGGTTTGAAAAAATTGCATACCTTGATTCAACAAATGCCATTCTTGCGGTTTTGTCTTACACCATTCAGATTTATTTCGATTTCAGCGGATATTGTGACATGGCTGTAGGTCTTGGCTTGATGTTTAACATCCACATCCCACAGAATTTTAACTCACCGTATAAATCGCTTGATATGAATGAGTTTTGGCAACGCTGGCACATTTCTTTGACACGATTTTTCAGAACAAATCTTTACTTTCCCTTGGGCGGAAACAGAAAAGGCGCTGTCAGGACATATGTAAATTATTTCATCGTGTTTTTGGCCAGCGGCATTTGGCACGGCGCAAACTGGACATTTTTCTTGTGGGGCGCGCTGAACGGGATTTTGGTTATCATATCAAAACTATTTTCCGACAAGATAAGCTATGTTAAGAAAAAGGCGCCGTTTGTAATGTGGATTCTGACCTTTATATGCACAAATCTGCTTTGGGTATATTTCCGCTCGGATTCCATCGCGGACGCCAACCGTCTTTTGACGCGGATATTCTCCTGCAATTTCGGCGCGATACGGTCTGATTTTATCGATGTGTTTCAAACAGCCGAGTTTTCATGTGTGTCATGGATTATTTCAAAGTTTTCCGAGTCCGCGGCACAAACTTACACCTTGGTTTTGCTCGTTCTCTGTTTCGCATTCGCTGTCTTTGCAAGCGTTAAAATGAAGAACCTTAATGAGCGGCTGGAAACCTTCAAGCCTGATTTCAAAACATGGTCGTTTTCAGTCATTGCCGTTATTTGGTCGTTAATATCCCTTTCCGGTGTCAGCACTTTCCTGTATTTTAATTTTTAAGGTGATTTCAATGTACGAAAAATTTGTTATTTCCGCCCTTTGTGTTATTTTATCTCTGATTATCGGCATCTGCGGACTTGTGTATGTTGTTGACCCGTTTAATCATTACAGAGCGGACAAAGACATGACAAAGATTATTTATCAGCTTCCGAACTATCAGAACACCGGCATTGCTAAACACACCGAATATGACACACTGATTACGGGAAGCTCAATGGTTCAGAATTTCAGGGCGTGGTGGTTTGACGAAGCCTTTGACTGCAAAGCAATTCGGCTTGCTTATGACGGGGGAGTAGTCGGAGATTATTCAGCGTTGCTTAATATCGCGATACAAAACAACGACGCTCTTAATACTGTTTATTACGGGTTGGATAATTTTACAATCACCGGAGATTCCGCGCTGGTGGGGAAAACCGACAAAATCCCGGAGTATCTTACAGATGACAATCTGCTGAACGACATCAAATACCTGTTAAATAAAGACGTTTTACTCACATATACCCGCATATACTTCAGCTATAAAAGATATGTTGACTATGATTTTTATGAAATGCATGCGTGGGATCGTAACAAAAAATTCATATTTTCAAAAGAAGAAGTAATGAGCGACTATACATATAAAACAAGCGACATCGTCTATGACAATCAACACTTCTTAGATCATGCGGAAGCATTCTGCAATGTGATTCTGCCTTTTGTGGAGGACAATCCGCAAATACATTTTGTCTTTTTCGCGCCGCCTTACAGCATCCTGTACTGGCACGGTCTCATGTGCCGCGGCGTGCTGGATGCCACCGTATGCGCGCTGAAACAAGTATATGCCGAGCTTTTAAAACACAGCAACGTAAATATATATTACTTCCAAAATGAATATGAAAAGATTTCAGACCTTGACAAGTATAAGGACAAAAGTCACTACTGCACGGAATACAACAAATATATGCTTTCTGCTTTTCAGAGCGGTGACAACTTGCTGACGACAGACAATTATGAATCAGTGTTGGACGGCATGGCGGCATATGTAAAACAATATGATTTTGACAGTTTGCTGGACTCATAAAGCAAGACCCCTACAGCCTGCCCACTAACATCCAGTTCCCGGACTCTGAAGCCTCTTTTCTTCGTGTGAAGATTCAGATTATATTTTAGATTGCAGAAAAGAATATGGGTGGCTGATAAGATAAGCGGGAAAACACAAAAACGCAAAAGCAAACGCAAAAGCAAAATCAAAATCAAAAACACAAACGTAAAAACGTAAACATAAAAACGCAAAACAAAAGCCCTTGATATATGGCTGAAAAACAACAATATCAAGGGCTTTCGCTTGCTTTCTGGAGGCACCACCCGGACTTGAACCGGGGAATAAAGGTTTTGCAGACCTCTGCCTTACCACTTGGCTATGGTGCCGGCGATTTAAAGATAAATGGAGCGGATGACGAGGCTCGAACTCGCTACCTCCACCTTGGCAAGGTGGCGCTCTACCAGATGAGCTACATCCGCGGCACTGGTGCCTCCGGCCGGAATCGAACCAGCGACACGTGGATTTTCAGTCCACTGCTCTACCAACTGAGCTACAGAGGCAAATATGATGGCGACCCGGAACGGACTCGAACCGTCGACCTCTAGCGTGACAGGCTAGCGTTCTAACCAACTGAACTACCGGGCCACTGGTGGGAACAACAGGGCTCGAACCTGTGACCCCTTGCTTGTAAGGCAAGTGCTCTCCCAGCTGAGCTATGCTCCCGTTAATCGGCGAAAAATCAAATCCGCAACGCTATACAATATACTATAAACTGATGTTTGTGTCAATACCTATTCAATAAATTTTGAAATATTTCCGTTAATTTTGCTAAATTTTATGAATTCTTTAAATCATCACCCTTGCCGCTTGATTTTAAAATAAATTCGGGTCGTATTTTTTGCAGAAAATCAAAGGGCACTGTAAACGGCTTCACAGAAAATAGGATTGTGATAATGAGGGCGATAAGGCTGACAGCAGCGATTCCGCGAGCGCTTTTAAAAGACAGATACCACTTATATTGCAAATAGGCAAGATAAAGGAATCGATGGAGAATGTAAACCGACAATGTTTTTGAGCCGAGCGAGGTGAAAATTGCCTTTCCGCGCGGCACAATCGAAAGAAAGGACAAGCCGAGCAGCGAAGCGATAACATAGAAAAAAAGTCTTGCAGTCCAATTCAGCCAAAACGGAAAGTCTTTCAGCGCTTCGATTTTTTTGTAAGCGTAATTGCAGGTGATGATTTTTGATATGGAGGTTTCGGGGAAAACGGCGCATACGGCGATTATGATAGCGATTACGGCGACCGCCATGATTTTGAATTTGCGCGAGGACAGCTTTTGAAAACATTCTTGCTTGAAATAGTATCCCGCCATAAAAAAAGGTAAATGCACAAATGCCCTTGAAATAGCTAAAAAGTTGGCGGCGCCTGTCTCATATCCTACCATAAGCCCGAAAATGAATGTAAAAGGAAGAATGAACGACGGCTTAAAATAATCAAGAATCGGCAGCAATATGTACCATGCTATCAGGCACTGGAGGAACCAGAGAGAGCTTCGGGCATTTAAAAGGCTTAGCGGAAAGCTTTGTTTGAGAACAAAAAGCTCAAAAAGAGATACGCAAATCTGTGAAACGGCAAAAAGGATGATATAAGTGACGACGCGGCGGACTTTGATAACGCGGGCGCTTGATATGTATCTTTTTGCGAAATAACCGGAAATGAATATCAAGGTCGGCATGTGGAAATAGTTTATCACAGACCATGCGACGCCGCAAAACTTGCTGCCCTGCTGCAGCGGCGACAAGGCATGAGCCAGAACGACAAGGAAGATTAAAATAAACTTGGCGTTGTCGAAATAAAACAGCCTGCCTTTGTCGTCCGATAACTCTTTTTTATTATAAACCGTCATTTTAACGCCACGCTTTCACTATTGGTGATTGTTTTTCGGGACAAACCTCTTTTCAAGCTCGTCGACAGAAATGTCTTCATATTCCCCAAGGCTGTATTCATAAATGAAGTGGTGAGATTTGCGAAGTGTTTCGGGCGGTTCTTTCATGTAGTTGCCGAAATGGCAGACAAGGTAATCCTCCCAGCGGCTCATTGTGGGCATGGTGTGACCCTCAAACTCAATCATCACAGGCTCGCCCCAAAACTCCTTCGGGAAGCGCTCCTGTTCGTATGTATATATGCTGGCGGGCAGACACACCCAGCTTGAGACCTTGTCGCAGTCGTATCTTGATGCCCAGCTCTGCCAGCGCCACTTGAGAAAACGCCGCGGCAGAAGCCTTGCGGCAAGGCGGGTCAGATATTGAAGCTGGACTTCCCGCTGACTTGTCAGCACAGGCAGGGGGCGTGCTTTTTCGAGCATCCAGGCGCGCCAATATTTTGTTTTTGCCTCGTGTTTTTTTCGGCTTTTTATGTCGTCCGGGCTGCCGTCAAGGGCAAGGATGTCAAGAAAGACTCCTCCGTTTCGCCAGAACGTGTCAAATTTTGTGTCTTTGTACTCGATTCTGTTGTGGCAGAAAGGCACGCAGTCTTTGTCAACCTTAAATTCGGGCGGAAGCTCCTTTTTTGCGATTTTTAAAAACTTATCGTAGTCGGGGCGCGGCATTGTGATGTCCATGTCGTCGTCCCACGGTATAAAGCCTTTGTGCCTGATGCCGCCTAATAATGTTCCGCCGGCAAGATAATAGCGCAGCCCGTGTTTTTTGCACACTTTTTCAAACTCAAGCATAATATGCAAAACCATCAGCTGAATTTTGCGGACATCCTCAGGCCTTACTTCTGCAATCCTTCGCTTTGAGAGCCTTTTCCTTCCCGCGTTGAGGACAGCTTTTTTGAGCCTTGAAAAAACGCGCGACGGGAAAAGAAGGGCTTTGCCGATTATGCCATGCTCCGAATAAGGCGCGGAATACCACTTTAGGAAGCGCGTGACCTTTCCGAGCAGGGGAAAACGCTTGTATTTAAATAAATTGGAGTTTTCGAGTGAAAATGTTTTGAATGCGGTAAGCATGTTGAAATGCTCCGGGAACATAGCGGAATACTCGCCTGTGTTTTCGCCGTTTGGTATTCTTATATCATAAAGACCGCGCTCAATGGAATATGTGTCATATATGACGGCCGCCGCCTGTTTTTCGTCTATGCAGACGGGGAAAACGCGGGCCGGGATTTCCTTTGCCGCTATTCCGGAAGACGCCAAAAACAAAACAATGTTTTCAGTCAGCTTAGCGGTTTTGGGCTTGTCGCGGCAAAACTTTTCGCACGCGGCAAAAAAGTCCGCCTTTTGAGTCAGCTTAATGTAATCACGCTGACCGAAAAGGTCTGAATTTTTAAAAGCATTAATGACATCAGGGGCGGGGACACCGCATGACAGCAGTGAACCCACGATGCCGGATACGGGGACATAGCCGCAGATAAGCTTTTTTACAGCGTCGGAGGCTGTGGCGCCGCCGCTTAAAAGCTCTGATGTTTTTTCAAGCAAGGACAGGTATTCGCCGCTTTGACGTTCAATATAATTGTTATGCTCCGAAAGCGTTTCGCATAACAAATCGCTCCACTTTTTTGAAAGGCCGCGGCGATAGTCCGGGTCAAGGAGCTTTCTTGCCTCCTTTGAATAAGACAAACGGTTTTCAGCCTGCATAAAACGCTCAAGGCTTTTTTCAATTTCGACATCATCCGCGGCGTTAATGTTAATCGCGGGCGATGAGTCTCTCATGTAAGCTCCGTCGTGCGCGTTAATTGCCGGTATGCCCGCGCATATGCTTTCGGTAACTGTTTCCGGCATATAAATCAAGTGCGAATAAGTGATTGACACATCGGCTTCACGCAGGAACCGAAGGGGCTTCAGGACGTCTGTTTCAATGGTGATAAAATCTGAAAGCTTTGAGCTTCGGACATCTTCCACAAGCGACTCAAGCACAGGCGAATTCCTAACACCTGTGTATATTACCATTTTAACAGTCATGTCGCCATAGCGCTCATGAAGTCTTGCGAGAGCGGTGAGTATGTTCCTTGTGTTGCGGCCGGCATATGTCGTGTAAAACACGACACGCCTGCCTTTCAGTTTGGCTGCTCCGACCTCCTTATCAAAATAAGGAAAGTAAAAGGGCAGGAACACAGACTTTTTAGCGCCAAGCTTTGAAATTGTTTTTGCGTCGGTTTCCGACGGCGTGATGACGCAGTCGGCATTTTGAATCATATAAAGACAGTCGATTGAAAGCTTTTCCGAGCCGGAGCAGATATAAGCGAACGGTGATCTGTCAGTGGCGAAAAGCGTGCATCTGCCAAGCTTTTGCGCCGTCTGAAAAAGATTAACCGTGTTTTTGTAAAGATCACCGGCAAAGACGACTGTCTTTACAGGCAGCTCACCGATGATTTTAAAGAACGATTCCTCAACGGTGAAACCTTTTGTCTCATATGTGTCGACGGCAAAACGCTTGACCCTGTCGTTGCTCACAAAATCATCGCCCGACGGCTCTGATTGAGTGATAAGATAAACATTATGACCTGCCGAAACAAGCGCGTTCATGAGGGATGCGACTGACTGGGCGCCGCTTGTCTGCCGCAGGCTTTTGATTACAAATATGACGCCGCTATCATCCCACGAAAACGGCTTAGCAACATTTTTATTGCTTGAACTCATTTTATTCACCTGTTAATTGCTTGAAAGCTGCCTTATATATGCCTTGAAAAACTCGACGCCCTCTTTCATTGCCGTAACGGGGATTCTTTCATTCGTCGAGTGAGTGCAGAGCAGAAGCTCTGTGCTGACCACAAAAGGCGCGAAGCGATAAATATTGTCGCAAATCGGCTCATAAAAGCTGGCGTCCGTGCCGCCCATGACAAGGTAAGGCGCGACAATACTGTCGGGATTTGACTGCATACAAAGCTTTTCGATAACCTTAAAAGAACGCGAATCGGTGGGCGAAAACTTTGAGGGCTCCTTGGACTTTAAAACCTTGATTTCAATATCCTTATTTCTGACGACTTTTTTGATATGCTTAACAATGTCGTCTGTTGTCGTCCCGGGCATATGACGGAAATTGACGACCACGGAGGATATTTGCGGCAGCACGTTTGCGGCGGGGCTTCCCTGTGCCATCGTCGCCGCCGTCGTCGTCCTCACCATGCAGGCGGCGGGGGGAATCTGCTTTAAAATTTCGAGCACCAAGGGCTTAAGGAGCGGAAGGTTGCACGTTATCAGCTTTGCGGGGTATGACACGCTGCGCCCAATCTTGTCGAACAAGTCAAAAAGAAACGGCTCCATTTTTGAGTCGAATTGGTTTTTTTCAAGATCCTTAATAACGTCCGCAAGCAGTCCGAGACCTGTGTGCTTCGGCGGCTGCGACGAATGCCCGCCCCTGTGGTTGACAGAAACCTGTATGTCGGCATAGCCCTTTTCAGCTATGCCTATGCCCGCAAGCTTTTTGTTTATGATGCCCTTGACATTGACAGGGAGGATGGCTCCCCCTTCGTCTATGACGCTGTCAAGCCTTATGCCTCTGCTTTGAAGTGTTTCCATAATGGATTTGGCGCCTGCATAGTCGGAGGCGACGACTTCTTCGTCATGCCCAAAAAGAAGGTAAACGTCACATTCGGGCTCAAACCCTTCCTCAAGCAATGTCTCCACGGCTTCCATAACGCAAACAAGGTGATTTTTCATGTCGAGCGCGCCGCGTCCCCAAATAAATTCACCGTCGTTAAAGCCGCTGAAAGGCGGATGCACCCAGTCGCTCTCCGTCCCCTCGGACACGGGAACGACATCTTGATGAGAAAGCAGAGCAATCGGGAGAAGCTCCGGGTTTTTTCCTTTCCAGCGGTATATGATGCTTGCTTCGGTGATAATCTCTTTTTCAAGCTTTTCTGTTATCAGCGGGTAGGATTTGTCAAGAAAATCGCGAAACTTTTCAAACTGCGACCAATCGACAAGCGATTTATCGGGGTTTGAAATCGTGGGTATTCTTATAGCCTCGCTGAGGTTCGCCAAGGCGCGGGCCTCATTTACGGATTCGCAGGGGAACTCGCCATAGTCAACTTTGTCGGGGTTATGAAGTGCAGCCTTGACACAATTTGCCGCGGCAAGCACGCCCGCCGCGCCGAAAATGGCCCTTTTTACGTTTTTTTTCATAAAAACTTCTCCCTTTAATATGGTTTTTTATCATCATAAAACAATATTAAGCATTATTATACACTATCCGGTCATTATTATCAAGCTTACGAAAACACTGTTTCAAATTTTTTCCGACCGCGTTCGTTTTTTCTTTGAAATGTTTTTTATCAGCAACGTCTGTTTTTTCTCAATCTTCTTAATAAATTATTTGGGGACATATACAACCTTGACGCGCGGCGTTTAAAAACGAGAAGAAACGTAAAAGAAGGGGAGAAACGTTAAAGATGTGAAGAAACAAAAAAAGGCTAAAAATGCTGTGTGTTCAGAGGATGTTCAGATTAAAAAATCGGTCTGATTATATTGAATATCTTTTAAAAATGTGTTAGTATTTAATTGACAATTATATTTTTCAAAAGCAATAAAGTTTTATGGGGGTTTTTATGGATATCAAAATAACCTCATCTGAAACAGTTTTATCACTGCCGCCGTCGGACGGCAACCCGCGAAACAGCGAGGGGGACTTCATAACGCTTGGCGACGGAACAATTATGTTCGCTTACAGCAGATACACGGGCGGCAGGGACGACCATTCTCCCTGCGATATCGCGGCTGTTTTTTCGCATGACGGTGGGAGCAGCTTTTCAAGCGAACCTGTCATACTTGCGCGGGCGGCGAATCACGGCGTGCGAAACATTATGAGCGTTTCCCTGCTTCGCATGGGTAACGGCGATGTCGGCTTGTTTTATCTTGTAAAAAGCGACGGCAGCGGCGAATCGTCTTATGTCTTGAGACGCTCAAAGGATGAGTCAAAAAGCTTCGGAGAGCCGTCGGGATGCATACCTCAATCATACCCGGGCTATTATGTCGTTAATAACAGCCGAGTTTTGAGAACTTCATCAGGCAGGATAATTATACCGGCTGCGTTTCACCGCTCGGGCACTGACGGCAAGGGTTTTATCTGTTCGGAGAGCTACGCAATTTGCACCTTCTTTTTTTCCGACGACGACGGCAGCACATGGAGCGAAACAAAATGTCCGCTTGCCTTATACGGCAACAGGGAGACAGAAACAGGACTTCAAGAGCCGGGCGTCGCGGAGCTTCCCGGCGGCGTTTTATACGCTTATTTCAGGACAGACAGAATGTATCAATATGAAAGCGTCTCAATCGACGGCGGCGTCGGCTGGTTCCCGCCGCGGACATCAAACTTCACATCGCCGAATTCACCGATGAAAATAGCGGTAAATCCGCACAGCGGCATATATTTTGCCGTGTGGAACCCCATTCCGAACTTCAACGGCAGAAAGACAGACACGGAAAGGTGGATAACGGCGGGCAGAACGCCCCTTGTTATGGCAGCTTGCGAAAACGGCGTTGATTTCGGCGGGCAAGCCGTTATTGAGGACGACGCCGAAAGAGGGTTTTGCTATCCGGCGATGCACTTTTTGAGCAAGAACACGGTACTGCTTGCATACTGCGGCGGCGGAGCCTCCGATGGAAACTGCCTTTCAAAGACCGTAATAAAAAAGATTACTTTTGAAGCATAAGGAGCGAGAGAGAGATGGAAAAAATAATTTCAAGGGGCAAGTCTTTTTACGACACGCACGGGCGCGAGCGCATTTTTAACGGCATTAATGTTGTCGACAAGGAGCCGTATAAGCCCGGAAAAGACAGCGTCGCGTTTGCAGACGACTTGTCATGGATCGACGAGTTTGCCAAAAGAGGTTTTAACATAATAAGGCTTGGCACGACATGGGGAGTTATCGAGCCATCACCGGGCGAATACAACGAGCCTGCGCTGGCGTCTATTGTCAAGATTCTTGACAGGTGCGCCGAAAAGGGGATTTATGCTTTTTTAGATATGCATCAAGACCTTTATTCAAGCGAGATTAACGGCTCGGGGGACGGTGCGCCGAAGTGGGCGGTGCTGACAGACAATTTAAAGGCAAAACCTCACAAGTTTGTCTGGGCGGAGCCTTATTTTTGGGGCAAAGCCTGCCACAGGGCGTTTGATAACTTTTGGGCAAACAAGGAAGTCGGCGGCAAAGGCCTGCTTGACCATTTTGCCGATATGTGGGCGCACGTCGCCGGCACGGTAAAGGATCATCCGGCGCTTTTCGGCTTCGACTTTTTAAACGAGCCTTTTCCCGGAAAAGACGGAGGCAAAGTTTTTAAAAAGCTTGTCGCGAACGTTGTAAAGACGACATTGACAGACAAAAGAATTGATAAGCTCGGGATGATTTCAGACGCGTTGAGCGGCAAAAAGAGACACAAGGTGCTTGAGCGCTACGACGGTGAAATCCTTAAAAAAGTCGGCGAACCGGCACACGCTTTAATAGCCGAGTTCGACACAAAGAGATATATGCCCTTTATAAACAAGACTGCCGCCGTCGTCCGAAAAGTGACGGACAACGGGATCATATTTGTCGGCAACTGCTATTATTCAAATCTTGGGATACCATGCTCAAACACGCCTGTCATGGTTGGCGGACAGAGTGAGGAAAAGCAGTGCTTTTCCCCTCACGGCTACGATTTCGCCGTTGACACACCCCTTTACAAATATGCTCTCAACTCAAGAGTTCAGGCAATCTTTGACGAGCATAAACGCACTCAGGAAAGGCTTAATGTTCCTGTCATTGTCGGCGAATGGGGTGGAATGTCGGATGGGACGGACTGGTTCCCGCACGTCAAATACATACTTGACATGTTTGACAAAAACAAGTGGAGCAACACCTATTGGACATACTTCGACGGTCTTTTAAACATGCCTATAATGGAGGATGTCCTTTGCCGACCTTATCCGAGAGCCGTCACCGGAAATATCACCGGCTATTCTTATGACCGCGAACAGGACATATTTAATCTCTCGTTTGAGCAGGAGCGGGAATTTGATGTGCCGACCGAGATATATTTACACAAGCAGGCTGCCGCAATCGAGGCGGACGGCAGATATGAAATCGAAAAATCAGGCGAAAATTCAGCGGTTTTAAAGGTTTTTACAAAACCCGGCAGCCACACCTTTAAAGTGACGTTTTGACACCTAAAGCGCGCACACGCAAGACCTTTTCGACAAAACAACCAAGGGCAACACCGCGCAATGAGCGGCTGAAGCCTTTGTTGCACGCTTGCTTGCATCTTTTCCGTCATATCGCCCAAAAATGCTCGGCAATACACAAAGTATTGCCTGCGCTTTTTAGATAATCTAACGAA